>JANNWU010000568.1:0-3682 GCA_031408755.1 Gemmatimonadaceae bacterium | reverse complement strand
GCGCGCGCGACGTGAATGCGAATCACAAGGTCGTCGCGTTGCACGGCGCGTGCAGCCGTTTCAGCAGAAGCTAGAAGGAGGACCCCACGTCGCGCATCGCCGGAGCGAGCTGCTTCCTGGGCGAGCAAATGCAACACCCGTGTGCGCGCGAGCTGGTCGCCACGCATGTCGGCCAGTGACTCGGCGCGCTGCCAGTGTGTGACTGCGTCGCGTCCGGCGCCGGTGCGGAGCTGAGCCGTCGCCAGTTCTTCGAGCAGTGACGCGGTCGCGTGCGCATCGCCAAGCCGTTCTGCGCGCACTAAGGCGTCGTGCAGCCAGCGCACCGCTTCCGCATCTGCGCGCCGCACGAGCGCGTCCCGACCCGCCGCCGCGAGATAGTGCAATGCACGCGCATCATCGTTGGTGTTCTGCCCGCGAACGATGTGCCGCGCGATCGCTACGGCGTGCTCAATCGACTTCGATCCGTGAATGGTCTCGAGCGCCTTCGCGATTGATACGTGCAGCGTCTTCTCTCTGGCCGCTGTGAGTGTACTGCGCACCGTCGATTGGATGATCGGATGGCCGAACTCGTAACTCGCATCCTCCGCGTCTCGATACTCAACTAGAATCCGACGACTGCAGAGTGTGTCAATCGCATCAGCAAACGCCTCGGCGTCAAGTGCAGACACGAGCTCTAATAGCGCAAGTGATGCGCGATCCTCAACCACCGAAGCGATTTCGGCGAGGCGCAGCGCATTCGGTTTCAGCGACTCTAGCCGCACGAGTACCGCGTCACGCACTGTAGGCGGAAGCGCGGCTGGTGTGGTGCCTTCCACTGTCCACTGCGCACCGTTTTTCCGAATGCGCCCCGCTGTCGCCAATGCTTTCAGCGATTCTTCAACAAAAAACGGATTGCCGCGCGTGTGTGACCAGAGCGAGTTGGCGTGTGATTCGGCGGCATCATCAGCGAGCGTAAATGATCGTTTCAACAACTCAGCGAGATCGGCACTCGTGAGACTCTCAACGCGGTGCACCTTCGCTTCGTGTGACGCGAGCAGCGAGCGCACCATGTTGCGTAAAACAGGATTCGCTTCACGACCGTCGTCCACGTACGCAATCACAATCAGGATGCGCGCACTGCCGATCTGGCGCGCAAGAAAATGCAGCAACTCCAAGGATGACGCGTCACTGTCGTGCGCATTATCCAACACCACGAGCATTGGCGTGCGCGCTGCGAGTCGTGTGAGGAACTGTGTCACATTCCAGAGCAGGCGCGACTTATTGCCGTTGTCGTTCTCTGTATCGTGCGCGGCAATGCGTGGCTCGCCGGCAAGTCCGGGTACCACAGCGCGTAGGTCGTCTTCAGCGCCGCGCGTCAACAGTGTGAGCGTGGCCGCATCCAAGGCGCGTAACGGTTTAGCGAGTGCATCGGCAAATGCGCCGTATGGCACGCCTGTCTCCATCGCAAACGCACTGCCGGCAGCAATGATCATCTTGCGCGACTCTGCTTCCTGCACCAGCGCCGCAAGTAAACGCGATTTCCCTACCCCTGCTTCACCGGTGAGCAGTACGCAATTGCCTTCGCCTTCGCTTGCGCGTTGCAGCAGACGCTTGAGTGCCGAGAGGTCGTCGCGCCTTCCGACAAGTGGAAGTTCATCACCCCACGGAGTCGCGTCGCGGTTCATGCGTGGCGACGTGATGCAGGTGCGATGATAACGTCAGAGTTCACGTAATAGTGCTGCGGGGGAGAGAGGGCGGCACAGCAACGCCGCGGCCATTGCACGCAGACCCGGAAGCGTATGCATGAGCATCGCGTGCAGCAAGCTGCGATTGCGGCTACGCGTTCACCTGGTGCGACCGGCGCACGTCTGGAGTTTCCCCGCCAAGAATGGTCATTGGAGCCGCGACTCTTGGGGCAAACTCGCGATTTCCTCAGTTCGGTCACCCGCTAATGGCTGATTTCTCGATCTGACGAATTCCACTAAAATATTTGTCACATGGCCAATCTTTGAATATGCGATATAGCTTAGCTCGATCCGATGTGGAAATAAATATTCGGTAGTAAACGAATACATTTGCTATATTCGATCATCTCGCGTAGCGACAAATACAATCTCACGCATGTCATGGCGCTACCAAGTCTCCCTAACCCGTGGAATTTCTTCAACTTACAGTCCTCGCCGTACTGGCAGGATCCGCTGGGTGACCGCGATCTTTCGCACCCGCTGAGCCTGTTCACCGGCCGCCAGACTGAGCTCGCGACGCTGATCCAAGGTCTTACAGGAGCGGGAGATAGCTCATCCCGACGGGCAATTGCCGGTGCGCCGGGCGTGGGGAAAACCACGCTCGTGAAGCAATTCAAGGCAAAGGCTTTGGAGCTCGGCTATCTCACCGCCGATGGCTTCGTGGCCCTGGTCGCCGGTGTGAACGCCGAGGGGTTGTTTGGCAGGGTGCTGAGCGCTGTGTATGACGTCATTCTCGCGAACCGGCCGGCGACGGTTGATAACGTTGCGATGCAATCGGCGCAGGTGTTGGTGCGTGCCACGCGCGAGCGCATCAGAGCGGGTGGGTTGTCTGCGGTATCATTTGGCGTCTCGGTGAGCCAGAGTGTGACGACAACGACGCCGCGCGACATGCTGATCGATGGACCTCGTGTGCTGCGCGATTTGATGCAACTCGTGACGTCGAGCGACGCGCGCGGATTGGTGCTGCACATCAACAATCTTGAGAATCTGACCGAGGCCGATGCGGAGCACGCGGGTCAGTTGCTGCGTGATTTGCGTGACCCGATGCTGATGCACAACGGATTGCATGTGATCATGGCGGGGACCACCGATGCCGTGAACGCCGCGCTCAGTCAGCCGCAAGTTCGCACGACGTTCAGCGTGATTCCGTTGCCGCCAATGTCGGCTGACGAGGTGCTCGCGGTGTTAGAAGCGCGCTATCGGCATCTGAGTATTCACGCGGTGTCGCAAGTGATTCCGCCAGTGAACAACGATGCAGTGCGTGAAGTGTATGCGCTGTTCCGTGGCGACTTGCGCGGTTTGCTGAAATCACTTGAGGATGGCGTTGCGCCCAATATCGGGTTGGTCGGTGAGCAGCGGTCACTCACCTTTGCAGAGTTACGTGACGCACTGCGCGGGCGGTACCGCGACGCGTTGTACACGCTGGGCGAGGAGGCGCGTGTTGAGCAACTGCTGGCGTGGGGCGAGGGCAATCCGTATGCAGAGCACACGCAGAAAACACTGGTCGATCTGTGGGATATTACACAACCATCTGTGTCGCAGGCACTCGCGTGGTTAGTTCGTCGCGGATACGTGACGGTGTTACCACGCAACGGCGCGCGGAAGACACTGTACGCGTTGTCAGGCGTCAGCCGACTGATCTTCGGACAATGATTCGGTTGTCCGAGCGCAATCGCGTGCATCCTGTGCAACAGCGTGATTGCAACACCATACTCGCACATGAGTTTTATGCCATGAGTGTGAATGCAATGTGGCGGCCATACGAGTTCACGGAGCTACACTGAAACGCATCATCGGAGTGACCGCGTTTGTTGCCGCGCTGGGTGCAATTGGTGGCGCGATGGGCGGAGTGTTGATTGTGCTGCTACTGACACTCCTGAGCGCCGTTTCTGACGCGGCGGGTCTTTTCGATAACTCGTGGTTTTGGAGCTGGGACGTCGCGCTCACCGCGAGCGGTG
>JANNWU010000567.1:0-4000 GCA_031408755.1 Gemmatimonadaceae bacterium | reverse complement strand
TCCATTTTAGCGAGTTGTTTATCGTGGCTGCAATACGGCGGCAAATCACCACGTGTTCAGTTGTGTCCAATTAGCCTACGAAGTGCAGCAACCACTGTCAAGCGCCGTGTGCGGGTAATTGAGATCCGTCGAGTGCGCCATGCCTTGCACTGACAGCGCCAGTGCGAGCCGCGGTATCACACAAGGCAGCGCCAAGCACGCGTCTCGAATCAGAACGGCTAAATGCCGGGCTTCTTGGAGCGTGTCTTGGCCGGCTTCCGTCGCGGAGCAGCGTTTAAGTCGCGCACAAACAGAAACTTCTTACCGATTGACAGCTCCGATCGCGAGATCGCCTTATAACGCCAGATCTTCTCTGGGTATTCATCTATTGCCGCTTGAAGAAATCCAGAAGACAGGAAGAGCGTATCGGCCAACGAGACGGCGAACAATTGCGGGTACCCTCGCTTGGTTGCGAGAGAGACCGCCGCTGCAATCAAGTGCTTCCCCAGACCTTGGCCCTGCGCCGCTGGTGCCACCGCCAGCGACACTAATTCCGCGAGCGACGGTGAGTACTCGTCAATTGCAACTTGGCCCCAGATAGACCCGTCGGGTCCGCGCACAATCTGATAGTCGCTCAAGTGGAGCGCGACGAAGTCTTCGGTGCGTGGAAGCGTGAGTCCGTCGGCCGAAAATTGATTGTTGAGCGCCGCAATCAGCGGAACATCGCGATCGGTGGCGCGCGTGGCTGGCGGCAGAGCGATTTTTTCGCGTAGCGCCTTACTCATGCCTGAGCCGACGCGAGTGCGTGCATCGCATCGCCCGTCAATCTGAAAGTGGTCCATTCGGTCATGCCGCGTGCGCCGATCGATTCGTAAAATCCAATTGATGGCGCATTCCAATCCAGAACGGCCCATTCCACGCGCCCACAATTGCGCTGCAACGCGAGTTGCGCGAGGTGCGCGAGTAGCTGCTTGCCAATGCCTGCGCCGCGATACTCGGGGCGCACAAACAGATCTTCGAGCCAGATTCCCGGCTGGGCTAAAAATGTGGAGTAATTCGAGCAAAACAGGGCGAATCCGGCCACCCCGCCATCCGACGACTCAGCCAGGACCACTTCCGCCGATGGATACGCGCCGAAGAGTGTGGCTCGCAGCGTATCCTCAGTGGCGATGCAGGCCTCCTCCAGGCGCTCATACACGGACAGCGCCTGAATAAGCTCGAGGATTACCGGGACGTCAGCGGCAGTGGCTGGGCGGAGCGTGGTGCGGGTCTGAGGCATGCGGAAAGATGTGTGGGTGCACTCGGCAAACAACTGTTCCGCGCGCGGCCAACCGGAAGGCAAATATATCGCCCTCAAGTAATCATCTGTATTGCCGAGATTGGGCACCATGTCCGCCACCCTCACGCAGCCATTCAACGTTACCGATCATGTGCAAGTCGGACCTGTCGCCCTCGACACAGGGGCGAGGCTCTCGCGGGCGCTGCTGAGTTACTTGGTGGTGCTAATCACCGCGCTGCAATTGATGCCGTTTCAGTTTGCGATGCCGCGGGAGTTGGTGCTGCACACGGTGATTACACCGATGGCCGGGCTAATCACATTTGCGATGTTTGTACCCTACGGCTTTCTCACGCGACGTGCACGCGTTGGTCGCGTCGGTCGACACATGGCATCGATTGTGCTCTCTGCCGCCATGCTCTCCCTCGCGCTTGAAACGGCGCAGCTCTTTCAGGTGAGTGCGCAGGCGTCGCTGATGCACGTGCTCACGGCCGCCGTTGGCGCAGCACTTGGTTCTGCTCTTTGTCAACGCGTGACGGGCAGCGATGTGAATGCGCATCACGCGATCAATGCACTACTGCTACAACTGCCGCTGATGGGGCTCGTCTATGTGCTCATCCCGTTGCTCTGGGCGACAGGCGCAACGGCGAATGGTGATTCGTCGCGCTTAATCCTCACGCTCTGTGTTGGATTGATGGGCGCCACGATTCTCGGTTTTATTGCGCGCGCAATCCGCGGGCATACCCCCAATCGCGCGCCGTGGATGGTGGCAGCGGTGGTCGGGCTGTGGATATCTGTTGGTATTGTGCCGTCTATGCTCGCCGATTGGCGTCTGGCGTGCGGCATTGTCGCCATCGTGACGCTGTTTGGCGCGTGGCTTGGCCGATGGTCGGCACCGGTGTCTCTCGAACGCCGCTTCGAAGTACCGTCGCTCACGCGAGCGTCAATAGGGCTTGGCGCGTACTTCATTGGCGCAGGTATCTGGCCCGGGCACAGCTTTCGCTCGTATCCGCTGATGAGTGTTGGCGTCCCGACTTCAGAAGCGGGGATGGCGTTAGTGCTGCCATTACTGGAAGCGGGAATTGCTGCGACAGTGCTCGGCTACGTAATTGCAGAATTGCGTGGACGTGAAGAGGCGTATTTCAGCGACGCAATTTCGCAAGTCATGTTCTGGGTCGCGATGATGCTGATTACATCGGAATGCCTGCGTGCATTCTTCGGATACGAAGGGGCGAGCGTTGTGCGTGGAGTACTTTCACTTGGTGCAGCAGCGTATGGAGCGGGGTTGTATCACCTGCAGCGCTCACACGTGAAAGTCGTCGCTCGTCGCGTGCGCTCGCCTAACGCATCCGTCTCGCGATAGATACAGTTACCGCGACGCCCAGCGCCAGGGCAACAGCGAGTCGGAGCGTGGGCACGAACGCAAAGACTGCAATGCCAGCTGTGACACAAAATATTTCCCATGCCTCCACCACAACGATGTCCGGCGTTGCGACGGTGGATGAAGCACGCAGCGCATAAACACTACCGTCAGGCGCACCGCGCTCCGCTCCAAGTGTTGCAACGCGCGCGCAATGCGTTGGTGAGTCCAGCAGCGACAGTCCGTAGCGTACAGCTCCCTCCAGTGCTGTGGTGGGTGGTGGTTGTGTTGCCGCGTCTAACAGTGCGCGCACTTCAGCCGTAAATGCGCCTGAACTACGCGGCGTGAGTGATGCCAGCACGCGCGACGCGGCAGGTGTCGGCTGCCGCACGCGGTTGCTACCGAGCGTCGCGAGCGTGGTGAACCACTGTGTGAGCGGAAGGTGCGGTGCGAGTGTCGCCACTTGGTGCAGCAACGATGCGAGTGACTCCGTTGATGCGTGCGTATGCGATAACGCGGCGCGCTGCAGTAAAAGAAGTGCTTCATTGGGATGGAGCAGCAACGCATGGTCGTTGGCCAGTTGCGCCGCCTCAGGCTGCCCGCGGTTCGCAGTATGGACAGCCAACAGATACAGCATCGCTGCCGAGCGAGGTAACAGCGCAATCGCCTCGCGCATCATTTGCTCGGCATCGCCTGTGCGGCCAAGCATTTGTAACGCGGCGGTGCGCAGATACCACGGCGAATCAGATGCGAGTCGCGGTGACCAGACTGCATTCAGTTCGCTGAGTACCAGATCGGCGCGTCCGCGCTGCATCGCGCGCGTCGCGTTTTCCAATGCAAGTGCGAGCGCGGTGGTTTGCGGCAGTGCGTCACCATGTTGCAGCCTACCGGCGAGCGTAATGGGTGCGTCGCCGACGGGAGCGCCGCGAGAAATAGGTTGCGCGAGCGATGCCGTTGATGCGCGATCGTCGGCCACCGGCGGCACGCCCGTGCGGACGGGCGCGGTCAGCACCGGCGTGCGCGAAACGCTCCGCGCAGCACTGCTCGCCGGTAGTGGCAAAATGGTCACGTGAGGGGCCGTGTGCCGGTGCGGTCCATTAAAGCAAGGATCGGCACTTTGAGCACAGAGGTTGAGATCCCTAAGCGGTCATTGCGCGCGAGATTCGCCGCGCAGAACCAGAGATCCGAGCGCTACCAGCGGCGTAGTGACCCGCGCCAATCACGAAACTCCGGTTCAACCGCCGCGTCACACGCGTCCAGCACAGCCAGCAGCCCTCGCGCCACGGCATCTACATCGGCGTGAAATTCTGGACCCGCGAGATCCAGTTTGTAGCGGCCGGCGTTACCAACAACTGTCGCGATGCCGACGCGCTGCAAGTCGAACG
>JANNWU010000566.1:0-7170 GCA_031408755.1 Gemmatimonadaceae bacterium | reverse complement strand
GAAGTGCGCATCACGATACGAGAACGCACCCGGACGGCCCGGTTACGCTCCCGGTGATTCTGCGAAGCATCCCGCCGGTGTCCCGAAAGGTGTGAGCGCGGCTCCGCAAACGTGATTCTTATCGGTGAGTTGTCGCTCTGGGTCGCATTGTTAATGGCGACCTGGATGGCGACAGTGAGTTTTGCGGGTGGAGCCACCCGCCGCGGTGAGTTGGTAATGAGCGGCGAGCGTGCGACGTATGCGACGCTCTTCTTCGTGGTGATGGCGAGCATTGGGTTGTGGACTGCGCTCTTCTCGCACGATTTCTCGCTGAAGTTTGTCGCGAGCTACACCAGCGCGAACCTTCCGAAGGTGTATTTGTTCAGCGCATTTTGGGCTGGGCAATCGGGATCGCTGCTGTTCTGGTGTTTGATCCTTGCGATCTTTACCACCATTGCTGTCTTCGCCAATCGCGCGCGCAATCGTGAGTTGATGCCCTGGGTGACAGGGACACTCGGCGTGATTCTCATCTTCTTCTTGATGACGATCATTTTCGCGGCCAACCCGTACGACCGCATGGAGTGGGTGCCGCCGGACGGACGCGGCATGAATCCACAGTTGCAGAATCCGGGGATGGCGATCCATCCGCCAATGCTGTATCTGGGCTGGGTAGGCACCGCGATTCCGTTTGCATTTGCGATTGGTGCTTTGGTCACGCGTCGGCTTGATACCGATTGGTTGGCGGCGATTCGCCGTTGGAGTTTGATCAGTTGGTTTTTCTTGACGATTGGTTTGGTGTTGGGCATGTGGTGGGCGTATGTGGAGCTGGGCTGGGGCGGCTACTGGGCGTGGGATCCAGTTGAGAATGCGCCGCTCACTTCGTGGTTATGCCAAACGGCGTTCCTGCATTCGATCATGATTCAGGAAAAGCGGGGCATGCTGCGGAAGTGGAATGTGACGCTGGTTATCGCGGCATTCTTGCTCAGCATTCTCGGTACGTTCCTGACGCGCAGCGGTGTGATTGAGAGTGTGCACAGCTTTGCGCAGAGCCCGATCGGCAATTGGTTCTCCACGTTCTTGATTGGAATCTTCGTGGTCACCGTAATTCTGGTGATGACGCGCTTGAAGGATATGGAAGCGAAGGCGCAGCTTGAGAGCATGGTGAGTCGCGAGGCGGCATTTCTGTACAACAACCTTGTGCTGGTTGGCATCGCGTTCAGTGTGCTGTGGGGCACGCTATTCCCGATTATCAGTGAAGCCGTTCGCGGCACGAAGATCACGGTTGGACCGCCGTTCTTTAATTCGGTGAATGTGCCGCTGGGCTTGGGGTTGTTGGCATTGACCGGTATTGGGCCGTTGATTGCGTGGCGTCGAGCGAGCATTGCGAATGTGCGTCGGCAATTCGTGTTTCCCGTGGCGTTGGGACTCGCGACGGGTGCGATTCTGATCGCGCTTGGTATGCGGGCGTTTTATCCAATCATCGCGTACATCTTGGTTGGATTTGTGGTTGGGACGATCTCGCAAGAGTTCTACAAAGGCACCACCGCTCGCATGCGCATGTATGCGGAGAATGTGTTGTTGGCGGGCGTGCGACTGATTGGGAATAATCGACGTCGCTACGGTGGATACATCGTGCATCTTGGCGTAGCGATGATCTTTGCTGCGTTCGCGGGCTTTGCATTCAAGAAAGAGTTTGATATCTCGCTGAAGTCTGGTGAGGTGTTTGCTGCGACTGATCCATTCGGCCACAAGTGGACATTCACCAGTCAGGGCGTCAGCGAGTACAAGCGATTGAATCGCTACGTGACGGCGGTTGGTCTCGCCGTGACGCGTGATGGCAAGCCGTTGGCCGAGCATCCGGTGTTGACGAGCGAGAAGCGTCAGCATGTGGACAGCAACGATCGCCCAACATTTGAGCCAAGCACGGAAGTTGGTTTGTATGAGACCACGATGCAGGATGTGTATCTCGTTTTCTCTGGCATGATTGGACCCGATCAAGCAGAGATGCGCCTGAGTTTTAATCCGCTCGTGTGGTGGGTGTGGTACGGCGGAATGGTGATGGCGATTGGTGGACTGATCGTGATGTGGCCGCAGGCGGAGAAGAAGCGTCAGGGTGGTTACGTGACGGTGCTTACACCAGGCGCGGAGACGGCGGCACCGGTGCCAGCGGGTGCGTTGTGATGCGCAGTGATGCAGCGACAGATCGTCGCAGTGCAGATGTGAATGATGCGCTTGCGAGCAGTGCGCATCAGCCGCATTCCATCGAATCGCATACACGTCGAGAGTTTTTGCGCGTAAGTGCGTTCGTGGCGACGGCAGTTTTAGTCGCGCCGGAGTTGGGCGCTCAACAGCAGCAGGCACAGGGTGCTGCGAACATTGAGATGCCGCAGACTGCGTACAAGCCGGTATCGCTACCGAAGAAGCCGAATGCGACGCCGCAGGTTACGCAGCTTGAGCGTGACGTGTTGGAGCGCGGGCTCAAGTGCGCCTGTCCATGCAAGTTGGATGTATTCACCTGTCGCACAACAGATTTTCAGTGCGGCATTAGTCCGGCGATGCATTCCGACGTCGTGCGCTTAGTTGACGGCGGATACAGCGCCGATGAAATCTCGGCGGCATTCACTAAGGTGTACGGTGAGCGGGTGTTGATGTCACCGGTAAAGGAAGGATTCAACATTGCGGGATACGTGGTGCCGTTTGTGACCGTCGGCATTGGTGGTACGATGCTGATCGCGCTGTTGCGACGCTGGAAGCGTGAAACGGAAGTGCCGGCGACTGTGGTTGCGAGTGCGACGCCGTCGTCGCGCGGAATGCCGGATGCTAGTGCGGACGAATTGCGCCGTCTTGATGCTGCTGTGCGCGGCACGACTCACGAACGATGAACGCGCAATGAACGCGCGATGAACGAACTGCTTTCGAGCGCGTCAGCACCATTTGTCGTTGGCATTGCGCTGGCGTTGATCGCGTTGGCGATTGTCTTGGCGCCGGTGTTCAGCGATGACGTGCCGACGGAAGTTCGCGCCGAGCATCGGAGTACGCCGAAGCTTGAGATTGACGACGAGCCTGTGCCAGGGTCGGCGATCGAGGCGTTGCGCGAAATTGAATTCGATCGCGCGACGGGCAAGCTGTCGGAAGATGATTACGATGGAATGAAAGCGCGCTACACAACGCAAGCGTTGGTTGAGTTGCGTGAGCAAGATGCGACGGCAACAACTGCAGTGGCTGTTGCCGCGCGTCCGCTCGTGTCGAATGACATTGCGGAGCGGTTGGTTCAGAAATACCGCCCAGGTCAAACATCGTGCGCGCTGCACGGACCTCGGCCTGAGCCAGACGCGTTGTATTGCTCGGAGTGTGGCGCGTATCTGCCGGGGAAGTGCGAGCACTGTGGCGTGAGCGTAACGGCTGCCGGCGCGCATTTCTGCACCGGGTGTGGGCACGTGCTAGCGGCGTAGGCTGCGTTTTTTTGATTACGCACTTGCTGATTCGGTGACGGTGTTTCAGGTAGTTGTTGGTTTGGTGCCGCATGCGAGTCCCTTGCGTCCGTTGGTGCCAGCCGAGCAGACTATGTTCATGCCTGTCATTCGTCAGTGGACCACTGCGGAAGTTCGCGCGCTTATCCGCGAAGATCGAGCTTGGCCACGGTATGAGCTGCTCGATGGCGAGCTGCTTGTGACGCCAGCGCCGCATTGGTCGCACCAGTATGCGACGTTGGAATTCGCTGTGCTTCTCTACGCTTTTCTGGCCCAGGAGCCGATCGGTTCGGCGCTAATCTCGCCAGCCGACCTTGAACTGAAACCTGGTACAATTACGCAGCCCGATGTGTTCGTGGTGCCGGCGCGAACAACGCTTGGGCACGAGCCACAAGACTGGCCAGATGTGCGCGGACTGCTATTAGCAATTGAAATTTTGTCGCCAAGCTCGCTCCGGAATGATCGCGTGTTGAAGCGAGATTTTTATCTCGCGAATAGTGTGCATGAGTATTGGATTGTAGATGTAGAAGCGCGCGTGTTAGAGCGGTGGAGGCCGGCGCAGGACACTGCTGAGCTGCTGTGTGACACAGCCGAGTTGGCGCCGTCGAGCGCGCGTTCGTCGCTGACGATTGATCTTCCGGCGTTGTTTGATCGTGTCGAGGCGAAGGTGCGTGGGTAGGGCGATTGATCTTGCGCTGCATTCGCCAAGCGCGCGGGAGATTGACGACAATCCAATCTGGCCATTGCTACGCGACGCGGGCGTCGACTGGTGCGCGTCGATTGCGATGTTGAAGACGCGCTACGGCCCGAACGCAACTCACGAACGTGAGCCTCGTTTGGCCGCGGCGTGTTTGGTGAAGATCAGGCCCGTGCGAGATTTGTGCGCACGAAACGGTAGTTTGACTGTGTTGCTGAATCGCGTTGAACAGCGCGACCGTCGCGCACTGATGCCGCTCGGTTTTCTCACGACCAGATTCGTCGTAGTGACGCATGCCCGAGTCGACGGGCGCGCTTGCCGAGGTAGAGGAATTTTTTGTCGAAGAGGATACGGAACGTGGTGCGAAACTGACTCGGCGTTCCGTTGTTCGGCTCAATTTGCGTCAGCCGCTCGATGGTGGCGGCGCCAGCCCATGCGGCGTCGTCCAGGCGTCCGTCGACCTGAATGGCCGAACTGGCTCTGACGGCTCGATAAACTGGCTGCGTCGGCTTCAACGTGGCGTCGGCCACTGGTTGTTGTGCCGAGCTCTGCTGGGGGATCGTTGTGATCACCAGTGCGAAACTGGCGAAACTGCGTGCAGAGCCGAGCAGAATCGCGAGCGGCATGCGGGGGGCTGGTGGTGTGAGTGTGATTCACGAGGCACAGCGGCTGGCCGATCCAGCAGAACCGTCCAGCGAAAGTGCGGGTTGACGCGTATGATAATGTACTATCGTTATCGACAGTAGGCGCAGCCTTTTCGCCAAACCCACCACAGCACCGCGACCCATGCTTCAGGCTACTGGTCTCTCGAAATCGTTCGGCGCGCACGTCGCGCTACAGCCGCTGACGCTCACAGTGAGCCCCGGCGAGGTGTTCTGCCTTTTGGGTGCGAACGGCGCTGGCAAAACGACGACGATCAACCTGTTCTTGGATTTCGAGCCTCGATCGGGCGGCAGCGCGACGGTGAATGGCCTTGATGTCGCGCAGCACTCGCTCGAGACGAAACGGCTACTGGCGTACATCCCGGAACAGGTGAACCTGTATCGCAACCTGACGGGCCTTGAGAACCTGACGTACTTCCAGCAGTTGAGCGGGCAAGCGCCGATGGGCCGCGAGCAGTTGCTGCAACTCTGCGATCGCGTGGGATTGCCGAAAGGTGCGGCCGATAAGCGCGTCTCTGACTATTCGAAAGGGATGCGGCAGAAAGTCGGCATCGCGATTGCCATCGCGCGTCAGGCGCGTGCGCTGCTGCTCGACGAGCCGACATCCGGCCTTGATCCGCAAGCGTCGAACGAATTCAGCGCGGTGCTCAATGATCTGCGCGAGCAGGGTGTCGCGATTCTGATGGCGACACACGATCTCTTTCGCGCGAAGGAAACTGGCACGCGCATTGGCATTATGAAACATGGCGCGATGGTCGATGAATTTGCCGCCGCCGATATCGGGCACACCGATCTTGAGCAGCTCTATCTCCGCCACATGCGCAACTGAGGCGCTGAATTATGCTGACGACAATTGTGCGAAAAGAGTTCACGGAAACCATGCGCGATGGACGCGTGCGCACGGCGGCGATTGCGCTGCTGTTGCTACTGGGCGGATCACTGCTCTATGGTGCACGACAGACGCGCTTACTGGCCGCTGAACGCGACACGGCGCGTCAACTGACGCGTGCACACTGGGTGACGCAGCCGCCGAAAGGTCCGCACTCTGCGGCACATTACGGCATCTATGCATTTAAGCCGCGCGCGACGCTTGCGACGCTTGATGACGGCGTCGATCCGTACGTCGGCGTGACGACGTGGTTGGAAGCACACAAGCAGAATGAGTTTCAGTTCCGACCCGCGCAGGACGCAACCAGCGCTCAGCGGTTTGGTGCATTGACTGCGGCTACCACGCTGCAACTGCTCGTGCCACTCCTCATCGTACTGCTCGGCTTCAGTGCGTTTGCGGGCGAACGTGAACAGGGCACGTTGCGACAGGTGCTGAGTCTTGGCGTGAAACCGACCACGCTGGGAACGGGAAAGGCGCTTGGTATTGCTGCGGGGCTTGGTGTGGTGCTGGTACCGGCGACAGTGCTGGGCGTGGTGGCTATGACCGGTCTTGATCGTACGACAACCGATATGTCGCGTGTTGCATTGCTGATTGTGTGCTATCTCGCCTACTACATCGCGTGGTTGGGATTGACGCTCACGATTTCTGCGTTCGCGAAGACCGGTCGAGTTGCACTCGCGGGGTCACTGGGCGTGTGGATGCTGGTGTCTGTGCTGGCGCCACGTTTCATGACGGACGTTGTTCGCACGATGCATCCCACGCCATCAGCCGCCGTGTTTGCCGCCGCGATGAAGCGTGATATGGATGGTGGCATCGATGGCCACGGTGGCGCAGATGAACGAGAAAAGCAGTTTGAGCAGGCGGTGCTGCAGAAGTACAACGTGGATTTGCTCTCGCAGCTACCCGTGAGCTTTGCAGGGCTCAGCCTTGAGGAAGGGGAGCGGCACGGAAACGAAGTGTATGACACGCATTTCGCGGCACTGTGGGCGACCTTTGCAAAGCAGGAGCGCGTGCGTGAACTCGCCGCGGTGTTCTCTCCGGTGCTGGCAATGCGATCGTTGTCGATGGCGTTGGCTGGCACAGACGTCGCGCAGCACCTGCATTTTCAGCAGGCATCTGAGGCGTATCGTCGCACGTTAATGAGTGCGATGAATGGTGAGATCACGACCAAGGCGAAGGGAAAAGATTTCGAGTACAAGGCCGATGGCGCGTTGTGGTCAAGCGTGGCTCCGTTCACGTATGAGGCGCCGTCAGTCTCGTGGGTGGTGCAGCGTCACGTTCCTGCACTCCTGCTGCTTGGCGTCTGGGCGCTGGGGATGATGATGATGGTTGTGTGGAGCATTCGACGGATGACGCCGTGAGTGTTGTTTCTGTTCAGGCTGACGCAGTGCATGTGCACGCGTCGCAGCCGCGCAAGTCTATGTTTGCGACCATGGCGAGTCACGAGTGGCGATTGCTTCGCGCCGACCCGTT
>JANNWU010000565.1:0-4904 GCA_031408755.1 Gemmatimonadaceae bacterium | reverse complement strand
GCGGCTTAAAAGAGAAGGTGTTAGCCGCGAACCGTGCCGGATTGCGCGAAGTGATTGTTCCGCAGGGAAATGCCAAGGATTTGCGTGACATTCCGGCTGAAGTGCGTGAACGAATGACCTTCACTTTCGTGCAGACAATGGACGAAGTGATCGAGCGCGCAATGCTGCCGCTTGAAGTACGTCCGGTACCGGTGTCCGAAGACATAGAGGATGATGTGCAGGTGATTCTGCCCTTCCCCGAACACTCTGCAGCGGCGCGAGGCGCGCAATAACTGATTCGCTGTCTCAGCACAGTTCAATCGCGACGCGTGACACTTCCGCGTCGCGTTTCGCGTAGACTGTAGCAGAATGGAACCACACCTCTGGCGCGAGTTTGCGCTCAATATCGTCCTGCATAGCCTTGCTGGTGGGCTTACAGACTCGGTCGCCGTGTGGATGTTGTTCAATCCACATAAGCCATTTCTTGGCATTCAAGGCGCGATTCCGAAGAACAAGGCGCGTTTGGCAACAAGCATCGGCAAGGTGGTCGGTGAAAAGCTGCTGACGCCGACAGATATGCTGGAGGAGCTGACGCGTGGTGGCATTCGTGACGCATTTAATGAGCGCGTTGGGCTCGTCATCCAGTCGCTACTGGAGACTGAGCGAGGATCGTTGCGGAGTCTGATTCCCGCCACAATGAGTGTGGAGTTAGAGCAGGCGCTGGATGGCATAACTGCAACGGTTGCGGAGCGCGTCGAGACGTGGGCCGAGAGCGAAGAAGCCGAGCCGACGGCGATTGCGTTCGTCGCACGATTGCGCACGTCGCTCGGTGATCGGACGCTCGCTGATGTGTTGCCAGCGGCGCGTCGCGCTGCGCTGGTTGAGCAAGGCCGGTCGTTGGCGCTGACTCTGGCGCATAGCGAAACGGTTGCGGAAGCAGTCGCGAGTGGCGTGCGCGCGCAGGCGGAATCGCTGCTTACGCGCGATGCGCCGCTGTTGCAAACTCTACCGCCAACGCTGAGCGCGATGCTCGACAAGGCAGTCGACGCGTACATCCCTGTCGCTGTCGATCGATTGGGAGCGTGGCTTGCACAGAGTGAGAGCCGCGAAACAGTCAAGCGCACTTTGCAAGGCGTGGTATCAAAGTTCGTAACCGATCTGCGATTTCACGAGCGCGTGTTGGCGCGATTCCTGGTCACCGAGCGCGCGCTGGAAAAGGCACTCGACGCTCTTGGTGGTGAAGGAGTGGACGAATTGGCGACGCTGCTGCGCGAGCCGGCGATTCGTGATCAAGTGACGCGCGCGGTGCGTGACGGCGTAGAGGCGCTACTCCGGAAGCCGTTGCGCGATATTGTTGGCGCACCTGATGCTGCACGCGTATCTGCGTTGTCCGAGAGTCTGTCAAAGGGCGCGCTCAGTTTGCTGCGCGCTGATTCCACGCAGACGTTTGTTGCTGACAAAATCGAATCGGCGCTCGAGGCAGTTGCCGATCGGCGGCTGGACGATCTGCTCAGCGGCGTGAGCGATGAGAAGATTGCGGGGTGGATGCTAGAAGCGATGCGTGGTGAGACAACGCAAGCTTTTGTGCGTGACACAGCAAACCGAGTGGTGCAGAAAGCGCTTGATACGCCGATTGGACGCCCATCGCGCTGGCTCCCTGCGCACGCGAATGAGCGGCTGGCAGCAACGTTGGCGCCGGCAATCTGGGACTGGATTGTGGCGTCACTACCCGCACTGGTGCAGAAGATCGACGTGCCGGCGCTCATCGAACGCAAAGTGAACGAGTTCAGCACCGAGCGCGTGGAAGAAATTGTTCGCGGTGTGACGCAGCGCGAGCTCAATCTGATCATCAAATTTGGCTTTGTGCTCGGCGCGTGCATCGGCGTTGGCACCTTCTTCATCTCGCAGGCAATTCGCGCGCTGCCGTAGTCGAGGTTGAGTTTTTTCGGGCACCGGCGCTGCAAACAACGTTTACAAAGCGGTGCGGTGCAAAAATTCAGGGCAGTTTCACATCGCCAGAGTTCGGATCAAAGCGGCTGCCTGCCGGCAGGATGTGCATCACAATTCCACTCGCGCCGAGTGGTGCGCGCTTAGATGCCATCGTTGCCTCGCGTGCATCGTAAACCACAATCGCGCTCGCACCAAGCACGCTCCAAATCCCCGATGGCTCAATAACTAACGCGGTCGACTCGTCGATTCCGACGCCGAAACGCTGCGGGCTTTCAAGGACAAGGCTGAGCAATCGGTTGTGTCGCTTGCGTCGAACAAAGTGCTGATCGACAATCGCATCGGTGATAAAACCGAATCCGTCAGTCGTGATCACGTTCTCACGCGCGATGGTCAGAAATGATTCGTCTTTGTTCGCGGGAGGACGATCGCCACCGGGCTTCCGTTCGTCACCGGTGAGCATCGGCGTAGATAAGACGGCTGCACCGGCAGATGTACCACCAACCACTGCGCCAGCTGCAAAACGGGCGTGTATCGCGCGAAGAGTAGCGGTGCCGCTTAAGACTTCAGCCAACCGCACCTGATCGCCGCCACCAAACCAGATACCGGTCGCACCATCCAGCAGGTGAACAACAGAATCTGTTTCCGCTTGCGCTCGTGTTATCCAGATGTTGCGAGCGTCAGCACCTAGGGCACGAAGGTCCTGCGCTTTTTCTTCGCCACCGGTGCGTCCTTCGCTGCTGGCCATCGCAAAGATCACGATGCGAGCCTTATTCGGACCACCCGCGAGACGTACAAACTCTTGCACGAGTGCAGGTGGCTGTGGACCACCGCCGACAACGAATAATGTGCCGCGCGACTGCTGCTGTGCTTGTGCTCGCGCGCTCTGTGCAACCACAACGCAAAATACGCCAGCGTACGCGAGCGTCCGTACACACTCGCGGAGAAACAGGCTCCCGCGAGTGTGTACGCTCACTCAGTTTCCGATGCGCGCGAGGAAGCTCACAGGCGTCGAAGCCGACGTTCGTGCCGCATTTACGACGGCCACGTTACCACTGGTCGCGACAACTCCGCCACCCGTCACGTACTGCACCGTGATGCCGATAAGAGAAGTTGGTCCAGGCAGTGTGACGCGAACCAACGAGGTTGATCCCTGAGGTTGAATTAGCACCGCGGTGAACGGCTCCGCAGCGCTGACCGTCATTGTCGCCGACGTGGTAGTGGTTGGTGGGCGGTCTACAACCACGACCGGCGCAGCAAAGCCCGCGGTGGCAGTGGGCAATGTGTTACCCACCACCGCAACCGTCGCACCGCTGAGTGTGAACTGTAGACCAAGCAGCGTCGACGGATTTTCGGTCGGCTCTGCCGGATCGCTACACGCTGACAGCCCGCCAAGCGCGACGAGCGCCGCAGGGAGAACTCTTCGAAGAATACGCATCATATAAATCGCTCCGGATACGAATGGACATGGCAGATTGAACCCGCCATGGATGGAGAGAGAGCAGCGCAATCGCGCTTACTCCATCGCAAATTCCCGCGCGAATGCGACGTCAAACGAGAACGTCTTCGCCCGGCTGCGCGTCTCCATCATATCCGCTACCCGCAACAGCCGTGCAGGGATCCCCATAATCTTCTCTTGCGCCTTTTTCCCCATCTCATCAAGGCCGGTGACTGCTTCAATAGCCCAGAAGCGGACCAGCTCTTCAACAATCTTCAGGTAATCACGCGGACCGTAAATCCCGGCGCGGCGCACCACGTCAGCCATATCGCGAAAATGTGGCATGCTCACACCCGGCATTTCAATTGACGGCATGATTTCCGCAGCTGACATCATCGCACGATTCGGATCGCGCTCCATCACAGCCTTAAAGATTGCACGATAAAAAGTGTAGTGCCGCGCTTCTTCCTTGGCCACATTCGACAGCACTTCACCGATCAGCGGCTCATACGTGCCAGCCAGTTTTCCGGTGTTCGCATGACTCACTTGCGTCGCGCGTTCCTGCAACGACGTGTAGACAAAGACGCGGTACGGATCCTTGTCCCATGCTGGCTCAAAGCCATTTTTGATGTACTCAAACTGCATCCGTTCAAGCACGGGACTGTTTAAGATTCGGCTGTCGTGCATGTAGTCATGCAACACCGCACCGTGACGATCTTCCTCAGCAGTCCAGAGATTTGTCCAGCGCGACCAGAATGAATCGCTGCCCAGATATACCGCGAGCAATCGGTGGAAGTGCGGCAGACCTTCTTCAGTGAGAAGATTCAGCGCCAGCGCAACGCGAGCGGGTGTCGAAATTCCATCACTGCGTTCACGCAGTTGCTTCAAGAAGACATCAGGATCGGTGTCAGGCGCGGGAGCGAGCAATTCGCTGGGGTACCACAGCACGCGCTTCGACTCATGCGAGGCCATGAGTTCGTTCACCAGCGGTTCAAGATCCGTAAGGACTTCAACTCTGGCGAGTAATTCTGAAGAGGGAGCAGTCATGACACAAATATGTATGGATTGCCCCCGCTGCGGTGTGAGCGGGGACGACGGAGAGCGGATTCAGCAGCACTCCGCGAATAAACGCGTATGCCGACGGTCCGTTTCCCTGAAATACCGCATTTGCTCCTAGCGCGCTACTCTCGCGGTGCCTGTTTTTCGGTTGCGCTGGCGAGGAGTTTGTCTGCTATCGTGCCGAGATCTGGATCCCTGCGACCTTGATCACCGGCGTGCGCACGCTGCCCGGCAAATCCTCGACAATCGTGACGTCTCGAGCACCAACTTTCTCTGTCCGAATTGTCACGCGGCGACCTTGGGCGACGATTTCGCGGCGGCCTCCATCCGAGGAAACCGTGGCACCGTACCGCTCGCCAAACGCCTTGCCGGCAGACTCGGCGAACTCGAGCGCATCAACCGGCGTGTCCCAAACCGTCACCCACACAACGCCATCGCCGCCAGCGACGGCAACCGACGCATACCGGTCCCCGTCGTGCCC
>JANNWU010000564.1:0-14804 GCA_031408755.1 Gemmatimonadaceae bacterium | reverse complement strand
TCTCGCGATATCTCCGGTATTGAGCCAGCCATCAACGATGACTTGCGCAGTCGCAACGGGATCGCGGTAGTAACCTTTCATCACATTCGGGCCGCGCACCCATAGTTCGCCGCTGGTACCATCTTCAACATCGCCACCACGCTCGTTGACGATGCGTACTGCAGTTGTCGGCAGTGGCAAACCAATTGTTCCCGCACGCCGTTCACCAAAATACGGATTGCTGACATTCATCAACGTTTCTGTCATTCCGTAACGTTCAAGAATGACGTGTCCGAACTGTTCGCGAAATGCCTGTAGTACATGCACTGGTAGTGGCGCGGATCCACTCACAAACAGTCGCGCGCGTTCACCAATCTTCGCCGCAACCGTGGCGTTCATATCGAGCATGCGCACGTACATTGTCGGCACGCCGAAGAATACTGTTGGCACGTACTCGGTGAACCATGACGTCGCGCGCGCCGCCTCAAATCGGCCGGTGAGTTTCATGTGACAGCCGCTGAGCAACCAGCAGTGTACGGCGTTGCCCAAGCCATGTACGTGGAACAGCGGCAGCGTTGTGAGCATACGGTCGCTCTCGTGCATCGCCCAGCTTGCATTAAGTATCAGCGCGTTACTCGCGAAATTACCGTGCGTCAAGATCGCACCTTTCGATGCACCGGTGGTGCCGGAGGTGTACACAAGTGCCAGCGGCGTTGTGGAATCGCACACGATTTCGCGAAATGCGCGTGGACGTTCCCGCACCGCAGTAACATGTGCGGCTTCATGCGCGAGCACCTCAACGTCCCACATCACGGTGCCTTTCGGTAAGTCGGCTGCGCGATCCGCAGTCGTCACGACCGCACTCGGTTCAGCATCGGCGACGATGTGCGCAATCTCTCGCGCCTGATAGAGCACGTTAATTGGGATCGCGATCAGTCCCAACTTCACGCATACGAGCCAGAGATCGATGATTTCAACACGATTCTGCAAGAGAAACGCGATGCGATCGCCACGATGCACGCCGCGTGCAATGAGCACGGTCGCGAGTTGGTTGCTACGGGACTCGAGGTCGCCGAAGGTGAAGTGTTGCGATTCACCAGACGGAGCATCCGTCTCGAGCGCCGCACGCTGCGGGGCGCCTAGAAGTACGTGGTCGATCAGCGGGAGGAGTGACACGCAGTTGGCAATTGTCAGTGTGATTGATCTGCTGACATTACGCTATTGCCTGCGGCGTCGCTTGTGTCGTCGGCCTATGT
Organism: Gemmatimonadaceae bacterium; assembly: GCA_031408755.1. GTDB lineage: Bacteria > Gemmatimonadota > Gemmatimonadetes > Gemmatimonadales > Gemmatimonadaceae > JACMLX01. Next base: position 13,569 of record JANNWU010000564.1, on the reverse strand, counting down.
TCGCGTGCCAACCGACCTTTGCCGAGCGTACGCTTTTTGATTTGTATTCGAGTCGTAGCGAAAGGCTGGCAGGACCGCGTCGCCCTACCTTCCTTTTCGCTGCGATTACGACACGTTGCGGCGACGACGTGCGATGATGCCCAGTCCGGCCAAACCTGTCGCCATCAAGAACATCGACGCCGGCTCTGGAACCACGTTGAGCTGTCCACGAATTTCGCCAGCTGGAAACGTGCTGGTGTGAATGTTGAAATAGAAATTCCCTGCCAGCATTGCGGCAGCCTGCGCGGCGGTCACATCGAACAACACGTTGGTCATTGTGCCGCCAGTGCCACCGCTATTTGGTGTAATGAAACTCGCGATGTCCAGGCGCACTGGGCCAGACGTTCCGAACGCACCTTCGTGGAAATGCGCGACGGTGAATGGTGCGGTCAGTCCGCTGAACGACAGGCTGACGGTGATCTGTGTGCGTGCGGCATTCAGAATGACGGTACCGTTACCAGTCGCTGGTGTGGCGCGCGGAATTGGCGCTTCTTGCGCGCCATTCAGAAACGCGGTGAACGTCGTTTGCGCATGCGCTGCGCTGGCGGTGGCAACGAGTGCGAACGATGTCGCAATCGTGCGGCGAAGTGACGTGCCTAAGGACATGACAACTCTCCTCAACTTCAGTGCAGATCGTGTCTCTGCCGCCGGAGTAGCGAGCGAGGGAGCACAATCTGTCGGACGAACGCTCCAGCGGGGAAAAGGATTCTGTCCGGGAATCAGGAGAGCAAGCGAACCCAACAATCAGCATTGATCTTGCAACAGCGTTCTCATCTGATTCGAGCGAACGAGAGAAACGTGGCGGGTGGCACCACGAAATCTGTTGACACGCTTGACCGCTCGAACCACTACGCACTTTCTCGCTTCTCCACGTCGCATCCTCGAGAATCCGCGCCCCCTCGGTTCTTCTCGTGACAGGCCCGAGAGTCTACTTCCCCGTGTATGTACGTCGACACGCTGCCGAACAGATGCTCGACCGGGGGTGTTGCTGAAAGATTTAGTATCGCCAGCTTCGGAGATCCGCACCCGTCGGCGCTGTCAGCAGAATCCGCTCGACCGCCCACGGCAGCACCATTTGCGGATACCGCAAACGCGAATAGGCATTGCTGCGCGTATGGTCCCCGTTCCAACAGTGCTCATCACGATCACCGTAATCCACCACCGCGTCAGACGCTGGCACCGCCGTTCGCAAAAACGAATCGACTTCGTACACGGCGTTGTTCAGATAGTAGTTGTCCATGTCACCCACGTAGATGCGCAACTTGCCGCGCAACTTTGGTCCAAGCGTTGCCCAATCGCGTTTCAGGATGAACGACAAATCCCAGTGATCACGCCAATACTCCGCAACCTTCCGATCAATCGTTCCGGTTTCTTTGTTCCACAATCGCGCTGGATATCCGTCCGCGCCAATTGGCGAATACACCGACTCCCACACATCCCACTGATCGCCCGAACGACTTTTTGTGCCGAGTGCAAGTTCGTAGTGATTCATTTCCATGAGCGTCGCGTCAACGTGACCTAAGTAATTGCGATGTCCGGGCCGCGGCGTGCGCTTGAATTGACTGCTGGCGTAGTACGCGTTGGTGTCCTTGTAGATATCAACAACAGTGAAGTGACGGAAATCGATTGGATCGGGGCATGCAACCCAGGCGCCGTTGTAGCGATCGGGATAGAACATTTGCACCGCCATCGATTCCCAACCGCCAGTTGATCCGCCAAAAAGAAAACGCGACCAGCCTTGACCTAACCCGCGATACCGTCGCTCAATTTCGGGAATCAGTTCATACTCAATTGCGTCGCCATACGGACCGTTGTTGGCTGAGTTGACTGCATATGAATCGTCATAGAACGGCGTAGGGTGTTGAATCTCGATCATCAACGCTCGCGGAAAGCCTTTGCTTGTCCACGACTGAAAGAAATCGTAGGATAGCTGCTGCTGAATGCGATTGTATCCCGCGAGTTGAAAGCGTTCGCTGAAGTCGGGCTTGAGCGTGCTATCTGGTGGCGTCTCGCGCCAACCGCCGAGTGATGATGGGAAATGCCCATGATTTACGACCAACGGATATCGTGACGACGGATGCTCGTCAAAGCCCCACGGCAAGAGCACCCACGCCGCCAGAAACACGTCACGTCCCCAAAACTTTGAGAGACGTTCGCTCCGGATGCGCACGTACTTCACGTACTTCGTTTCTTTCGACGCAGGATCAGGCAGCGCCGCAATTGTGTTGTCCAACGACAGCGCGATTGCCGACGGTCGCGCAGGGTTCCACACAATCGTCCTCGGCGTGCTATACAAGTTGCCCGGTTTCTGCGCCCACTGTTGTCCCTCGCCCATATCCGGCGGCAATTTCAGAACGCGCCCATCGCCCATGCGAAACGTGTCGTAGCGATTAAGAAACGCTTGCACGCGATACGTGCCGGCCGGTACATCGCGCATCGTACGAATCGGAAATCCGAACGCCTCTCCAGGAATCGACTTGACGCTTCCCGGTGACCAGTTCTCGACATCAGTCCCAAACATGATCTGCGCGTTCGCACCAAATGACATCTGGAAGCGCGGTTCCGATGTCGAATCAGTCGCCAGCAGCAGCAACAGTCGACCGTCTTGTGGCGTGCTTGCGCGTGCAGCTGGGAGCGTGACCGACACGACCGGTTGCGCGTGCGTTGGTGACACGGCAACGAATGCGGCGAACGACAGCGCCACGATTGCGACACATGGGCGAAGCAACACAACAGCTCCGGGGAGAGAGGTCAGTGGTTGCGAGCAGCGTCAGCGGCGGTGGTACTCGCAACGCAGCGCACCAGAATGAATGATGCCCTCTGGTACGTGTCCGCGCGGCGGAATGCTGACCTTGCAGCACCGTCACGATCCTGGCATGCACTTAAACGATGACGACTGCACCAAAAGAGTGTGTGGGCCGCACGCCCGCAATGCTATCCTCGGCCTATGTTCGTCTCCCCAACAAGACTTGCCGAGGGTACACTATGGGTATGTCACTGTCCCATCGTGAATGGACCGTCGAAGCCATCAATGCGATCCCAGAGGATGGGAATCGCTACGAGGTTATTGACGGGGAGTTGTTTGTGACGCCGGCGCCGACGCTGGGGCACCAAGGCGTTGCCGCAGAGCTGTTCATGCGCATTGCGATGCATGTGCGCCCGCTATCGCTGGACGCGTACTTCGCGCCAGTAGCAGTGACGTTCTCACCGCGTACAGAAGTGCAGCCGGACATCGTTGTCGTCCCGAGAATGGCATCGGGAGAGCGCGCGGAAAAATTTGCTGATGTCGGACGACTTGTGTTAGCAGTCGAAATACTGTCGCCACGTACGGCGCGAGTGGACCGCACTAAGAAACTCAGTTTGTATCAACGAGAAAATGTGCCGGAGTATTGGATCGTTGATTCTTTTGCGCGCACCATTGAACGCTGGCGTCCAGAGAGCATCCAGCCGGAGGTTTTACGCGATTCAATCTCGTGGCAACCGATCCTCGACGGCGATCCTCTGACTATCGATCTGATCGCGCTTTTTCACGAAGCACTCGGCGAAGCGCGTTAGCTGCTTGCCAAGTGCGCTGGCGATTAAGTGGTTAGCGTCGTCGTGATGCAGCGCGTGAAGCGATCCAGTCTGTCAGGATGCCTAGCACGTTTGCGTCAGCTAAGTTGGTTGAGAGCGTTGCATAGCCTGCTGGACTGCCGCCCGGTTGACGAATGAAAAAATGGTTCAGCTCTGGAAAGACGTGCATGGTGACATCGCGGTTCCTTGCGGCGCGAAACGCTTTCTCAAGCAGCGGTGCTTCTGCGGCGATCACTTGTTGATCGTCAGCACCTTGCAGAATGAGCACTGGTGTGCGGACTCGTCGCGCTGTCGCAATCGGATCATGCGCGCCGAAGAACGTCATCCACGGTGTGGAGCGCAGTAGCGAGTCGACTGACGCGGGGACCGTTGCGAGTTTAATTGCACGTCCGACGACGGTTGTATCGGGACCATTCTTCACGGCGAAGCCCATTTGGTATTCGAGAATCGCTCGACCAGAGCGACCAGGGCCCGCCATCAACACAATGCCCGCCAGCGTGGGTTCATCGACTGCGACCATTGGAGCAACCAGTCCGCCTTCGCTATGTCCGACAAGAAAAATTTTGCGCTGATCGACGTCGGCACGAGTGCTTACGTACGCAATAGCGGCGCGAATGTCATTGGCGAAATCTCGACTTGTTGCCGCAGCGAACGAGCCGGTGGATTGTCCGTAGCCGCGGTCGTCCATGCGCAGCATCGCAATCCCGCGTCGGCCAGCAGTATCGGCAATCTGGCGAAACAAACGGTAACCCTGCGGGATGGCGTCGATGTATTCGTCGCGATCCTGCGGTCCAGATCCAGTGATGCTGATAATCACCGGTAGCCGACCCGTTCCTGTCGTCGGTTTGGTGAACGTACCTCCCAACGTATGGCCGAGTGACGTTGGTACGGTGACGTCTTCCGCGGTGTACGGTGCGCCCGCCGGTGCAGAATAGTTCGCCTTTGCGAGTGTCAGCTTGGATAGCGTGATCGCATCCACGCGTGTGACAACTAATTTCTGCGAAGGAATTCCGCCGCGGATTAGGCGGCCACCACTATCTGTCACAAGCCAGAGGGCTGCCCCGTTAACGCTCGCGGTAACGGAGTCAGTTTGTAGTTGGTCGAATTTCACATCAAACGTTGCGCCACCTTGACCGGCAAAAAGAGTGACCGCTGCAGTCGGCAGGTTCGCGCGTCGCGCGAGCGCGAGTAGCACTTCGAACATCGAGAACGAAGTGTTCATTACCGGCTGCGCCAGCATCTTCGAGGGGATTCGCTGCGTTTGCGGCGCTTGCAATCCCTGCTGAATAATCGCGACCGCGGTGTCAGCAGCGAACGAGATCGTCGCACGCGCCATGGGTGCGGCGTCAGCGCGAGCGTTTGGTGAATAGGCTGCGAGTGTCAGCGTGCCTAATCGCCCATCTGATTCAATCGCGTTTGAGAATGTCTGCCGCGCTCCGCTCTTATCGAGCATTTCAACATCGAGACGCGTCGCGGTGCGCGCAAACTTTTCGATGCGCACGGTATCGCCGTTCGTGACGTGAACGAGCGCGCCTTGTGCGTGCAACGCTGGTACGACGAATGCAAGAAGTACAATGAAACGCCGACGCATGAGAATTCCGCCGAAGAAAGTTTTGTCAGTAAACCACGATCACTGTGCGAACTGCACTTACATCACACGGTTGGGCAACGGTACTCGAGCGCACCGAGCCTAGACACCGCCCGGGAACCCAAGCTGCCGCCACGCTTCATAGACAACGACGGCCACCGTATTCGAAAGATTCAAACTGCGGCGCGACGGCTGCATTGGGATGCGGAGCCGTTGTGTCGCTGGGAATGACGTCAGCATCGCGTCGGTCAGTCCAGTCGACTCCGGACCGAACACGAGCGCATCGCCTTTTGTGAACGCGATCTCTGAGAAACGAGTTGTACCGCGTGCTGAGAATGCGAACACTCTTGCACGATCCACAAGCGTCCGCTCATACGCGGCCCAATCAGCGTGTCGCGTCACCTCGGCCAAGTCCCGATAGTCCAGCCCGGCACGTTCGAGTTGCTTGTCTTCGAAGTTGAATCCGAGCGGCTCAATCAGATGCAAGCGTGCACCGGTGTTGGCGCAGAGCCGGATGATGTTGCCCGTGTTGGGCGGAATTTCCGGATGGACGAGGACGATGTCGAACACAGGGCGGCTAGGTGTTGAGCGGTCGCGAGATGGGCGTAAACGAGATTGCGTTGGACGACGTGCAAAAAGGTGCGCGAAATGGGCCGCATAACCAGCCGTTTGACCCTCGCTAACGAAAGCTACCGGTCCTTCGGGCTTTGAGCACCAAAATGATGATGCACGCGTGAATTGTGGGCGGTAGTTTGAGTGGTCTGGCTGTACCGTCGCGTCATGACCGCTTGCCTCAACCTCTGCGCCGAGCGTACGCTATGGCTATGCCTATTTCCCACGCACCGCTCACCGTGGCGCAGCTCGACGACATGCCGGACGATGGCCGTCGGTACGAGATCATTGATGGCGAGTTGTTTGTGACGCCGGCGCCGAGCGGGCGGCATCAGGATGCGGTTGTGCGGCTTGTGATGCTGCTGCTGCCGTACGTGGAGTCGTGCGGCTTCAACCTGCGTATCGCGCCGACAGACGTGCGCTTTTCGGACTCGACGCTTGTGCAGCCTGACCTGATCGTGCTGCCGGCGATGTCCGATGGGCGCCGAGCTCCTGAGTTTACCGATGTGGGGCGACTGGTGCTGGCGGTGGAAGTGTTGTCACGGGGCACGGCGCCGTACGATCGTGGCGAGAAGCGTGCGTTGTACCAGCGGGAAGGCGTTGGGGAGTACTGGATTGTTGACGCGGATGCGCGCGCGGTGGAGCGGTGGTTGCCAGTGAGCGTCGCGCCAGAGATGATGACGGAGACGCTCACGTGGTGCCCAGTAATCGGGCAGGCGGCTCTCACTGTTGATCTACGCGCGTATTTTGAAGATGTGTGTGATCGGTAGTGTCCGACGCCCAATAGCAGTCTCGCACATTCTATCACGCTGATAGTCCTCGTGGCACCAGAGTGCAGCGCAACGATCGCACTTAAAACTCCCAACTGATACCAAGCGTCGGCAGCAGGCCAAGAAACTCCTCACGCGTCGAGACAACACTCACACGCGAGGGGCTTGCGAGTGACGCGGAGTACGAAAAACCGCGCTGGTTCTTGCGATTCAGCACGTTGAACAGATCGCCCCACACATTGATGTTGCCGCGCTTGGTGTTGAACGTGCGCGTTGCGCGAATATCGAGACGTTGATAGCTCTCAAGTCGATCGTTCAGGAAGGCAGTCGCGGGCTGACGCCGAGAGACAAACTGGCCCGCTGCAACGGTATCAACCACAAACTGCGCCGCGGACACTGGCCACCCCGCGCGCGCCGTGAATGCAATCGCCACGGTCCAGCCATTCTGCGCACGATACGCCAAATCCATAGTGCCAGCCACCGGCTCATCGAACGGTCGCGGCGTGGTGCGCCCATCAATCACTGCTGTCGCTTTCGATAGCACTAACGTAGCGCCGCCACGCCAATGCCCACCGCGATCAAACTGCGCCAACATTTCCAGGCCGCGCACTTCTGCACTCGTCGGTGCAAACCGCACGCGGTCCAGATCTGCTTCGGGCAGCACAACCTGCGTATTTCCGTCGATGTTGAAGTAGCGCGCGCGTGGCGAAGTAATCAGCCGTTGATATCCTTCAACCCGCGCTGTCACACCCCGCACCAACTCACGTTCGACACTCACCACGCGATGCTCGGCACGCTCCGCTTTGGCAAACGATGTGTCGCCATCAACCACCGAGAGATCTTGCAGCGTGTGTGCTTGAAAATAGTGACCCCAGGCGCCGCGCACCGTCGTACCAGCTTGCGGAGTCCACGCGGCATTCAAGCGCGGGCCAATTGTGCTTTGCGACGTCCACCCATGGCGATCGGCGCGCGCTCCCGCTTCAACGGTGATAGTTGGAGCAGGCCGCGCTCGCACTGATGCGTAGGCGGATGTGCGCGTGCCACTCGGACTGAATATCGCTGCAACACGCGTAGAATCGATTACCACAACCGTACTCCCGCTGAGGCCTCGGGCGACTTGTGTACGCTGATAGCTGTAGTCCGCCGCTTCGGCGCGCACTTCGCCACCAACCAACACGCTCAGCGTTGGCGTCGCGTCGATAGTCCAGTCTTGCTTCACAGACAACGCACTCAGCGTGCGCGTATCAGCAATGCGCGCGCGATCATAGAGCACAGTGCGAATCTGCTCACGATCAATCACCGCGCGGTTCCACCGCAATCCCGTCGCAGATGCCAATGTGCTAACGGCGACGCGTTCACCAAACTGCGACTGCAGCCGGGTCCAGAGGTAGTTGTTCGCGTAGCTACTGCGAACGTTTATGTCGCTTTCGTTCACCAGTAGTTTGTCGCCCGCCGCCAGCCCATGCATGGAGAGCAAGTGATTTGGTGAAAGCCTGTACTGCACCTTCGCAAACAGATCGCCGTAGCGTGGATCAGGCGGATTATCGCTGTCAACCAATCGCAGAATGAGGCTCAAGTATCCCGCTCGGCCCGACACTAACCAGTTACCTCGACCGTTCGCGAATGTGCCTTCGTTGCGCGCTCGGATGTTGGAGATAGAGAGGCCAATTGCAGTGCGGCTGCGTGCCGCGGATGGCGTAGCCGATTGCATCTCCACCAATCCAGACATGCGATTTCCGCTGACCGCCGTGAATCCACCTGTCGTAACCGCTACGCGACCAACTGCTTCGCCGTCGAGAAGTGAAAGCGCGCCATCAAAATCTTTCAGATGAAACGGCTCGATCAGTTCCAGTCCGTCAAGTGTAAAGAGTTGTTCGTCCACACCACCGTTACGGATGCGAATCTTGGCGGTGAAATCGGAGCCCGAGAGCCCCGGCAAACGACTCAACGATCGAAACAGATCTTCCGCCAGCTGTGGCGTTGTGCGCAACGCTTCGCGTGTGAGCGAAAGTTGCGAGATGCTCGCGTCGAGTAGCGTGAACGAGCCTGGTGTAATCGTGACTTGGCTCAGAGCGGGGACTGCAGTGCTCAGTTGCATATCGTATGTCGTCGCGTCGCCTGCTTGAACGTCAACCGCGGTGATGACCACTGGCTGAAATCCGATGCGAACGACGCGCACTGCGTAACGCCCTGGCGTAAGCGCGAGAATTTTGTAGCGACCAGAGTCGTCGGTGATTGCGGTACGTGGAGAGCCCGCGAGCAGAATTCTCGCGCCGCGAACGGGTCGTTGTGCACTATCGCGCACTTCTCCGATCAGTGAGCCCCGTTTGCGCGCGGTCGAGTCGGTGATTGTCGATTGCGCGATCACACGTCCGGGCATGCTGCAGGCTGCGAGGATCAGCAGGAGCGGGGCGAGTTGGCGTATGATCATGTTCGCGTTCTGGAGTGCGTATTGCGCGGGCAGTTCGGGTGGCGCGTGTTTGGAAGGTACGTTGGTTGTGCGCGGAAGTTTCGATGGCCGAGGTTAAAATGTGCGGAATTCAAGGTTGTCGAGAGGGTATGACGCAAGTTATACTTAAGTATGAAAACAGCAATCTCTCTCCCGGACGAACTTTTCGACGAGGCGGACGCAGTAGCCGAGTCAATCGGGGTATCGCGCTCACAGCTATACGCGACGGCGCTCGCCGAATACCTCGCAAAGTTTCGGGAGGCCGATGTAACGGCGCAGCTCAACGCGGTGCATCAGGTGACTGCTCGGCGAGATGACTTTGCCGCACGGTCAGCCGCCAGCACGCTTCGATCGGCTGAGTGGTAATCACGCGCGGAGACGTTTGGTGGGTTGAGTTGGGTGAACCCATCGGCGCGGCGCCTGGTTTTCGGCGGCCAGTACTCATTGTGCAATCAGAGGCGTTTAACCGAAGCCAAATTCGCACGGTTGTCGGCGTCGTGCTCACGTCGTCAATGCGATTGCTTGACGCGCCCGGAAACACGCTCGTCTCGGCGAAGGCGAGTGGGTTACCGAAGGACTCGGTCGCGAATGTCAGTCAATTGGTGACACTCGACAAAGGTGCACTCCGCGACCGCATGGGAAGGCTGTCGCGGGCCGCAATGCAGCGTGTTGACGACGGGCTACGGCTGGTGTTGCGTTTGGGGAGGTAGGTTTATCGCGCGTGTTTGAGTTTCGGTGACAGAGCACGAATGTTTCAGTGACAGGGCACGAATGTTTCAGTGACAGGAAACGAATGACAAAACGTGACAGTGATGTGCGTGTTATCGCTTCATTCTTCTGTCGGAAGCCGGTCGATCCGCGCAGTTCCGACTTCGTCGATGCGCGCGGGCATTCGATACCTTTTCACGCGCAAAGCGGAATGCCGGGTTTGTCGACGCCAACGATGCGGTACCAGACCTTTCCGCGGTGCACCAAAATGATGACGCACGCGTGAATTGTGGGCGGTAGTTTGAGGGGTCTGGCTGTACCGTCGCGTCATGACCGCTTGCCTCAACCTCTGCGCCGAGCGTACGCTATGGCTATGCCTATTTCCCACGCACCGCTCACCGTGGCGCAGCTCGACGAAATGCCGGACGATGGTCGTCGGTACGAGATCGTTGATGGCGAGTTGTTTGTGACGCCGGCGCCGAGCGGGCGGCATCAGGATGCAGTGCTGGAACTAGCTGCTTTGCTGCGGCCGTACGCACGGTCGTGCGGTTTGAATGTTCGCATCGCGCCGACAGATGTGCAGTTCTCAACGTCCACGCTCGTGCAGCCTGACCTGATCGTGCTGCCGGCGATGCCTGATGGGCGCCGAGCTCCTGAGTTTACCGATGTTGGGCGACTGGTGCTGGCGGTCGAAGTATTATCGCCTGGCACAGCGTGGCAGGATCGTGGGAAAAAGCGTGCGTTGTATCAGCGCGAAGAGGTGCCGGAGTACTGGATCGTTGACGTCGATGCTCGACTGGTCGAGCGATGGCGGCTGGGCGTTGATGCGGCGGAGCGGTGCGATGGTCGGATGCTCTGGCAACCGAGTGCGGAGCACGCGGCGCTGGAAATTTCATGGCCGGACTATTTTCGCGTGGTGTGTGACGGCTGACGTCAGGTCGCAACCGTCGCGCGAATTCGCTGACGCTTCGATGATTCGAATGTGATCTGTCGGGAATCCTGTGTGAGCAACGTCTGTGGATCGATGCCGCTGTCAATGTGACGAGATGGCACAATGGCGTGCGTCCGCCGCTGCAACGTTCCCGCCCGTCTGGTAGCGACCTGCCGAGTGAGTCCGAGGCCGCGTCACGGCGTGAGATCGCATGCAGAAGGCTCCGTGTGCAAAACCACAGAGCATAGCGCACTGGCGAAACCCGCGAACCGTCCGCCCCTTGCGCACCGTACCCTGATTAGGGTACACTTTGGAGGTCAGCCGTGGGGTTTCACGATATGAAGCGGTTGGTGATCAAGTGTCTCAACGAGGGCAACTTCGACTTTGAGATTCGCGAGAAAATGGTGGAAAAGAATTTGCTCGCAACCGGCGCCGTCACGGTAGACGAGGTCAAGCAGATGATTGGGCGATGCTCGGGGCTGCAATACAAGGCACGACCAATGACGGATGCTCCGGACACGTTGAAACACGAATTGAAACCAGTGGTCGCCGGCAAGCAGTGGTTTATTCGATTCTAGTTCGTGCAAGCGCCGGACAATCTGGCAATGTTCATCAGCGTCCACCCAAGTGAGCGTTGATACTCGTTGCGTCGAGCACATAAATGGAGACCACAGCATCCATGAACACGAAGCCCCGGAATCGGACATCTGTGCCGCAAAATGCCGCGAAGTCGACCGTTGCGCTGACTCGCAATGAAGTAACCGCGAAGGCAAAGCGGTTTCTGAAGGCTGGCGATGCATCGCGTGCAATCTGCCCACACTGCAAGGCGATGCGTGACACCGTGTACGAATACCGCGCGGTGTTTCTGACCACGACGAAGGTGTCGGTGCCCAACGTACTCGTCGGTGTCTGCCGAATGTGTGACCGGACGATTTCGCTCCCCGCCCAGTCCACGCCGCGGATTAAAGAAGCGAGAGAGCGGGAGATCAAGGAGCAGAACGCGCGCATCCCTCTCGAACTCGAGGATCGCCTGAACATGATGGCGTACTCGCTCGATATTCGACTGGAACCGTTTAAGGGCGCTGTGTGTCGCTATGCATTGTCTCGCGTGCTCACGGACAAGCGATTCGCCCAGCGGGTATGGAAGAATGCGGTGAGCGCCGAAGCAAAGGGGACGCCGGGTGGCAGGGTGAAGTTCCGGTCAGAGGCGTCGTTACCGAGGGCGGCGAAAGCCATCGCACTCGAAGCGGGAATCGACGATCTGTCGACGATCCTCCGCGGGGCAATCCTGACGGTCGACGTCATGCTCTCGGCCCCCAAAGAGCGGGCGGCCATGGAACACGACCTTCGCTTGCTCGCGGTCGGCAGCGGGTCGTAACATCGCAACTCAGTTGTACCGGAGCAAACCGCCCCTCTCGTGATTCGACTGAGGCGTTCTGTTGAACTGGGTCGGCGTAAGAGATGGCTACTTTGGTCGGAACCAAGTGGATTTCAGCACGATCGTGAAGCAGCGTATTGCGCTATGAGACGGGCACTGAGTCGTGGAGAGGTGCCACTCGCAACCCGCGTCCGTGCCAAGCCGCACGGAGACGCCATGCACCGACCTTGCCGATAAAGCACGATTCAAGGTCAATTCTGTCGCGCCGCCAACGCACAATGCTCGAACGCGCAGCGTGCGTGAAATTGGTAACGCTTGTGACGACGTGCGTTGCTATCGTATGCCATGACCCAACACACACCGGCGAACGAGAAGACCTTCCCTCACGATGGCGCGTGGACTGCGGCGGATCTGACCCTGATGCCGCGTGACGGTAACCTCTACGAAGTGATCGACGGTCACGTGGCGGTGATCTACGGCAATGAGCAATCGCATTTCGATGCCGTCTGGTCGCTGACGCAGTTGCTGTCGCCGTTTGTGTGGAAGTCAGAGCTCGACATCATCCTTGGTCCGCTGCCGTATCGGTTCGCGGACGACTGCGAAGTGCAACCGGACATTGTGGTGCTGCCGCGAGCGCGCGCGTTGGGGCCAGATGGCAAGGCGCCGTTTGTGCCACTTGAGCTAGTCGTGGAAGAAGCGACGCCGTACACGGAGCGTTCCGATTGCTATACCAAACGAGCGCTGTACCAGCGGCTTGGTGTCAAGACGTACTGGATCGTGCATCTGGAAGCGCGTGAGCTGATTGTGTGGACATCGACCGGTGCGCAGCCGGAGCGATTCACGGAGTGCGTGAGTTGGCAGCCGGTGGCGTTGGGTGACGCGTTGCGGGTTGATATGCGTGTGTTGTTTAAATCGTTGCCGGAGTTTCAGTACAAGTGAAGTCGAGGCGCTTCGAGAGTTAGCGAAGAAATTCGCGCAGCGCGTCCATCGTGAATGTCAGCGCGTGATCGGGCAGCGTGAGCGCGCCGTCTGGATGAAGGACGACCGCCTCAACCCATGGGCCGTCATCTTCGAGCTCCGGCTCCATGTGCGCGTCCTCGATCGCCTCGGCTCGCATTGCGGCAACGTCAACGCGCTCGGACTCGGCCTCCGCGCGCGTGTCATACAAGACAAACGGGTTCTTGTCATCCGTCTCGGCAGGGCTGAGGCCATGACAAACTGTCTCATGCGCGAGAATGAAACCGTGGCGGTCGGCCAATGGATCGTCGGAAAACGGCGTACGCTTCATCGTGTGTCCTCAGCGAAAGTCGTGTCTCGACTAGCTTGTTCCAAAACTGCGCGGGATGGCGTCTCCGACCAGCTTCGGCGCCCCGTTACATCGTCATGCAGCCCGTTGTCGATAACGTCCGTTGATGGCAGACCGATAAGTGAAGACAAAAACTAAAGGGTTTTCTTGGCTGCGACCTTTCGAGTTACGGTTCTGGACCGTGGATCTGTCGACCGCACCGGTAAGATGGACTG
>JANNWU010000563.1:0-2362 GCA_031408755.1 Gemmatimonadaceae bacterium | reverse complement strand
AGTGCATCTGGGCAGTATGAGTGTCGTTGTGCGCCGTGCTCATCCACGGACACAGCTGTCATGTTGCTGACTCCGCTCCGCGAACATCGTTGGGAGTACTCTCACCCGTACTTGAGGAATTGGCTCGCGTGCGTAAGCGCTCTCTGCAATGGTGTCGCCTTCCCATTCTGTTGTTGACGTTGTTCGCCGCGCAGTCGTGCGGTGGTGGATCATCTGAACCTTCTGCTGTCGCGACAGGCGTTACCGTCGCACCGACCACAGTCACACTCGCGCCGGGCGAGACAAGCGCACTCGCCGCAACAGCCGTTGACGCGAAAGGCGCGACGATCCGCTTCGCCAAAGTCGCGTGGACGTCATCAAACGAGACTGTCGCAACCGTGTCGAGAACTGGCAGCGTCAAGGCTATCGGCGACGGCACAGCCACGATCACGGCGAAAGTCGACGCGGTAGAGGCCACGGTGCAAGTCGCCGTGCAAGCACCGGTGTCGTCGATCACTGTTACGCCGCCAACAACGAGTCTGCAGATCGGCGCAGCGCCGGCGCAACTCACGGCCGAAGCGAAGAATCAGGCTGGCGTCGTGCTCACCGGTCGTACATTCGACTGGACCAGTTCAGCGCCAACAATCGCGACTGTCTCGACGTCAGGCGCAGTGACCGCGGTTGCCGCAGGCACTGCGACCATCACAGCAAAAATTGGCACCATCACCGGCGCAGCAACGGTGCAAGTGAGCGTTGACGCGTGTGCCGCAACGCAGACTGTCACACTCGGCCAAGCGACGTCTGGCACGCTTGCGGCGACAGACTGCAAGCTGACTGACGGTACCGCGATCAAACGCTACGCATTCACGCTTGCGGCACCAACAAAAGTTGAAATCGTGATGACCAGCACCGCCGTCGACGCATATCTCTTTTTGGCCGACGATGCGCTCACGGTATTAGGCCAAGATGATGACGGCGACGGCGGCACAAACGCACGCATCGTTCGCACGTTGCAGGCAGGTCGATACATCGTCCTCGCGAACGCATTTACCGCAAACACGTTCGGCGCATTCCAGCTCGTGGTGCGCGCCGCACCCGCAGCCTGCGTTACCGGGCGAGCCACCACCGTTCCGTCAACGACCGCGGGAACGCTGTCAGCCGCGTCGTGTCGATTGCTGGACGGGAGTCTTGAAGATCGCTACGACATCCGCGTCACATCGCGCTCGACGCTTGCGATCAACGTCACAAGTACGGCGTTCGATCCGCTGTTGGTTGTGGTCGACTCGATTGACGGCGTGTTAGTACAAGATGATGACGGCGGCGTTGGAACAAACGCGCGCACCGAAGTGGTACTCGAGCCGGGCCGCTATACAATCTTGGCACGCGGATTCCCGGGCCAGACTGGTGCGTATCAATTGGCTCTCGCGGCTGTGGTTGATCCGTGCGGTGTGAACCGTACGATCACAGTGCCGCAAACGGTTACTGGCACCTTCGCAACCACTGATTGCGCGCTTAGTGACGGCGGTGGTCCTGCGCGATTCTTACAACGCTACGGTCTGACAGTCACCACGCAGGCATCGGTGCAGCTGGACATGACCAGTACCGCCGTCGATGCGTTGCTTCTGTTGCAGAATGCGCAGACCGGTACTGTGATTGCCGAGAATGACGACGTGTCCGAAACCAGCCAGAATTCACGGATTGTTGTGAATCTTGCGCCGGGTCAGTACATCGTGAACGCGACAACATTTGAGACGGGCCAAGTGGGCGCGTACTCACTTGTCGCGAGCGGCATTCAGCAGACAGGCGTGACTATCACCGTTTTGCCGGCCACTGTGACGCTCGCACCAGGAGCAACACAGCAAGCGACGAGCACTGTAACTGGATCGGCCAACACCGCCGTTGCGTGGCAGAGCAGTGCACCGGCAATTGCGACGGTGTCGGCCACTGGATTGATCCGCGCGTTAACCGGCGGTAACGCAATCATTACGGCCACTTCTCAGGCTGATCCGGCACGCACCGCGACCGTCAACGTGACGGTTGGCACAACAACAAATGCGACCAATCTCGACATCGCAGCGCTGTATCTGGTGCAGGCGGTGCAACAGCTTGATGGACGTGTACCGCTGATTGCCGATCGCGCGGCAGTTGCACGCGTGTTCTTGCGCGGTAGTCGTACCGGACTTGCCGCAGCGACCGTGCGCGTGCGTATCCAGCAGGGTACGACGGTGGTCGGAACGTTCACCGGAACGGCCGTCCCTACGCTCTCCGTCGATGAGGGCTGCTGTTCTGCCAACGTGGCCATTCCTGCAAGCGCGATGCGGCCAGGTATCTCCGTGCTGGCGGATATCGATCCCGATAATACGGTGGCGGAGTCAAACGAAAC
>JANNWU010000562.1:0-40318 GCA_031408755.1 Gemmatimonadaceae bacterium | reverse complement strand
AATCAGCGTCGCGCCCTGCGGCGAGATTAACCGCGACGTGCGATCACGATCTCGCCGCAGGGCTTCGGCGTCTGGATGGATGGAAGCTGAAAGACTCAGTTCTGAATCGCTGACGAATCCATCCAGAACAGTTCCCAGTGGTAGCCGTCCAGATCGTAGAAGCTCCGGCCATACATGAAGCCATGATCTTGCGGCTCGCCTGCCTGTGCAGCGCCGGCGGCCAGCGCGGTTTCATAGAGCGCATCGACTTCAGTACGGCTGTCCGCTGTGATTGCAAACAGCGATCCTGTTACGGTCTGTGAATCGCCAATCGGTTTGATACTGAAGCTAGCAAAGCGATCCTTTACCATCAACATGAAGTACGCGTCGGCACCGACAAGCATGCACGTGGCGCTAGGGTCGGTGAATTGCGGGTTGAACGCAAATCCGAGAGACTCGAAGAAGATGATCGAACGTTGCAGATCCGAGACTGGAATGTTGACGAATAACTTGCGCGGCGTACTTGGGCTTGTACCAGCGTTTGTGATGATAGGTGCGGCGATTTCGGTGGTCGACATGGAAATACTCCTTTAGTGAGATAAGCTTTCAGTGAGTGTTGTGTCGTAATCCGCAGTGCGTGTAACTGCGTTTAGTGCGATCGATATCGCGGATCCAACTGGAGCTAGTTTTCGCTGACTCGCATCGTGAACAGCGCTCGCACGCTGGGGTCGCGCAACCACAAACCACCCCACATGAAGGCTCCCAGATAAAGCGCAAACAGTGTGTGGCTGAACAGCGGATCGTCGATCCGCAAATGCGTTGCAATCGCCCCGCCGAACAGGCCTGTTAACAGAATCGCTCCAAGTACAGCAGTTCGCGGAATTGCGTAGAGCACAGCACCGATGATTTCAATACAGGCAATCAGCAGCATGTATTTTGCCGTCCAGCCCAGCTGCTCCATTGATGGACCACTCACTTGCGGCATGAACAGTTTCGGTGCCGCAGAGGCGAGAAGAAGGAACATGACCACCAGTCCGCTCATGACTCTTCCTACCCACACGCTTAACGGCACCGTGCGCTTGGACGTTGTCAGTTGCGTCGCTGACAGCTCGGTTCTCCTGTTCTGCTCGTGTGTGAGATGCGCCCGGTTGGCGGTATCGATGGCTGCCGAATCAGCAGTGTATTGCGGTCGATCAGGGTGCGAATCCGACTGGAGCTGTGTGGCGCTCATGTGAGCCTCCGATTGATGTGATGCCCTATAGACCGGAGGTCTTGGCAAAACTCATCGGTCCTCCAGACATCGCTCAATCAATCGCTAGCGTGCAGCTGCCTTAGCGTGCCCGTTCACCGTTCAGACCACCCACTGCATCGGCAGTCCGAAGCGTGGAAACAGCGTCTCGACATCGAGATACGACGTCATGCTTGTAATCCGATCGTTGTTGAGCTCTAGCATGAGGATCGCCCATGGCGAGCGCCCGCCATCACGGTACTGAGCGAAGGCTGGCGAGCCGCCCGATGCATCAACGGGGATGAGCACCGATCCCTTGCAGCCGATACCAAACGTGGACAGCCAGCGTGCGATGTTCTCGTGCCCTTGCAGCCATAATTCGTACGGCGGCATTGACAGCGTCGCTTCTTCGTGGAGCAGCTGAACCAACGCCTGCACATCGTACTCCAGAAACGCCGCAACGTACTTCTGTACCAGCACACGTTGCTCCGCCGAGAGCTCGCGTCGATCAATCGCAGGATTCCGCGCATCCATTGTCGCGCGCGCACGCTGCAGCGCGCTGTTTACACTCGCGATGGTCATCTGAAGACACTCGGCCGTTTCAGCGGCTGACCAATTCAGCACCTGTGTCAGAAGCAATACCGCACGCTGACGTGGCGGCAGATATTGCAACGCTGCGACAAACGCGAGACGAATACTTTCGCGCAACAACGTTCGTTCTTCTGGATCGGTATCGGCTGCGGCCGGCAACGCGAGCACATCTGGAATGGGTTCAACCCAGTCCTCTCGCGGACGCTTGTTCAGCGCCAATCCATCACGCACTTCCGAGGGCTCAGGCATACTGTCGATCGGGCGTATGCGATGCCGATCGGCCGACGCGAGTGTGTCGAGACAGACATTGGTCGCAATGCGGTGCAGCCACGTTTTCATCGACGAGCGGTTGTCGAACCGATCGAGTCCTTTCCACGCGCGCAGCATGGATTCCTGCACCGCATCCTCGGCGTCGAGGATTGAACCCAGCATGCGGTAGCAGTGCCCGGTGAGCGCGGGGCGGTATTGCTCGAGAAGCGCGGCTGAGTTCATGGACGAACGATACCGAGCGCGCATCGCGCCCTACAAGGCGTGAGACGCTTCTGATTTCAGGGCGGGCGCGAAAGGCGATTGGACAGTGCGGAATCAAGCGTTGCTGCCAGCGCGGGGCCGCGTAACGCTGCGTCTACGCGAAGCACCGTGCCATCTCGACCGAGCAGTACGGCACGCGGAAAACCGTCTAACTGAAAGGTGCGCGCGGCCTCCGTCTCAATCGCGGATGTGGCGTACACATGCAGCCACGGCATTGGAGCCACGTCGCGACGAAATGCCTGAACCTTCTCTGGCGATACATCGAACGCGATACTGAGAATCTCGAATCCCTGCGCACGATATCGTGCATACGCAGCATGCAGAAATGGCATTTCGCGTCGGCATGGCGCGCACCACGTTCCCCAGAGATCCACCAAGACAACGGAGCCGCGAAGGGAGAGCGGTGAGACGATGTTCGTGCTGTCGTCCATCGATGTCCACGCAAACGTTCCGATCTGCCTGCCAAGAAAGGCCGACACTGACTCGCCAGTTTGGCCACCGGCCTGCGCCGCCGATGCAGTGAGCATCGCTGCAGCGATCGCGATTTGACGCGAATAACGCAATGCGTGTCGGACGTTCACGCTAATGGCCCCAACACGTTTTCAACTGCGCCGCGTAGCGTTCCGTTGTGCATGATCAGGCGCACGGCTTCCAGATCGTCAGTCAGCAGCCTATCGTCATCCAGTGGAGGCACGACAGTCCGAATCATGTCGCGCGCAGCACCAACTCCGGGACCGGCATGCAACGGTGCATGAAAATCGACAGCCTGCGCAGCATTCATCAGCTCAATTGCAATCACCCACGTCGCGTTGTCAAGAATCATAGCGCACTGCCGAGCACTGGTCGTGCCCATACTCACATGATCTTCCTGATTTGCGCTTGTTGGAATGCTGTCGACGCTGGCCGGATGAGCGAGCACCTTGTTTTCGCTGACCAAGCTCGCAGCCGTATACTGACTAATCATCAAGCCGGAGTTCAATCCGCCTTGCCGTGACAAAAATGCTGGCAACCCACTGACAGCGGGATCGAGCATGTGCTCAACACGTCGCTCGCTGATGTTCGCCAGCTCGGCAATCGCAATTTTCGCATAGTCCATGACCAGCGCGACGGGCTGTCCGTGAAAATTTCCGGCGGAGATCACGTCGTCGCTCTCTGGGAAGATCAGCGGATTGTCGGTCACAGCGTTGCACTCGCGTGTGACAACCGCTGAGACGTGATCCAGCGCGTCACGACTGGCACCATGTACCTGCGGCATGCAGCGCAAGCTGTAGGCGTCCTGCAGTTTCTCGCAATCAACGTGCGACGCATGGATAGGACTGTCGGCGGACATCCGTCGCAAGTTTGACGCAACTGCCGCAGCACCCGGATGCGCGCGAACTGCCGTTACGCGCGCATCAAAAGCTTTTGCTGTTCCCTTTAACGCTTCCAGCGACATCGCACCGGCGATATCGGCGAGTGTCGCGAGTTGTTGCGCATCGTACACGAGCAGCGCGCCAATCGCAGTCATGGCCTGCGTTCCGTTGATCAGCGCCAACCCTTCCTTGGCCTCTAACACCAGCGGCGTCAAACCTGCCCGGATGAGCGCTTCCCTGCCCCCGACGACCGCGCCGGCAACCTCCGCGCGCCCTTCACCAATCAGCGGCAACGCCATGTGCGCAAGCGGCGCCAAGTCACCGCTCGCACCAACCGATCCCTGACTTGGTACGATCGGATGCACTCTCGCATTAAGGCATCCCAGTAGGAGATCGATCACCGCCATACGCACGCCGCTATACCCGAACGCCAACGACTGCGCACGCAGCAACAGCATGGCGCGAACCACTTCTGTCGACAGTGGAACGCCGACGCCGATCGCGTGCGAGACGAGCAGGTTTCGCTGCAATTTTTGCACGTCTGCGCTCGCAATCTTTACACTCGCCAGCCGACCAAAGCCAGTGGTGATGCCATACACAGTTCTGTCGGCCGCTACGAGCGACTCTACATACGCTCGGCTCGCGTTGATACGAGCCACCGCGGATGCCGCGATCCTGACAAGCGCCCCGTGTCGCGCAACACGCACGACATCTTCTACTGTCAGTGGCTCACCAACCTGCACATCGACACGCCCTGTCATACCAGTACCTCACATCCCGCTGAAAAAACTTGTGCAACAGCATCGTCACCGAGGGTGTACGGTACGTCGCGCCAATCGGCACTCTTGAGCACTAACAAGTCGGCGCGCATTCCTGATACGATGCGCCCAACCGCTGTGGATCGAAGTGCCGCGGCGGCGTTTGCCGTTGCCGCGATGATCGCCTCCGCTGGCGTGAGGCCGTTCAACCGAACTGCGAGCGCGAGCGCTAAACTCATTGAATACAGCGGTGACGAACCGGGATTGCAGTCTGTACCAACAGCAACAGCAGCACCGGCATCGATCAGTCGCCGACCGGGTGCTGCTGGCAGCCCAAGATGCAACGACACGCCTGGTACAATGGTCGCGATTGTTTGGCTTCTCGCAAGCGCCGCAATCTGCGCATCGCCACTGGCTTCTAAATGATCGACGCTGAGCGCTCCGTGGCTAATCGCCAGCTCAGTACCACCAATCGCTGTGAACTGGTCTGCATGAACTTTGCACGCGAGGCCTGCTGCTCGCGCCGCGATGAACAATCGCGATGCTTCACCACAAGTGAACGCCTCACGCTCAATGAATACATCGATCGCTGTTGCCAGGTGCTCACGCGCAATTTGCGGAATCCATTCCGAGACTGCTGTCGTGATGTACGCATCGCGTTCGAGAGCATCCTGTGGCGGCACATGGAACAACATTGTGGCAACCAATTCCGCCGGAACGAGTGCGCGCAACGACTGTGTGGCAATGAGCTGCCTGAGTTCTGCATCCCACGAGAAGCCGTAGCCGCTTTTGATTTCAATTGTTGTCGCGCCAGCGCGAATCATGCGTTGGAGGCGCGGCAGCGCAAGCGCAACTAACTCCTCGTGTGTTGCAGACGCTGTGGTGCGCATCGTGTGTCGGATTCCGCCACCACGCGCGAGGATCGATTCGTAGTCAACTCCGCTGGCGCGATCATCAAAATCAGTCAACCGATCGCCCGCCCACACCGCGTGCGTGTGCGGATCCACGAGGCCCGGAAGCACCGCGCGTCCACCAAGATCCGTCTCAACCATCGCGATTCCGCGCCAGTCCATGCGAGGGCCGCACCACACAATCATCCCGTCGCGAATCGCTATGGCCGCATCCTTCGTTACCGATAACTCGCGCATCGCCCCGCCGCGTAGCGCTCCGGTACCACTCGGCGTGACGAGTTGCGCGATGTTCGTCAGCAAGTGGTCTGCGTTCACCGCAGCACCATTCCCAACGTCTCCACGAGTAATCGCGCTACCACTAAAGCACTTAAGCCACTTGGGTCAAGTGCGGGGCAAAGCTCAACGCAGTCTATTCCAACAATTGTGTTTGTCTGCGCCACAGTACGAATGATGCCTGCGACCTTTCGGTAACTCAGTCCGTCAACCTCTGGACTGGACGTCCCGCTCAACACCGACGGATCAAACGCGTCGACGTCAATGGACAGATACACTGACTTGCCGATTGGGAGCGTTCCATCTGCCACGACGCCATCACGACTCACGCGATCCGCATGCACAAGCGTGTGCCCGCGCTCTGTTGCGGCTGCTACCGCTTCACGATCCATGCGCACGCCACGCAATCCGATTGTCGTGACGTGTGTCAACGTTGGCAGTGCCTCGACGGCGCGACGAAAGGGGCTTGAGTTCGACCACTTGGTACCGTCGCGCACATCGGTGTAATCAAGATGCGCATCGAGTTGCACCACATGCAAATCATCAACGTCGTCAAAGGCGCGAAGCAACGGATACGACACTGAATGATCGCCGCCAAGGAAGAGCGGCAACACACACCTCGCACGCAGCGCACGCGCCGCGACTTCAATGCGTTCATGCGCTAGCTCTGGTTCTAAACTGGGCAAATCGACATCACCAACGTCACGCAGTGTTTTGTTGGCGAGAATCGTTTCGTTATTGTGCCAGTTCCAGAATCCTTCTGGCGGAACCGCGTAACGCAGCGAAGCTTCACGGATCGCGCGCGGTGCGAATCGTGCACCGGGTCGAAAGCCGAGCGCGATATCAAAAGGAATGCCCAACACCGCGACATCGGCTCGCCACGTATCGTTGAGCGACGCGAGTTCGGCACGCGCAAATGTAGGGATGCCGACATAACTGAGCATTAGCGTTGCTCCAGTGATGGCATATCTACACCGCGATCGCGCACCACTTGCAAGGCGGTTTCGTAGCCCGCATCTGCGTGCCGAATCACACCCATCGCCGGATCATTTGTGAGGCAGCGACGCAACCGCTCATCGGCTTCTGCACTCCCATCGGCGACCGCAACAAGTCCTGAGTGCTGACTGTAGCCCATACCAACGCCGCCACCGTGATGAAAACTCATCCACGCCGCGCCGCTTGCGACACCGGTTGCAAAGTTCAGCAGCGGCCAATCACTCACTGCGTCGCTACCGTCGAGCATCGCCTCGGTCTCGCGGTACGGACTGGCCACCGATCCGGCGTCGAGATGATCGCGACCAATCACGATTGGTGCAGAGACGCGTCCGTCGCGCACCATCTCGTTGAACAAACGCCCAGCCTTATCGCGCTGGCGATAACCAAGCCAACAGATGCGCGCCGGAAGACCTTGAAATGCAATGCGCTCCCCCGCCCATCCAAGCCACTGCTGCAAACGCGCGTCGTCCGGAAAGAGCTGTTTCATTGCTTGATCGGTTGCAGCGATATCGGCCGGATCACCGCTCAACGCGACCCATCGAAATGGACCGCGTCCTTCGCAGAAACTCTCGCGAATGAATGCTGGCACGAAACCTGGATAGCTGAACGCATCGGCGTAGCCTGCCAACTGCGCTTGCGCACGCAGATTGTTGCCGTAGTCAAACGCGATTGATCCACGACGTTGCATGGTCACGATGGCATCGATATGCGCAACCATCGCATCGCGAACGCGCGCGATGTAACCATCAGGCTGCACGCGGCGTAACGTTGCGACATCTTCATCCGCATGTGTGATTGGCAAGTATCCAATGAGCGGGTCGTGCGCGGATGTCTGATCCGTGACCAACTCCGGTGTGAAGCCGCGTTCGACCATCATTGGTAGCAGTGCTGCTGCGTTGCCGAGCACACCGATCGACAGTGCACGACGTTCGCGTTTGGCCGCTTCGGCAAGCCGAATGGCTTCATCCAGCGACGACGCGACGGTATCGAGATATCGCGTTTCTAAACGGCGCTGAATGCGCGTCGCGTCAATCTCAATGCAGATAGAAACGCCACCAGCAAGCGACACCGCCAACGGCTGCGCACCGCCCATGCCACCAAGTCCGGCAGTAACGGTGATCGTGCCAGCGAGCGTGCCGCCAAAGTAGCGATCAGCAGCCCCCATAAATGTCTCGTACGTGCCCTGCAGAATGCCTTGCGTGCCGATGTAAATCCAACTGCCCGCGGTCATCTGGCCGTACATCATCAGCCCGAGCTTATCGAGCCGATCAAACTCCTCCCACGTCGCCCAGCGCGGCACCAGATTTGAATTTGCGATCAGCACGCGCGGCGCCATAGGATGCGTTTCGAGCACGGCCACCGGCTTCCCCGACTGCACCAGAAGCGTTTCATGGTTCTTCAGTCGGAGCAACGTCGCCACAATGCGATCATAACTTTCCCAATCGCGTGCGGCTTTTCCGCGCCCCCCATACACCACCAGATCATCGGGACGTTCGGCAACCTCGGCATCAAGGTTGTTCATGAGCATCCGCATCGCGGCTTCCTGAATCCAACCTTGGGCAGTTCGCGTGGACCCGCGCGCGGCCCGGATGACTCGTGACATACATAGACAGGTGAGAGGAGCGCCGTGAGGGCACAGCGGAGCACCGATGACCCCCTGATATATCACGATACGCAGCATTGTGGTAGTTTCTGCCAATGCAGCTTGCTGACCACGCATACGCACGTCTTCGGAGCATGATCCTAGACTGCGAACTGATGCCGTCCAGCCCAATCACCGAGAATGGGATCGTGGAGCGGCTCTCGCTTGGTAAAACGCCGGTGCGCGAAGCGATGCGACGTTTGGTCCAAGAAGGACTGCTCGAAGTGGTGTCGCGCCTAGGCTATACCGTCACGCCCATCACGCTGCAGACCGTTGACGACGTATTTCAGCTGCGGCAGATCGCAGAAGTCGCGGCGGTGGAATTGGCCGTCGGCCGTTTGACGGAGACTGATATCGCGCGGCTCGAATCGCTCTGCGCGATTGGCTACGACTCGTCGGATCGTGCGTCAATCATTGCATTCCTGGCGGATAATGCCGAGTTCCACGGTATCATCGCGCGCGCCAGCGGCAATCAGCGGCTCGCTGAACTGGTCACGCGACTGCTTGACGAAAGTCAGCGATTCATTCACATCGGGATCCTGCTGCGGCCACGGAGCCACGAAGCGAAACGTGAGCACTCGGCGCTGCTCCGCGAAATTCTCGCCGAGAACAGCGCTGTTGCCATGCAGCAAGTTCGCTCGCAGATCGAGAGCGCACGCGTGATGGTCCGAGACAGTCTCGCGACGTCCGATCCGAGATCGGTCTGACGGGATTACGCTCGCCGCTTGGCTGGTGCAAGACAGGTTGCGGCGCGACCGTTATTCTTCTTGGCAGCTACGCGACGCTGTCGGTCGCGCCGAGTACAATCCCGCCAACGCGCCAGCAGTTGCGATCGGCGATTCATCTCAAACTTTCGTATCGCGAGCGCTTATGCGTTGGGACGACAAAGGACCAAGTGAAGACCTCGAAGATCGTCGCGGCGAATCGGGCGGCGGTGGCGGCGGTGGATTTCGACTCGGTGGCGGCAAGCTCGGCATCGGCGGCTTCCTCGTGCTGCTCGTCCTCAGCGTGATTTTCAAGACTGATCTTACCGGCGCGCTCGGTGGCGGCGGCGGCGTTCAAATGCCGGGTGCGTCGCAGGAAGCGCCGGCGAACTCCGGTCCGGTTCAGTCATCGGCAGAGGAGACACAGCTCGCGAAGTTCTTGTCGTTCGTGCTCGACGACACGCAAGCGAATTGGACGCGGATTTTCGCTGCCGGCGGCGCCGAGTATCCGCGCACTCGGTTGGTACTATTTCGTAATCAAGTCAACACCGGCTGCGGTGGCGCGCAGTCTGCGACGGGACCTTTCTACTGCCCCGCCGATCAGAAGGTTTACATCGATCTGGGCTTCTACGACGAGCTTCGTCGCCGCTTTGGCGCACCGGGTGATTTTGCACAGGCTTACGTGCTCGCGCACGAGATTGGGCATCATGTGCAAAACGTGCTTGGCACGGAAAAGAAAATGCGACAGGCGCAGCAACGAAATCCCGACGCGCGCAATGAGTTGAGCGTTCGCCTGGAGCTACAGGCGGATTGCTACGCTGGCATTTGGGCGAAGAGCGCGCAGCAGCAGGGCCGTCTTGAAGAAGGCGACATTGACGAAGCGTTGAAGGCCGCATCAGCCGTCGGTGACGATCGTATCTCTGAGATGACGGGTAGTGACATTCGCCCAGAGTCGTTCACGCATGGCAGCGCCGATCAGCGCATGGCGTGGTTCCGCCGCGGATTTGATGGCGGCAGAATCGAGTCGTGCGACACGTTTAGTCGATAGGCGTGCGGAAACGCGAGCAGTTCTGCAGGACCGGGCCTCACGGACGCGCTTTGTAGCGTTTCATTCTCGGCGGCTGTCTTCGCAACGCAGTGAAGCGACTTTTAGAAACGGAGAAGCGCTGACCAAACAATGGTCAGCGCTTCTTACGTTGTGATCAAACCACCACTCGTCGCGCTGCGCTACCCATTCGCGCAGAGCACTTAGTTCGCTGTGCGACGGCGACGTGCGATACCGGCCAGACCGAACAGGCCCGTTGCCATCAACGCGTAAGTCGACGGCTCTGGTACGACGTTGTTCGGCGGTGGCGGCTCGATGGTGCCGTTCCGAACATTCCAGACATAGCGGCCCGTGACACCACCGCTGTTTAGCTGTCCAGCAACCAGCGAGTTCGCGCCACCATCCAAGAATGCACCGCAGACGTTCGAGCCCGCGAGTTCAACCGTCGCAGCCGAACCGTTCGCCCAGCCTACACGAGCTGGCGTGCGCGGAGCGGGAGCGTTTGGACAGAGACCGTCGATACCATCGCTGGCTTCTCCGGTGTCCCACTGGATTCCGGAATAGTTGAACTCGAAGTCGAAATTACCGGCGCCAGTGTCGGTGCGATCGATCATTACAAGCTGGAACGTGTTCAGCTTGTCGAAGTTCGAGTTGTAATAGCCTACGCCAAACCAATTGACTGCGAATGCGTTCCGACCGCCAATGGCACCGGTGCCGTACGCGGTGATGCCGCTACCAGTACCGCGCGTGTCGACATCAGCCCAGAACGGGGCAAGAATCGCCAAGTTGCTGCCGGCGATCGGGTTTGGCGTAAAGGTGGCAAGCGCCTGCGTAAACGTCACGTTGCCGTTGTTGTTTACAAACAGGTTGCTCTGCGTCAGGCCGAACAAATTGAACGTGAAGCCCGTGTTGACCAAACCAGTCGAGCCGTCATCGTTCCGGGCAAGCTGGTTGAGTGTGAATCCGGCGGTGTTGCGAATGGCCTGTGCCGGAAGCGCTGCTGCGGCAAAGATGCCGAGCAGGGCTACACGACGGGCGGTCGTCAAGAGATGCATCGAGTCCATGTGCTGGAGTGTACGAGCGTGGCTGCGGAGTGGGCTGCCACTGCCTGTCACGAAGTGCATAAATCGTGACAGCTCAACGCCTATCATACTTTAGCGCGCACGCACACTGTTAGGCGTTGCAGAGTAACAGTTTAGCTCTTGCAGTTAAAGTAAAATCTGCGCGCGCAACAATCGAACTCAAGCATGCACTGGTGCAACACTCGTGCATTCACGCAACAGCCGCATCTCATGCTAATACTACGCCGGCAGCGGATCGCTCATCACCGCGACAGCAGCACTATCATCAAACTCCCCTTCCCATCGCGCCATTACCACCGTCGCAAGACAATTGCCGACCAAGTTGACGCTCGTGCGCGCCATGTCCATCACCGCATCGACGCCCAGAATCAACGCCACGCCTTCTAGCGGTAGGCCGAACTGCGTCAACGCGCCAGACAAAATCACGAGCGATGCGCGCGGCACAGCGGCAACACCTTTCGACGTCAGCATCAACGTCAGCATCATCAACAACTGTGTTTTGAGCGGCATATCGATGCCCGCAGCTTGCGCCACGAAGATGCTCGCAACGGCCAGATAAAGCGTGCTCCCATCAAGATTGAAGCTGTAGCCGGTTGGCATTACGAACGCGACAATTCGCTTCGGTACACCAAGTTTTTCCATCGCCTGCATCGCACCTGGCAACGCCGCTTCCGAACTCGCGGTCGAGAACGCCAACAACGCTGACGACTTGACCTGCTTCACGAATGCCTTGATCGGCACGCGAGACATGAACGCGACGGGAACAAGCACGAGCAGGATGAACACCGCGAGCGCACCGTACAGCGTCAGCACGAGCTTGAGCAACGTGAGAAGCACAGGTAGTCCGGACTTTCCGACGGTTGCCGCAATCGCGCCGGCAATGCCAATCGGCGCAAAGCTCATGACAATTGCGACGAACTTGAACATCACTTCGCTCAGCGACTCGCAGAAATCGAGCATCACCTTGCGCGGATGCCCAGGGACTCGAGCCAGCGCAATGCCGAACAAGACGCTGAAAAACACGATCTGGAGCACTTCGTTCTTCGCCGCCGCCTCGAAGAAGCTTTGCGGCACCGTGTGTTCGAGAACGCTGGCGAGAGTCGGCTTGGAAGTCGCGAACTGCGCAGCATCGCCTGCGCTCGCTGCCGCTAACGACACGCCGGCGCCAGGCTTGAAGACATTCACCGCGATCAAACCGACCGCCAGCGCCAGCGTCGTCACCACCTCGAAGTAGACGATCGATCGGAACGCCAAGCGCCCAACTTTCTTCATATCGTCGCCGTGGCCCGCGATACCAATCACCAGTGTGCTGAACAACAGCGGCACGATGACTGATTTGATCATGCGCAGGAAGATCGTCGACAGCAAGCTGAGCTCCTTTCCAAATTCAGGAAAGAGCCAGCCAATCAGTGTGCCCACAACCATGGCAACAATGATCCACTGTGTGATCGAGAGCTTCTTCAAAAACAACATTCGATAGATACGAAGGAGGGATTTACTACGCGTGCGTCAGTGCGCGGGGCCATCAAGTTCAGAGGTCGTTGGCAACGGCTTACCTGTTCGCAAAACCGAGTGTTTGTAGCCATACAGAAAGTACAACGCGAGGCCGATTACCATCCACACGCCGAACGCTTTCCACGCACTCGGCGGCAACCCCTGCATGATGTACAGGCACGCCAGCGCTCCACCGCCGGCCACTGGCCACACAAACGGCACCCTGAATGGGCGCGGCCGATCTGGTTCGCGTACCCGTAGCACGAGCACGCCGATGCACACAAGCATGAACGCGGCGAGCGTGCCGATGTTCGTCAGATCGTAGGTTGCCGCGTCATCCGCGACAAGCGCACCTGTTGCGACAGCAACACCAGTGATGATCGTGGTAACGTGCGGCGTCTTGTACTTCGGATGCAACTTGGCGGCGAACGGTGGCAACAAACCATCACGCGCCATCGCGTAAAAAATCCGTGGCTGGCCGTATTGAAACACCAAGAGCACTGCTGCCATCGATACGACGGCGCCAGCGGACACAATCCAGCTGACGGTGTTCAATCCGGCCAACTGCAACGCCTTCGCAAGCGGATCGGCGCCGAGCAACTGCGAGTACGGCACCATACCAGTCGCCACGGCACCCACGATCACATAGATAACCGTGCAGATCGCAAGTCCAATCAGAATGCCGCGCGGCATGTTGCGCTGCGGATCGATGGTCTCTTCGCCTGCGGTACTTACCGCATCGAATCCGATGTACGCAAAGAAGACAATCGCGGCGCCCTGATGAATTCCGCGCCAGCCGTTCGGGGCAAACGGGTGATAGTTCGCCGGATCGATATGCATAGAACCCACGACAACAAACAACGTCAGCACCAGCAACTTGATGCCTACCATAATCGCATTCGCACGCGCGCTTTCTTTGACACCGCGGCAGAGAAGCCACGTAATTGCGGCAACAATGAGAAACGCGGGCAGATTCAACAGCACGGGAATTCCAGCAATGCGCGGCGCGTCTGTCACAATCTGCTGCACAGCCGGCACAGTGCTTTTCATCGCTTGGAAATAGCCGTGCATCAGCCATCCGGGCAGATGAATATTGAATCCGCTGAGCAACGAGTCGAAGTAGCCACTCCATGCGATCGCCACCGCGACGTTGCCCACAGCGTATTCAAGAATCAGGTCCCAGCCAATAATCCATGCGACAAGTTCACCAAGCGTTGCATATGAGTACGCGTATGCACTGCCCGCTGCCGGAATCATTGCCGCGAGTTCTGCGTAGCACAACGCAGCTAGGCCACACACCACGCCGAGCAGAATGAAGCTCACAACAAGCGCTGGCCCAGCACCGTAGCGCACGACGGTTCCGTCCTTCAGAATCTCGCCCGCCGCCGCTGTGCCAAGCGATGCAAAGATGCCCGCACCGATCACCGCTCCGATCGACAGCAGCACCAAATCGCTCACACCGAGCGTGCGCTTCATCCCCGACCCTTCGGTAGAACTGGAGATCGGCTTTCGCTGCAGTAGTGACATTCGCGTCTAGTGAAACGGAAACTGTCGGCGCACCACGATGGCGCGCCGACAGCAAAAGCAATTAGATGAAGAGAGGAGCCATCACCAGCGTGATTGTGCTCAGCAACTTGATCAACACATGGAGCGACGGACCCGCGGTATCCTTGAACGGATCGCCGACGGTGTCACCCACTACCGCCGCCTTGTGCGTCTCGCTTTTCTTGCCGCCGTACGCGCCCGTCTCGATGTATTTCTTCGCGTTATCCCATGCGCCACCGGCGTTGTTCAGAAAACCGGCCATAAGAATACCAACCACCGTCGAAATCATCAGGAAACCTGCGACCGCTTCTGCACCTAGTCGCTCACCCGGTGCGCCGAGATATTTGAATAGCACACCTACAATGATCGGGAAGCTCACCACCAGCGCGCCCGGCAGCACCATTGCGCGGAGTGCACCCTTCGTCACGATGTCCACGCATGCGGCGTAGTCCGGCTTTTCCGTGTAAAGCATGATGCCCGGCTTTTCGCGGAACTGCCGACGCACTTCTTCAATCACCGACTGCGCGGCTGTTGACACAGCTTTCATCGCCAGCGACGAGAACCAGAATACCAGCATTCCGCCCAACAGTGCAGCGACAAACACTTGTGGTTTAGACAGGTCTACCTTGAGCGGTGAGCCAGTCATGTTCTTCACTTCATCGAGATATGCGGAGAACAACAAGAATGCTGCGAGTGCCGCAGATCCAATGGCGTACCCTTTCGTAAGCGCCTTGGTCGTGTTCCCGACAGCATCCAAGCGATCCGTTTTATCACGAATGTGTGCTGGCTGCTGCGACATCTCGACGATACCACCAGCGTTGTCGGTGATAGGACCAAAGACGTCCATCGCGAGGATGTAACCAGCGGTACCGAGCATGCCCATTGTCGCCACGGCGGTACCAAACAAGCCACCTACCGGTGCGCCATTCTCCATCAATCCACTGCTCTGCCCAACCATGAAGCTGGAGAGCAGCGCGATACCGATCGTGATCACAGGCAGCACGGTCGATTCCATACCGACGGCGAGACCCATGATGATGTTTGTTGCCGGACCGGTCTGGCTCGCATCAGCGATCGACAGCACGGGGCGGTAGCGATACTCGGTGTAGTACTGCGTAATGAACACGAACGCGATCGACGTCACGATGCCGATCATACCACAGTAGAAGAAACTCATCCACGCGTTCGGCGCTTCTGGTGTCACCAACAACCACTTACATGCGAAGAAGAACATCACGGCGACGAGTGCCGCAGTGATGTAGTAGCCGCGATTGAGCGCGGCCATTGGATCGCCATCTTCTTTCGTGCTCACGGTCATCACGCCAACCATCGACGCCAGCAGACCAAGCGCGCCGATAACGAGCGGAAAAAGAATGCCTGCCACGCCGAAGAACTTGTACAGCGCCACGCCAAGAATCATTGCGCCGATGTTTTCAGCCGCGGTGCTCTCGAACAAATCCGCGCCACGGCCCGCGCAGTCACCCACGTTATCGCCAACAAGGTCAGCGATCACGGCCGGATTGCGCGGATCGTCTTCGGGAATTCCTGCTTCCACTTTGCCCACAAGGTCTGCGCCAACGTCAGCAGCCTTGGTGTAGATGCCACCACCAAGCTGCGCGAAGAGCGCGACGAAGCTGGCACCGAAACCGTAGCCGACAATCAAGAACGGAATCTTCGGCGCCCACATGGCGTCATCCATGCCGGCCGGCGCGAGCAATGTGATAATTGCAAACAAACCACCGACGCCAAGCAACGACATTGCGACGGTAAACAGTCCCGACACCGCACCACCGCGCAACGCAGTCTGCAACGCACCGTTCAACGATTCCATCGCCGCGCTCGCAACACGAATATTCGTCCGAATCGACACCCACATGCCCATGTAGCCGGCGATCCCCGAGCTGAGCGCGCCAAGGAAGAATGACAACGTCACGAACAGCGCAAGCACCTTTGGATCGGAAACCGGATCGGCCTCTGCATGACTGCGCAGCACACCGTAACCAATGTAGAGCAGCGCAGCGACTGCGAGCGCGAGGACCGCGATCGTCTTGTTCTGACGACTCAAATACGCTTCGGCGCCTTCCTGGATGGCGTCAGAGATCGCGCGCATCTTGTCAGTGCCAGTACTGCGCGCCATTACCCAGCGCGCAAGGAACACGGCGAACACCAGCGCGATCACGCTGCATCCGATGATGATGCCGAGAAGAGTGGACTGCGAAGCGATCATGACTGAGTCTGAGTTTGGGGAGTGATCAGGCGTTCTTGGCTGACTGGCCAGAACGCATGAGGAGATACGTTGGAATACCGAGCAGTACGAGCACCAGACCGGACACCGCTTGCGCACGCGTCTTATCTGCGAGCAACAGAATCACCGCCACGCTGACGCACGCGACGATATACAACGCGGGGAGTACCGGATAGAAGAGCGCCTTGTACGGCCGTTCAACGTTGGGGCGTGTGGAACGAAGTATGAACAACCCAATTGTCGTGAGCGCATAGAAACCAAGCGCTGCGAATATCACGTAGTCGAGCAGTTGCCCATATGTACCGCTCAGGCAGAGCACCGACGTCCACAAACTCTGCATCAGCATCGCGCGCGCTGGGACACCGTTGGCGCTCAACGTGCCCGCGCTGCGGAAGAACAAACCGTCCTTTGCCATCGCGTAAAACACCCGCGAACCGGCGAGAATCAATCCGTTATTGCAGCCGAAGGTGGAAACCAGAATCAAACACGCCATCACGGTGCCAGCGCTTGCGCCGAAAATCATCTCTGCGGCAGCGACACCAACGCGATCCTGCGTGGCATGCGCAATTCCTCGCGCCAGCGCGGTCACACCATCCACACTGCCGTTCATAGGCAATACAAGCAAATACGCCACGTTACAGAGCACGTACAACAACGTCACCAAACCTGTGCCGATCAGTAGCGCACGTGGCAGGTTCTTGCGTGGATCTTTGACTTCGCTGGCGGCGAACGTCACGCCAAGCCACGCGTCACTTGAAAACAGCGATCCTACCAACGCCGCACCAAAGGCCAGCACAAACGTTGACGTGAATGGCACATTGCCAAAGAAATTCCCGTTCGAAAAATTCGCAGTGATCGCGTCGCTGTTACGACCAACCAACACACCCAATACCACCAACATCGCGAGGCCAAGACCCTTCGCCGCTGTCAGTATCGTTTGCACTGTCTTGCCGGATTTCACACCACGCAGATTGATCCACGTCAGCACCCAAAGACTGATCAACGCGATCAAACGCTGCGGCGACAAGCCAAGTTGAATCGCCGCGCTCGGCGATTTGCAGCCGAGCCATGACACGCACATATCAGTTTGCGGAAACCAACTGAATCGATCTGCGGTGATCGCGGGCCACAGCACACCAAGGAAGCGGCCGAATGCTACTGCGACGGCGGCGATCGTTCCTGTTTGAATGACAACGAACATTGTCCAACCGAACAAAAAGCCCATCAGAGGGCCCATAGCTTCTTTCAAGAACACATACTGACCGCCAGCACGCGGAAACATCGCTGCGAGTTCGGCCAGCGAGAGTGCACCCGCCAGCGTGATCGCGCCGGTAAGAATCCACGCCATCAGCAACCAGAACGGCGAACCCACTTGTCGCGCGATGTCGGCCGAGACGATAAAAATGCCCGATCCAATCATCGATCCCGCGACCAGCATCGCCGCGTCAGTCAGCGTCAATGCAGCAACGAAGCCAGGCCCGGATTGCGACACGGTGGCTGTTTCGCGCGAACTCGAAACAACCGGACTGGTCTCGTGAGGTTGCGGCATGCATGCACGGAAAGGAGGGATCTCGCGGCTTTTTTCACGCCGCGGCGCGGGTCACAGAATGCGGCAAGCTATGCACGGGATCGGCTCGGAACCAGTTGTCATTGCTGCAAATAGCGCAATCGGATTCCACAGTTTCGCCCGCTTCGAGTTGGCGAAAAAAAAACAGGGCGGACCGTATGGCCCGCCCTACATCAGAATTTCATAGCGATATGTGAACTTCACCGGCGTGCCATTCGCGAGCACCGCCGGTCGGAATCGCTGTTCTCGAAGGCTTGATAAAAACTGCGTGTCGTAGCCGCCGTCGCCTGACCGCGGCGAGAACTCAGCCGTGAGCACCTTGCCCGTCTCGTCAACTTCGAGCTCAATCGCAATCGTTTTGCCACGCAAACGTCGCGGAGTACCGTTTGGCGGCACGAAGAGCGCGCGCGGAGTTGGCGGATAGATCGCAGCGTTCCCACCGCCCGTGCCAGCACCAACGCTGGATCCTGTTCCAGTGCCAGCGCCCGTGCCATTTCCACCACCTGTGCCCGGACCATTGCCGGGGCCTGGGTCACTACTCGTGCCCGAGCCGGAGCCGGGACCTGGGAGCGGCGTTACCGCGGCCACCGTTGGAGCTGGGTTCGGCGCAGTCTGCGTCACTTCAGCGGGCGTAGGAGGCACCACCTCAGGTGGCTTTACTTCCGGCGGCTTCACCACTTCTGGCACCGGCACGATCGGCGGCAGAATGCTCGGCGGCGGCGGCACGGCTGGAGGAGGTGGCAGCTGATAACGCTGAATACGCTCAGGAATGACTGGGCTTCCACCACGCCCACCGCCACCCCCGCCACCAGCCGCGCCGGGCCCGCCAGCGCCCTCGGTGAGCGCGCTGGTGATCTCTTTGTGGAAGAACGCAGGCAGCAGCAGGAGCACGACGATCAGCACGTGCGAGAGCGTGGCGATGATCGCGCCTCGCTTCCGATTCTCGATCAGAGCGTCGGGAACACCAATCAGCGGCCGCAGCTTTGGGCGCTCGCCGACATACCGAGGTGTAACGTCTGCAGATTCTGGGAGGCTACTATCGTGCATTGGCAGGGTGCATGGGAATCGTCGCGCTCACCTTCTACGCGTAAAGTGCCGCGAAAGGTTCGCCTCTCGCAACACTTGTCTCAGAAACGCGAGTGGGCGACCAAGCTCTCGCCGGGTCGCCCACATGCTGACTGCATGATTCTAACGAAATACGGAGCAGTCTTCGGCATGTGACCAATGACCTTCACGCCAGCACCGCGCGCGACGTCCATCGCAAAAATCACATCTTGGTACGTCGCCATCGAATCGCCTTTCACGAAGATCAGCTTGTCGGGACGCGGCCCGTAAATCTCCTTCAACCGCACTGCCAGACGCTCTTTCGTCGCTTCTTCGGAGTTAATCTTGAACTTCGACCCAGGCAAAATCTGAAGTACGATGTTGTCTGGCTGCGGCCCAGGCGGGATGGGCTGCGGCGTTGGATCGGGAAGCTGCACATCGATGGTCTTTCGTGCGATCGGCACGATCACCATGAAGATGATCAACAGCACGAGCAACACGTCGATCATTGGCGTGACGTTGATATCGTTCGTCAAGCCGCCTTCGGAATCGCCAGCGCTCATTGCCATTACTTCTTCCCTCCCACTGGAGTCGTCACGGGCGCGTCTCCAGCGATAGTTGACTGCGTTCCAGGTGTCTGATCCGCAATCATGCCGGACAAGCGCACGCCAGACTTTGCGACAATATCAAGCGCATCCTGCACCTTGTAATACGACAGCGTCGCATCAGCCTTCACGTACATGATCTTGTCGACTGTGCGCGCATCGTAAATCGCCTTGACGAGCTTCTCGAGATCTTCGTTGTTGATCGGACGCTTATTCAAGTAATACTTCCCATCCGCGTCAATGCCGAGCACCTGATCAGCATTTTCGTCCTCGGGATGCGACTTGATGTTCTGGCCCTTCGGCGGACTTGCCTTGAAACCAGAAGCGATCTGCGGCACCACGATCATAAAAATGATGAGAAGCACGAGCATGACGTCGATCATGGGCGTGACGTTGGGTTCGGCCTTAACCGAACCCCCGCCGCCTGCTGACATTCCCATGGTGACCTTCCCTATTTATCGGTGGAATCAGCTCAGGTGATCGGCTTCTGGCCGCCAGCCGTTGTGTTGAACTCGCGCGTGAAGCGTGAGCGGCCAAATTCGCCCGATACACCCTTGATGAGATAGTCGATCATCTCCTTTGAGGTGTACGTCATTTCCGCCGTCAGGTTGTCGATCTTGGTCTGGAAGTAGTTGTACGCCCACACCGCAGGAATAGCCACGATCAAACCGAATGCCGTTGTGATGAGTGCTTCGGCAACACCGGCAGAGATCGACGCGATACCACCTGATCCGCTCGATGCCATGCTGGTGAAGGCGTTCACGATACCCATCGTCGTACCGAGCAGACCCACGAACGGCGCCGTTGCACCGACCGTTGCGAGCACGGCGTTACCGCGCTTCAGTCCGACAACCGTCATCAGCATCTCGCGCTCAACTGCACGCTCTGCCGTGTTGATATCAGAAACAGTTACCGAACCGTCCTGGATCAGCGGGCGAATTTCGCCGAGGGCGCCGCCGAGCACGCGTGCGACGTGTGACTTCTTGTAAGTCTCAGCAAGCTTGATGGCTTCGCCGAGGTTGTCTTCTTCCAAAAACTGCGAAAATTCCGGTGCGAACTTGATCGTCTCAGCCTTCGCAGCGCGCAAGGCCCACCACTTCGACACCATCACCGTCAGCGACCACACCGACATGAGGAGCAGCGTGATCACGATTCCTTTCGCGAACACGCCCATCGACTGGTACATCTCCATCATTGACAGATCCATCGAAAACTCCCAGAACTAAAGTTGGGTGGTTGGACTTCCGGACGATGCCGGGAGTTACTTGTTGAGCGCGAATGCGAACGGCTGTTGCACGAGCATACGCACCTTGCGACCGCCGATTTCGGCAGGCAAGAACCGCATCCGTGGCAACGCTGAGCGCACCGCGGCACCAAATGCGTCATGCGACGCACGCAACACCTTGAACGATCCAAGCTCAGCTCGGCCCGTGGTGTCGACAACAAACTGCACCAGCGCTTCACCTTCGACACCCGAGCTCTTCAACATTTCGGGATACGCCGGGTTACCGCTGCCAGGGATCGCTGCGGCGGCCTTTTCGACTTGGAAGTCGAAGTACGGCTGATCGCTGATCACTGGACCGGTGCCGCCTTCGACACCCTTCGCAATACCACCTTGGACTCCCTTACCGGTGAAGTCCGCTTCGTCGGTCGCCTTCTTCGACAAGTCAACGTCCGGAATCACATCCGGGATGTCGACCGGAGGAACAGGAACCTGGAAGCCCTTAGGCGGAGCAGCCTGCACCACAACGTCCTGCGGCTTTGGCTGCTCTTTTGGCTTCTCCGGTTCTGGCTCCTTCTTCGTCTCCGTGAGGACAACCTTCTCCTCCTTCGGCTTCTCGAGCGCATCGACGCTTTTCTTGGTCAATGCAACGGCAGCAACAACGAGAATAGCATGCAGGATCATCGAAATGACCGTACCGCCAGTGCTGCGTTGCTTCTTGGCCTTCGTTTCCAACAGTTGATCGAACATCCCAACTCCATTGTGCCGGATGATGGTCAAACGGGACAACTCAATTGTACGACAGTGTTACCCGTCCGCGACCTTCGTTTCATTACGATTTCCTTAAGCGTCTGTGACGCATGCACCATGTTCGTGTCGAACTGAGCGGAAACACCTCTTGCGCGCTACGGGTGCGTTCGATACAACAACCCGCAAACGGGCGTCGGTACACTACGCGACTCGCGGTGGCGTGGTGGCAGTGCGCGCCGCTGATCGATCGACGGCACCGGGGAGTGTCAGCGTGAATGTGCTGCCGCGGCCGAGGCGACTCTGTGCCGTGAGCGTACCGCCGTGCGCTTGCGCGATATACTGACTAATCGCGAGTCCAAGCCCGGTGCTACCAGAACCGCTGGTGCGTGAACGTGCACGATCTGCACGCCAGAATCGCTCAAAGATGAAAGGCAAATCCGCCGCCGCGATTCCCATTCCAGTGTCTTTCACCGTGAGCACCGCAGACCCCTGCTCCGCTGCCAGCGAAAGCTCGATTGTGCCACCGACGCTGGTGTACTTGATCGCGTTCTCCACCAAGTTCAGCAGCAATTGTCGCAAGCGCGGCGCGTCACCTTCAATCGTAAGCGTTT
The DNA here is from genome assembly GCA_031408755.1 of Gemmatimonadaceae bacterium. Lineage (GTDB taxonomy): Bacteria > Gemmatimonadota > Gemmatimonadetes > Gemmatimonadales > Gemmatimonadaceae > JACMLX01. The sequence goes on along the minus strand of JANNWU010000562.1, from coordinate 18,143 downwards.
CGCACTCGGTCACCCGCACCGCAATACCGTTTGGCTCACCAAGAATTTGCGCCGTCTCGGCGACGTCGCGCAACACTGTATCGAACAACACCACATCGCGCACCAGATCAAACCGACCTTCATCCGCGCGCGCGAGACTAAGCAGGCTGTTGACCAGATCTGCCATCCGCGTGACTTCGTTCAACGCTTGTTCCAAGTACTCCATCTGCTCGTTAGATCCGCGCCGAGCCATCATTGCGCGTTCGATGCTCGCGCGCAGCACGGTGAGCGGTGTTTTCAGTTCGTGACTCGCGTCGCCAGTGAAGCGCCGCAGACCACCGAAGCTATTTTCCAGACGACCGATCATGTCATTCAGCGTGCTGGACAGCCGCGCGAGTTCATCTCCCTTGGCATTCGCGCCACCAAGACGTTTGTGCAGCGATCGACCGTCAGTCACTGCCTCCAATTCACTGATAATCGTGCTGATTGGTCGCACCGCGACGCCGCCAATGAGAAACGCCGCCGTGCCGCCAATGATCAGCACCACTGGCACCAGCAACAACATCGACCGCAACAGATCGCGCCAGAGCTCTTCTGTGGCACTCGTAGAGCTTCCCGCAACCACGCGATCGATTGGTGTGCTCGTGTCTGTCTCGAGACGTGCCGAGAGAAAGATCTGATCGCTGCGCAGCGTGAGCAGTGTGGCCGTAGGGCCTGGCTCGATATTCAGCGCGCGCTCGAGCAGCACTGACAACTCTGACTCCGGCAACGCACGCGCTTTTTCTGACACGTATACCGCGCGCCCACTTGTATCGAGCACCAGCAAGTAGTCAGGAATTACTTCCATAGCGCTCGCGAGTTCAGGCAGCAACTGCGGCCCAACCAACGAATCGCGCGTCACCATCACTTTCCCGCGCAATTCGGCCTGCAAGATGATGCGAATTGCTAACTCGGCCTGCGATTGCACGTAACGCTGCAGCTCACGGTAATACGCAGAGTCTTTCCGGCCAATCCATATGCCACCGCCAAACACGCCAATCGCAATCAGTAATGCGAGAAGAAAGAGCAGTGTGACGCGTGCGCGAATCGAGCGAATCACGCTTTCATTCCTTGATTACGTATCCCACTCCGCGCACTGTACCGATCAGCTTTTGATCGTGCGTCGAGTCAATCTTCTTGCGGAGGTGCGTGATCACGACATCGACGATGTTCGTACCGGGATCAAAGTGGTAACCCCACGCATACTCGGTGATCAATGTGCGACTCATGACGCGACCCGGATGCCGCATCAGATACTCCAACACTTTGAATTCCTTGGGTGTGAGCTCAATGCGTACGCCGGCGCGCGTGACATCACGCGTGTCGAGGTCCACAACCAGATCGTGCATCTCCAATCGCGGCGATGTGAGCTGTCTGGGCCGACGAGACAACGCTTCGATGCGCGCCAGCAACTCTTCAAACGCAAACGGTTTGGTGACGTAGTCGTCGGCACCGGCGCGCAGCGTCTGCACCTTTGCGTCAACCGCGTCCTGCGCCGTGAGCACAAGCACCGGCCGGTGAAATCCACGCGCGCGCAAACTGAGCAGCACAGAGAGCCCAACCTTCCCTGGCAAGCGCAAAACGAGGATGATGAGATCGTACGCGTCGCCCTGCGCTGCACGTTTCTCACCCGCTTCACCGTCAGCTTCGAGATCCACGGTCCACTGCTGCTCTTCGAGCCCACGCTTCACGAACTGGCCAACGATCGCGTCGTCTTCAATTACGAGAATGCGCATCAGCGTGCGCCGGCTGGCAGGGAATGCTGTATCATCGCAGAAAGGTGCGCAGCGGGCGCGGGCCACGCCATCCGTGCAGGGAGGCGGAGCTCAATCTGAGCACCCAGCGTGGGCGCATCTGCTATCAAGACCGTGCGCTGGCTGCCATGCACCGCCGATAGCCAGACAGCCAATTCGCGCGCCTGCCGTCCGTTTCGCGACCGCAAGACGATGGGTACGCGCGCATCAGCGCTGGCGCGTACCAGCGTGCGAAGTACAGCGGTGAGGGCGGCGTGAGATGCGGGCACGCGATAGTCTACCAAGTCAGCCGTGCTGCATGAACACAGAAAACGCGCACGGCGTAGCAAAACCGTGCGCGTTGATCGGTCTGACGCGCCAAGCCTTAGGCAGCATCAATCGCTGCTAAAATTTCAGCATTTGTGCGGCTCTTTCCTGGATTCTCTTCCACGTGCGCCCAACGCACAATGCCATCGGTATCGATCAGGAAGTACGCACGATTAGAGAAAAACAGTTCCTCCAGCAGCGTGCCGTACGCACGGGATGCGTCGCGCTTAAAATCGCTGAGCAACTCAACATTCAAATTGTTCTTCGCTTTAAACTCTTTTAATGTAGGAATGCTGTCTACGCTGACCGGTAGCACCGTGATGCCCGCCTTCGCGAAGGTGTCGTAATCATCGGTGAACGCGCACATTTCGGCCGTACATACGCTGGTAAACGCGAGTGGGAAGAACGCGACTAACACGCGCTCCTTGCCCTTGAAATGCGACAGGGTGACGTTCTCGCCGTTGGTGGCGGCGAGCGTGAAATCCGGGGCGGCGGTGCCGACGGCCGGTACGGGCATGCGAAACTCCTGATGAGCGGGTTCACGCGCGGGCGGCCGGGAAAACACTGGACGCGCTGCGACTGCGCCAAAGATGCCGAGCCGAGGAAGAAACGGGAGGGGAGGGCACGGCACTGCCGACACCGCTCTGAGGGCGGTACACTGCCGTGCATCATGACGACGTCGCCAACGCCAACGCATATCAGCACGGACGCTGTCGGGTTCATTCTTCGGCTGGGGCGCGCCTTACACAACGCCGGATTTTCGGCACATCGGCTTGAAGCGACGCTCTCGGACGTGTCACGGAAGCTTGGGTTGGAGGCGCAGTTCTTTTCCACGCCCACGTCGATCATGGCTGCATTTGGCCCACCCGATGCACAGCGAACGCATCTGATTCGCGCCGAACCGGGATCTACGAATCTCAGTCATCTGGCAGGGTTGGATCGCATTGCGCGTGATGTGATGTACGGTTCGCTCGGTCCGGTGGAAGGTTCAACACGCATTGAGGCGTTGTTGCGGACGCCGTCGCAGTGGTCGGCGTGGCAGGTGTTGCTCGCCTTTGTATTGGTGTCCGTTTCAGTCGCGAGTTTTCTGCATGTTGGGCTGTACGATTTGTGTGGCGCGGCGGTGCTTGGGTTGGTGTGCGGGCTGATTGTCACACGCAGTCGCAAGCAAGATCATTGGCAGGATATTGAGGAGCCGCTGAGCGCCTTCGTCATAGCGACGCTGGCGCAGATTATCGCCGCGTTGTTTGACAGCGGCGCTGGCTACGCGATGACAGTTGCAGGACTAGTGGTGCTGCTTCCGGGCATGACGTTTACCACGGGATTGATTGAACTTTCAACACGCCATCTCTCAAGTGGGACCGCACGATTAAGCGGTGCACTGGTGACATTTCTCGGATTGGGATTTGGTGTAGCTCTCGGTACAAAGCTCGGCGCGGCGCTTGGCGATTTTCTCGTCGCGCACGAGATAGTGTTGCACGTTGCCAATGCTGCGCTGCCGTGGTGGGTGGAAGGATTGGGCGTGTTGATTGCGCCGCTCTGCTTCACGGTACTGCTGCAAGCCGACAGCGACGACGCGCCGTGGATCGTGCTTGCAGCGGCGGCCGCGTATCTCACGTCAAGATTTGCAGGTCGTGCGCTCGGTGAAGAATTAGGCGCGTTCCTTGGCGCGCTGGTGGTGAGCGGCGGGAGCACGTTTATCGCGCGCCGTCGTGACACCACGCCGATTGTGACGATCGTGCCGGGTCTGTTGATTCTCGTACCGGGCAGCGTTGGGTTACGCAGCGTCACGAGTTTTTCGGAGCAGAAAGTGGTGACGGGTGTGGAGACCGCGTTTAAGGTGGCGCTGATTGGTGTGTCGTTAGCGGCAGGTGTGTTAGCGGGACGCGCGTTGACAAGTGCGTTGCGGCGGAAGCGGCGTGCCGAGCATGATGGCGAGGTGACTCGGACGGCGGAGTGGACGGTGTCGCGGGATTGGCGCTGACGGCGTGCGACTTGTGACCGACGATCGGTATTTCACAGCGATGGATACATCCGGCGTCATCCTCACTGTGACACTCTCAACTTTGACAAATGATGACTAGTCGCACAGACTAGTCATATGGCCAACCGACGCGTGAATGCCACTGATTTCAATTCTCGCTGCCTTTCCCTCCTCGACGAGGTGGGTGCGACCGGCGATGTCCTCACGATTTTGAAGCATGGGCGACCGGTCGCTGAAGTGCGGCCAATTCGGAACGATGCGGTGCCCTTCCCGCCTCCTGATTTACGTGGCTCGGTGCAGTTCCACGGCGATGTAGTCGGCAAGGCTATCGATGACGTAGACATTCCGCTTGATGTCCATAACGTGTGAGATAGCTGCTCGACATCCAAACAGCTTTCATCGAGATCCTGCCGATCGGCTGATCGTTGCCACTGCGAGACATCTCGGTGCGACGATTCTAATTGTTGATCGAAAGATCATCGACAGCAAGTTGGCCAAAACGCTCAGCTAGCACGAGAACCAACCAAGCGAGCATCGGTTTGATCGGGGCAGGATCCGCTCGTATCAATCGGCTCGCTTTCGTTTTGTGCGACAACGCTGGCCTGTGACGCGAATCAGAAACAACTCGGAATGCAACTGCAGACAGACTAAATGACAAACGGCCCCGAAAAGGGGCCGTTTGTCATTGTACTATGGAGGTCCGGGGACTCGAACCCCGCACCTATTGCTTGCAAAGCAATTGCTCTACCAGATGAGCTAGACCCCCAAAATGCTGTACTGCTGAGATGGGGAGAATACTGAATTTGGTGCTCGGCTTCAAGACCCCACAACACAAAAGCGCCGACCGGGGAGGGTCGGCGCTTTGGAACTCACATTACCACCCGCAACGAACTACTCGTGCGCTGGCAACGGCTCCATTGTGCGAATGTCCACCGGGATCTGCACCTCGTCGCGATACTTGCTGGTCATCCAGCTCAAACGCAAACGGGGGAAAGCCTCGAAGAACTGCGCGTAACACGTCACCCAGATACCGAGATACATGGCAGTGACGCCGAGTTCCTGCCAACCAAATGGCACGCCGTCGGCGGGGACGCCAAACAGCGACGGGTACACTTCGATGTAGCGCTGCAAGTATGTGCCGATCAGCGATGCGCAGGCAAAGATGATGTACGTGGGCAGAAACATCTTCGCGGCCTTCGAGATCAAGCCTGGGAACGGCGCCACGAACGTCAGCATCAACACTGAGAAGGACACCGGCAGCCACGGCGAGATCAAACGAAGACGGAAGAAGTGCGTTTCTTCACCGATGTTGCCGTACCAGATGATCAACAACTGCGCGAACGTGGTGTAGCCCCAGAACGCGGTCCACGCAAAACAGAGCTTACCGAGATCGTGAATCTGCTGATCGCCGATGATCGAGTTGATGACCGGGCTGTTGAAATGCTTGCGCCAGATCAACATGATCATCGCGAAACTCATCAAGAATCCCATGATCCCGGCCATGAAGCTCCACCAGCCCCACAACGTGCTGTAGAAGTACACGTCCAGCGACATCGAGAGATCGTAGTGCAACATCATCCAGCCAAAGCCAAAGAAGATCGCCATCGTTACCGCGATCTTGCCCTGTAGCGAATGCTGATTGTGCAGCTCACGACGCTCTTCGCCCCACCCGGTTCGCATCTTGGCGCGCAAACCGGCGGCCCACTTCGAACCCCACTCGGGCAACTGTGCGACATCGACGCGTAGCGAATTGTAGATGAACCAAATCTGCAGCGCGTACAGAACTGTCAGCACACCAATCTCGCGCAAGGCAAAGAAGGTGTGGTTACCAAGCCAGAAAATGCGTTCGGAGTTTGGCAGTGCATTTGGATCAGCGATCCACGGAAAGATGTGCTTTCCACCGATCGTCAGACTCAAAACCAAGAACAACCACGACACAGGCAAGAATGCGACATAGCCTTCCATCAATCGCGCAATAGACCGCGACCAACGCGCCGTGACAATGCGAAAGATCGCAACGAACATCACGCCGCCAGAACTGATGGCGCTGAAATACAACCAATTGAAGTGGAACGCGCGCCAGATACGATCCGGCGACATCGCAACGCCAGCAGCAAACGCGATCACGCCAACGACGATCATCGCCAAGGCTGCTGTCTTGATCCACGCTGCGATGGGTTTCTGCGACGCCGCAAGAAGATCAGCCTTGGGCGGATACGTGGGATTGTGGATACTCACTTGTGCGGCCCCGGCGCCGGTGTCGTGCTGCTATGCGTTTCACCGGCGACGCGCGGTACGACGGTGGGCGGCGTACTCGGGCGCCACATCGGCGCCGGACGAGTTGGTGCGGTTTTTGTGTACGTCGGAATAGTGAAGCCCTGCTGACCCGGATAACCGAGCGGCCCAGTCGCAACGGTGCGACCGAGTTTGCCCTGCAATCCGCGCACGTAGTTCACCACATCCCAACGGTCCGGCTCTTCAATGCGGTTGTAGCTCGGCATCGATCCACGACCGTTGCGCAACATGCCGTAGATGTATCCGTCGGCGCGCCCCTTGGTCATGTCAGTCATCAAGTTGATGCCTGGCACGCCGTACTTCGTCGCCGGGCCGTTGCCCATGCCAGCATCGCCGTGACAGACGGCACAATTCTGCTGGTAGTAGCGCTGACCGTTCGCTAATGACGAATCCAATTCAGTGACCGACAACTTTGCTGGATCGTGCGGATTGGGCAGCACGGACATTGAGTCAACAACGTTGGGCAACGCGCGATAGCTGTACGTGTAACCAGGCGTCATGAGCCCAGTAACCGGTACCGAGTTCACCGGCTGACCGCGCGGTGCAATCGTGTCAGCAACGGAATCCCATGGCTGAATCGCCGGCTGATCGCGGAAGTCTGTGAACCATGAACAGGCGCTGAATACCAACGGCATGAACGCAGTCGCGGCAAGACGGAATGATCTAGCGCTCACCACGCACCTCCACTGCACCATGCTTCTTGAGCGTGCTTTCAAGCTCGGCAAACTTGTCTGGTGTTGTCTCAATCCAGATGCCGTAGTCGCCGTGCGTGAAGCGCTTATCGTAACCAAAGTTCGTGACGAGCTTCGGTAGCTTCGCGTTGATGAACATACCGGCCACCGTGCTTAGGCAACCGACCATCACGAACATTTCGAAACCCATGATCGTGTACGGAATCCAACTCGCGATCGCCTTGCCGCCAACTTGCAGCGGCCAATATTCAGATGACCAAATCGAAATCCAGTAGCCGAAGGTGACGCCGCAGAGCGCGCCGATGAGCGTGAACACGCGCACCACACTCGTCGGCGCGTCAATCGCGTCGTCAATCTCGTGCTGAATGGTTGGCGAATACACCGTGACCTTCGGCACCTGCTTGGCCTTCAGATCCTTGATCGCCGCGCACACCGCATCGAGTTGCGGAAAAACTGCCAGGACGCCCTGCATTAGTGATGTCCTCCATGATCGTTCAACATCTTCGGCGGCACAATTTCCTTTACTTCGGCAATCGCGATCACTGGCATCTGCTTAATGAAGAGCAGGAACCACATGAAGAACCAGCCGAATGAACCCACCAAGAAACACATGTCGATCCAGCTTGGCGTGTAGCCCGTCCACTGCCACGGTTCAAACTCATGGCTGAGCGACGGCACCACGATCACAAAGCGTTCGTACCACATGCCGATGTTGATGATGATCGACAGAATCCAGAGCCATACTGGATTGCGGCGCAGCTTTTGTGAGAACAGCGAGAGCGGGAAGATCATGTTGCAGAGCAGCAGGATCCACGCGCTCCACCACCACTGACCGAACACGCGATTCCAGAAATACTCCTGCTCTGGCGGTACGCCGGAGAACCAAGCAATAAAGAACTCTGACATGTAGCCAGAACCCACCAAGATCGACGTGAACAGCACGACCTTCGCCGTAGCGTCGAGGTGGTTCAGCGTGACGTAATGCTCAAGATGCCACCACTTCCGGATCGGGATCAGGATGGTCCAGACCATCGCAAATCCTGAGAAAATGGCGCCGCCAACGAAATACGGCGGGAAAATCGTCGTGTGCCAGCCCGGCGTTAAGGCCATGGCGAAGTCGAACGACACGACGGAGTGCACCGAGAGCACGAGCGGCGTACTGAATGCCGCCAAGAACATGTACATCTTCGCGAAGTGACGCCATTCACGATCGGTGTTCTTCCAGCCGAGCGAGAGCATCGCAAACACTTTGCGACGAATCGGGTTCGTCTCCTTGTCGCGCATCACCGCGAAGTCAGGAATCAAACCGAGATACAAGAACGTGGTTGAAATCGTGAGATACGTCGAGATCGCGAACACGTCCCACACCAACGGGCTTTTGAACTGCGGAAAGAGCAAGCGCCAGTTGGGATACGGAATCAACCAGAAGAACTTCCACGGTCGCCCGATATGGATGATCGGAAAGAGACCGGCCGTCATCACCGCGAACACCGTCATCGCTTCAGATGCGCGATAGATGGTAGTTCGGAATCCGGCGCGGAAGAGATACAGAATGGCTGAGATCAGCGTGCCGGCGTGGCCGATACCCACCCAGAACACGAAGGTGATGATGTACACGCCCCACATGACCGGCGGCACGTAACCGGCGTTGCCGAGTCCCCAATAAATCTGATACGTCCAAGCAGACGCGCCGATCAACATCGCGAAAATGGCGAGACCCAATCCCATGAACCACTTGGGACTTGGCTTCAGCGTCGCAAGAATCTCGTTATCGACTTGCTCAAAAGACTCGACGCCTGGAACCTGAATTCCCGCCGCCGGAATGTTTGGGCGCTTGATCTTGCCAACCAGCGGCTTCAAGGTCGTTGCCATTGGTCAGGCCTCGACCGTGTGATTGATTTTCTTCAGATAGACCACGGCTGTGTAGGTGTTCAGCACCTCAAACACGTGATAGGCTCGCTCGTCCTCAACCAATTTCGCAACAGTCCATGCCGGGTCAGCGGCGTCACCAAAGGTGATTGCTTTTGACGGACAGGCTTGCGCGCATGCGGTTGTGAACTCGTCTGCAATCAGCGGACGATGCTCAAGATCGGCTCGAGTTTCTGCCTCGCGAATGCGCTGCACACAGAAGGTGCACTTTTCCATCACGCCTTTTCCGCGAACGGTCACGTCCGGGTTGAGCTGCATCTGCATCGGCTCAGGGAACGCGTACTGACGACGCTCCGGCTCACCGTATCCGAACCAGTTGTAGTAGCGAACCTTGTACGGGCAGTTGTTGCTGCAGTAGCGCGTACCCACGCAGCGATTGTACACCTGCACGTTTAAACCATCTGGCGAGTGATACGTGGCGTACACTGGGCACACAGGTTCGCACGGTGCGTTACCGCAGTGCTGACACATCATCGGTACGAAGCGCGTATCGAAGCCTGGATCAAACACGTTCTCAGAGTCATCCGCGCCTTCGAAGTAGCGCTCGAGACGAATCCATGCCATCTCGCGACCCTTGAGGATATTCGCGCCTGGACGCGTATCCCAAACGGTCGGTGACAGTGCACGACCCTGCCAACTTGCGCCGACAGTCGGAATGTTGTTCTCGCTGTAGCACGCTGTGACGCACGCTGAACAACCGGTGCATCGACTGAGATCAACTGTCATCGCCCAACGACGCTTGGCCATGCCACTCCAATGCTGCTCGGAGTACATGCCCTTGTCTTTGGAATCCTGCGTGCCGAGCGCACCCTGCGCATCGTTCGCGACAGGACTTTTCAGTCCCTTGTTGAACTTGAACGGCGCGCCACCAACGAACTCATGTTCGTTACCGCCCCATTCCTTTGGACCACCGTGCCCACCTTCACCCTGCTCAGCATCAGCATTGTGTTCAGTGGTTGTTGCAGCTGCACCGTGTCCAGTCTCTTTCTTCGTGCGCCCTTCAATCAGCGCAGCCAAAGTTGAGGCCTGACCAATGCCGCGCGAATGCTGACGTGCGGAACCTTCCGTGGTGATCAGATCGATGTTGTCACCGGTCTTTGTCACCTTCGCCTTCATGCTGCTGTATGCGATCGCGCCAGAGACGGCATCGGTGTCGCCGGAGACGAGATCAACAGCGTTGAAACCGACGCCTTCTGCGTAACGACCGTAGCCGCTGAAGAACGGAATCTTCCGATCGCCATCCGGATTGTATTTCTTCGCGGATTGCGACTTATGGCCTTGCCCCAGCGATACTGCGATCGTGTCGGGGCGGATGCCCAAGTAGTTGTAAACCGGCAGCGTCAGCTTCCCAGCCGACGTCTCAACGGTCACAAGATCGCCGCGCTGAACGCCGAGTTTCTTGCACGCCATGGGATGCATTTCGACCCACGACTGCCACGCGATCTTTGAAACTGGATCAGGCAGTTCTTGCAACCACGGCTTGTTCGCACCTGCGCCAGTACCAAGCGTTGGTGACGCGTTAATCACGAGATGAAAATCACCAGCGCCGGTGTATCCAGCAACAACTTTGCGACCAAGATCGCCGGCGGTGCGCGGTGCTGCGCGCAATGACGTGCCAGTCGCAACGCCTTTCGCCAACGCAACGGTGTGCGCGGCTTGTCCACCGGGGAAACGTGCGACGAGGAAGTTGCGATAATCCTTAATCGCGTACTTCGTTGCTAATGTCGGATCCTTGCGCGCGGCATCCATCAGTACATCTGCGGTGGCGCGGCTGTCGAACACCGGCTCCATCGACGGCTGCTGCAAATGCAGCGTATTCGGCATCGGCTCCGCGTCGCCCCAGCTTTCGAGGCTGTGGTGATCGGGGAGAATCAGATCCGCGAGTTCGGTGGTTGCGTCGGGCACGTTCGTGAACGACACCTTAAACGCAACCTTCGCCATGCCCTCAGCAAACTTGACGGACTTAGGCAGCGTGTGCACAGGGTTCGCGCCGCGCACAAACAACACAGGGACCGCACCTGCATTCATGCGATCGGAGACGTTGTACAACGCCGCTGTCACATCAAGTCGCTCATAGATGCCGAGCGGCGATGCAGGCTTTACCGTGATCCCTACGTTGCCAAGGAACTTGTTCAGTTCTGAGACTTCGACAGCAACTTGCGTGGAGTCGGCAGAGTTACCACCGGCCAGCAACAATGACCGCTTGGCTCCGGTGATTTCCTTTTTCAAACCGTCGAGCGTCGCAACGGAAACATCGGATGCAGCCGCTGCATCAGCAGCAGATTTACTACCGCGCAAGAACTGCACGATCGCGATCTCGCTGCCGGGCTTGCATGCGATCCATGCGTCGGCGTTCAGACCGGTGAGTGATCGACGCGCGCCGATGTAAATCGCGCGTGGTGCTCCTTCGATCTTCGCGCGCGCATCGGCCCACGCGAGTTGAAGCGGCGTGCTCGGCCCCCACCCGTCGAGGAAGTCAGCGCCGAAGCTCACAATCAAAGATGCTGCATCAAAGTCGAGCGACGGCCAAGCGACTCCGTATCCAGCAATGTTCGCCGAGATTGCAGAGGCGGGCGCGTCCGCGTCGTAGCTGATGTGCGCCGGCATCCCGTAATCCTTCAACCACTGATCAAGAAAAGCGGGAAAGCTGCCGGCTTCGTGCTGATTAATGAAGACTGCGTTGGCTGCCTGCCCTTTGCTGCGAGTTTCGCCAAGCTTCGTGGCAAGCGTCTGCATCGCTTCGTCCCACGTGATGGGCACAAGCTGACCGTTCTTGCGCGCCATTGGCTGGCGGAAGCGATCTGGATTGTAGAGCCCCTGCAACGCAGACTGACCCTTGGCGCACAACGCGCCACGATTCAGTTCCGTGTTCGGATTTCCCTCAACCTTTAATGCGCGGCCGTCACGCGTTTCGACCAGAATGCCGCACGACGTCGCACATTCGCGACAGGTGCTGGCGAAATAGTTCGAAACACCCGGGACTGTGTTGTCCGGATTCGAGACGTACGGGATCAACTTCCTGACATGATCCGTGCTGCATCCCGTCGCAGCAGTCGCCGCGGTGGTGACGCCGAGGATCTTGAGGAAGTCGCGGCGCTTTACGCCACTTGCTCCCGACTCAGTGCTCATACAAAAGTCCTCAATCGTGAAACACGACATAGCGTGATGCGCAGTGCACCACGCTCAGAGCGCATCAACTAGTAATGGCAGGTGCTGCAGTCGTAGCGAGCTTTGCGCTCGATATGACAATTCACACACCAGCCCATGTTCAGCGAGGAATACTGGAAGACCTGCGTCATCTTCTGCACTTCACCGTGGCAGGTCTGACAGGTAACTCCACCATTCGCATGACGTGAATGCGGGAAGTGCACATACTCGGGCACTTTGTGCATGCGTTCCCACGGCACCGGCTGTCCTTTCGCATAGTACGCCGCGAGCTTCTTGATCTCAGGCTTACCGGTCGCAACCAAGTTGTGACAACCCATGCATGTCGCCACTGATGGCAACCCTGGATCCTGCGCGCGTCCCGCCGAGTAATGGCAATAGGTGCAGTTCATTCCCAACTTCTGCACGTGCTGCGGATGCGGGAACTTCAGCGGCTGTTCCGGCGAATACCCTTGCGGTGAACTCGCACCGCTGTAGGCCCACGACCCTTTTGCCGCGTTCAGCATCAGGCCCGAATCGCCAGTGATCTTGGGTAGTGCGGCGGCCTCGGTGTTGTTGCGCACACCTTCGAGGTTGGTGCCGCTCGGTCCCGAGAATGTCGGGTAACTCAAAGGGCTTTTTGCTGCCGGTGCCTGTGCGGCATCGGCGTTTCGTGCTGTAGCACCGCTGTAAGCGGACAGCCCGGCCGCGATTGCGGCGATGATCAGAAATCCGGGCACTGCCGCCCACTGCTTCCGCTGCGTCATTCGGTGAGACCAGTTGAAGTCCAACATGAAGTCGAACGCCCATCAAAACGCCGGGTCTTGTGAAATTTTTCACAAAGTCGCGGCTCATACGAACACAAAGAAAGCGCGACCGTGAAAATCATGCAAGTCGTTGTGGCATCACATTCAACGCCGCTGACCCCGGTGTGTGATCCCGAGACTTTTCGGCGCCTTTTATTTGCACTGACAGTCCGAATTCGTGCGGATGGTAACGCTCAAGGGGACTTTGGAGCAGACTGCGCTGCCGCCGAAATGGCGTCGCCAGTAGCGAACGTGTTTGTAGGCAACGAGTTGGGCGTCAGATCGAGGGCGGCGGTTGGCGCTTGTATCAGGCGGAGAGGCCAATAGCCACCGAAGACAAATCGCTCAGAACCGATCGTTTCGAGCAGATGCGCGAGGTGGTCCTCGGGCGGCCCCCAGACCCACGCCCAGTCCCAGAAGCAACGCGCCTGCTCTGCGGGTGTAAGTGACCAGTGCGTCTCCTCGATGAGGTCACGCCCCGCTCCGCTCACTATGACGTGAAGCCGAGGATCGGTACGAACGAGCGCACGGATGTGAGCGGCGGTCAGGTCAGCGACGGTGTCCATTGGGTGACGCTGACGGAGATCCTCAAACCGGACTGTGAGTTGCAGCACCAAGCCGCGCTCGCCGCACGCGGAAGCGAGTTCTGGAAGACCAGACGACGTTGCGGAAATTTCCAGCTGCATTGGATAGAAGCGGACGGATGCCGCACCGCGGCTGACGGCCTCATCCAGCGTTGCCAGCCAACCGGGCCAGTCGGGGCGCACCGTGGGAGATGGCAGTAAGACATCTGAATGCGGCGCCAACTGCGCGTACAGCCAGGCGTTGGAGGCCGAGGGGTCGCGGTGCCACGCGCCCGGCAGCGCGCCAACCCACGCTTTCCCGATACGCTCGCGCTGCAAAACGCGCACAAGTATTTCGGCGTCGGGGTGCGGGATGTCGCGAAACGGATATGAGCCAATCCACGCGCTCACGTCGACAGAAAAGCGAAGGTCAGTCATGTCGGTCATTCTAGCGCGAAACTATTCGGTGGAAAAATCCGCTGTGCATTGCGCCAGCAGATATCGTCGAGAGCATCTTGGGGCATTCCGATCACCTCCAGCGCGCGAAGTTTTGCGAGGCCAGTGCACAGGGTGAGATCGGCGGCCCAGAGTAATCGACGCGGACCAATCGCGTCGAGATACGCGTCGAGCATACCACGATCAACGCCGCTCCCGCTGGTATCTGGAAAGACATTCGGTACATCGCGAATCACATTGATTGTGTGCGCCCAATCGCCGCCGCCGCCGATGTGCGCAAGAATGAAATTCGTGTGGGGATGACGCGCGGCAAGGCGCACGAGTTCGATCGCGTCACTTGCTTCCTGCATGCCCCACTCGCGCTGCCGATGCTGCCAGATGTGATGCAATACTGGCATTCCGCGAGCGCCAGCTTCCGACGCGATCGGATCGAGCAATGCGCTATCTGCTCGCCGACTTGCACTGAGCTTGACGCCGATCGCGCCGCGCGCTGCACCGCGAGAAATCTCGCGCAGCGCGTGATCGGTGTGATTGGGGTTCACATGGACAAATGAGCGAACACGTGACGGTTCCGCATCAGCGATCGCAAACATCGCGTCATTCCCAGCGACGACATCTGCCGGCGACGCAAAATACGTAGGCGAAGACTTTCCCCACGTGCCAAGTATTGACGCAACGTGCACCGTGACGCCTATCGTCTCGCCTGCACGCATACGTGAAGCGTTGTAGCGCGCAAAGTCGTCACGGCTTCCGCTCCAGTGAAAATGCGCATGCGCATCGATAAGGTGCCTAGGAGCCATAGTGGTCAGTGCGTGAAAGCCCAATGAAATGCATCACCGACGGCGGCTACATCTTCAGCGAGCATGGCACAGGTGGGAAACTGATACGGGCCGCGCTTTGCGAGCACCCCCGCCTCGCGCAGAGCCGTCAAAATCTGATTCTGATCGTCGTCACTTCGCCACTGAATGATGAACATGGCATCGTGTCCGCTGATTTCAATACGCGCAGTCGAATCATTCGAGACCGGCGCGTCAGCTGCGGCCTGCGTGATCGCCGCTCGCAGCGCGCGACCAGTGGTGGCAAGCTGCGCGCAGACATCGAACGCGTCGTGTTGATCGAGCACCGCATGTGCCGCCGCGATTGCGGTCAATTCCGTTGCCAGCGTGCTCGAAATCCATGTTCGCTCGGCGGCGCGCATCACGTCAGTACGGCCGACCACGGCGGACAAGGGATAGCCGTTTGCAATCGCCTTGCCAAGAATTGTGAGGTCGGGGACCACACCAAGCAATGTCTGTGCGCCGCCGCGGTGCAGCCGGAAACCCGTTTTGACTTCGTCGAAAATCAATACTGTGCCGGTGAGATCACAGTGCTCCCGCAATTGCCGCAACCACTCAACATCGGCGAGGCCTTCGACGAGCGGTTCGATAATGACCGCTGCGAGAGAATCACCGGCGAGCGCCAACGCATCTCGCCACGCATCACGATCATTGAACGGCAGATGTGCGTAGTCCTGATGTGCGCCTTGAGGCACGCCGAGTGCTGGCGTCCACCAATCGAGCCAGCCGAAGTAACCGCTGCCAAGAACTCTGTCACGACCGGTGTGCGCGCGTGCGATTCGCACCGCGGCCGCGCACGCCTCAGCACCGCTTTTGAGAAAGCGAGACTGTTCCGCCGACGGAATAAAGTCGCGCAATCGTTCGGCGAGTGTGACCTCGTCGATGAATGGCAATCCGCCAACAGGGCCACGATGTACAGCACGAATCACGGCGGCGCTAACGGCTGGATTTGCGTAGCCCAGCGAGACGGCGCCCAGCGCGCCGGTCAGATCAATCAACCACGCACCATCTACAGTACGTACGCGGCATCCATCCGCGTCAGTGATGTGTGTTGGCCCATCAATGCCGGCACCGAACATCGCATCGGGGCGCTTGCTGCCGGTGGATGTGCCGCCGGGAATTACGGCATTCGCACGCTCACGCCAAGTGGGCATTACGACGACTTCCCTTGCGGCGCAGCGATGGGGAGCGCGTCGACCTCGGAGTGGGGAAGTTCGTAGGGAACACCAGCAGTACCGGCGCCAAATGCGCGACGAGTCTCGCGTTCCAGCGTGCGCTCAATCTCAATCGCCATCGATTTAATCAGATCCATTTCGCGAGTGACAGGCTCACTGCGTGATACCATTGAACGAATGGCGCGCATGATGTGCTCGGGGTTGCGCGTCTTGAAAAAATCGAGCAGGCTCAACGCACGCTCGACGCGGCGAATGGTGACCTCGCGATTCTCGATCGTCGACGGTTCACTTTCGCGTTCGTGCTTCGGTGCAAGTCGCGAGCTGTCGCCGGCAGCAACGTGCAGTTCGTACGCACCCACGAGAATCGCTTGCGCCAAGTTGAGCGACATGTGCTCGGTGGTGGGAATGCAGACAACGGCTGTGCTCTGGTCGATCGCATCATTCGGAAGACCATGATCTTCGCGACCGAAGAGCAGACCCACTGGACCGTCATTCGCGTATTCGAGCGCGCGCGATGCCATCTCGCGCGGCGTGACCACGGGCCAACGCGTCGCGCGGTGCTTCCCGGCGAACGCATAGACAGCAACGCAATCGCTGATCGCACTGTGCAGATCATCAACGTGGCGAATCCGTTGCGCAAGATCGCGCGTGTTGTGCGCAATGCGCTCGAGCTTCTCGACGTCGTAGCGCATGGGCCGGACGAGAACGAGATCGTCGAGCCCCATGTTCTTCATCACCCGGACCGTGGCACCGATGTTGACTGGATCCTGCGGTTCGAGCAGAACGACACGAATATTCTTGAGCAGACTCACAGCAGATCTGGCGAGAGGTCAAAGTGCAGCGCGTGGGCGTTCGACTGCCGCGCACCACGAAGATACGCAGATTCGCCACGCGCACCGCTGAGCACGAGTTGGCCGCGACGACGTTCGCGAGCCGCAGGCTGTTCGTTCACGCAGAGGTCCATACTGAACTGCGGCAGCGAGGCGGGCCACGGCAGAGAGAACGTGACGTTGAATCCATGCTCGGCCGGGCTCCAATTCGCTGCGAGGCCGTCGAGTGTACCGGCAACGTTTGTCAGACGCACGGTACTGCCATCTGGCACGGCGAGCGCGCTGTTCCAATTACCAGTGACAGCGGAGCTCCAGTGCAGTTGGACTCCGTCACTGTTAACATCGGCGAGTTCGTTGTCGAGCGGATTCGGCTCGTTGACGGGTGCGAAATGTGGCGCCCTGTTCAGTGAGACCGCGACCGTTATGTCGATGCGTTCGCTCTGTGTGTGCAGCACGCTCACGACCGACGTTGGTTCGCCGGACTCGACCCACGACTCTTCTGTGATACGATACGCGGCATCTGCGCACTCAACACGATAGCTCGCGCCGCGTGGCAGCGCGCGCACATCTCGCGGAGTGATGACTGCGGGGGCGCGCAAGATCGGTTGATGTTCACGTGCGCCGGCGAGTTCAATAACGTTGCGTCCCGCAATCCCATCGACGGCAATTGTCCATCCACGCTCGGTACGCGCGTGCTGGAACATTCCTCCCGCGACATTGCGCACCTGAACGGCCGCTCCAGCACACGTCACGGAAGCGATGTCGCCACACGCAGAAAACACACGAACGCTGCGTCCGTGCACGCCAGATTGCCGTAGCGACAGCATGCCATGCAAATCGCCGGCCGGTGGTCCGAGCGTGTCGGCACGCCACAATAACGCGCTCGTGCTGCTCATCATCGCGCACTCATAGATCTGCGCACTCCGAAGCCCGCCGCGTTGCGCAGGAGATGGCAGGCCGAGTAACGTCATAGACGTAAGAGTCTCGGCAAGGAGCGGCGTCATCATCGCGTGTGACAGCATGCCATGCGCGTCGACAGTTGGATCAAACGCGGTCCAGGGATCCAGCGTGGTCGTCAGAATTTTTGCCTGCATCGGCAGATCGACGGTGACCGGTTCATCACTTGTCCACTGCAGCTCGTCGACGATGTGATCGTTCATTACCACAACGCTGCGCACAAATCTTACAGCGCTGAACGGATCAAAAAACTCCGCTTGCACCCAACCCATTCCATCGCGTTCGTCGTGCGCGAGTAACGCACCGCGAGCAGCACCTTGATCGTGACCATTCACCATCGGTGCGTTGTGCGCCGCCGAACTGCGATACCATGCGAGCGTGGGCGACGTGTAGCTGCC
>JANNWU010000561.1:0-5474 GCA_031408755.1 Gemmatimonadaceae bacterium | reverse complement strand
CAAGTGGTTTGGCAATTCGCGGATACAAGCCGGTCGTAGAGATCCAATTCTTCGACTATATCTGGCCGGCGTATATGCAGATCCGTGATGAGCTTGCAACCATGCGCTGGCGCTCAAACAACACATTCGCGGCTCCGGTGGTTATTCGGACCACCTACGGCGGCTACATCCGTGGTGGTGTGTACCACTCGCAGACGGGTGCGTCGCTCTTTACGCATTGCCCTGGCTTGCGCGTGGTGTGCCCGAGCAACGCACTCGATGCGAGCGGATTATTGCGCACTGCCATTCGGTGCGAAGACCCGGTCATCTTCCTCGAGCATAAGCATCTCTATCGCCAGACGTACAACAAGTCGATGAATCCGGGACCGAACTTCATGATCCCGTTCGGCAAAGCGCGCGTGGTGCGCGAAGGGACTGATGTGACGGTTGTCACCTACGGCGCCACGGTTCAGCGCGCACTGGCGGCGGCGAATCAGATGGCCGAAGAAGGCGTGAGCGCCGAGGTTATCGATCTCCGCACGCTGTCACCGTGGGATCGGGAGACAGTGTTCGCGAGTATCCGCAAGACAAATCGTGTGATCGTGGGCTACGAAGATTCAATGTCGTGGGGCTACGGTGCCGAGATCGCCGCCGCTGTTGCTGACGAATGTTTTGCGTATCTCGACGCGCCGGTCATGCGCGTTGCGAGCACCGATACGTTCGTTGGTTATGCACCGCAGCTCGAGGATGCGATTTTGCCGCAGCAGGAGTCGTTTCGTCAGGCGTACCGGAAGATCATGGCCTTCTGATCACGGAATCAGACCGCGGTTGAGCGCGTTGCTGCAACAGTCGACTCATCTCCGTCACACGGTAGCCCGTGGGGATCAAGAATGATGTTGTGTCGACTTGTTGCGCACGTAACCGCGTTACGATCGCCGCTGTTTGCGTTTCGATACTATCTCCACCCGTCACAACGGCCATTGTTGTGCCGACGAACAGCGGAAAACCTTGTGGCGCAGTTCGCGCGTTGGGATTCAACGCGCGATACACCGCCGCCGGTTGACCCAGCGGTCGCAAAAACTGCGTCGCAAATGCAACAAATCCTGCATCTAGTTTTAGCACGCTGTTGCTGAGCAACGTCACGATCCGCTGCCGAGTCCACACCTTGCGGCGAAGTGTCGGCGTTCCAATCTCCACGGTGTACGTGCGTTCCTGCTCAATCCGCTTCGTGGGGTAGCCATTGGAGACCGTTCCCGCTCCGATGTCGCGCGTGGTATTCGCAATCACCGATACTTGAACCTGCATCCCTGACGCACCACCGCCCATCGTTCCACCCAAATCACCAGGCGCCACGCGGAGCGCTTCGCGCCGCTGCGGATTGACCACCGTGAGCACGCTGTCGTTCGCACGAATAAGAATGACGCCGTCAGTTCCCGTCATCGTCCGAAGCCCTCCGCGACGCACCGTCACGCGCGCCACGCCGCGCCACACCACGACATCGAGTGCCAGATCCAGCGCCGGAACCATCTGCCCCTGCGATGATGTCGTGCTCGCGTACTCAAACGCCCAGCCCGCAGTGCGCGCGGGCGCGCGTTGCGCACTCGCCACGCGCGCTATCAACAGTTGGACAGCAAGCAGGTGCAAGAGCGTCGCAGCAGTGCGTAAACGCGCAGTACGCACTACCGCGCCACGATCAGAAGCGTTCATGGAGTTGGAAGCGCCGTCCGCGGTGCGCGCGCCGCCTCCCTCATTACCGTCGCCATATCAATCATGCGAATACTCGGTGGTATTACAAAATCTTCAGCACGCACGCCACCTCGCGCAAATTTGGTCACCGCAACATCGATATGTGTGGTGGCAACAATTCCCGCACTGACCATGCGCGTCTCCTGTTCTTGCCGAAGAGCAAAACCCTTTGGCATGTTGCGATTCAATTCCGTAAGTTTTCGCATTGCGTCTCCAGAGCCAAAAGACGCTGCAAACCGTTCAGTCATCTGTTGAAATACCGGTCGAATCACGTCAATCTCTTCATTCACGTGCAGGATGGTCGTGACTTGATTTTGCGTGACAATCGGCCGACCCATCATCGCCAGCGTGAGCGTGTAGTTATTCGTGACGCGGTACTTCTTGGTTGCGAATCCAAGAATAGTTTCGCCCGGGCCAAGTGCCTCCGTCCGCGACGACACAGCG
Source organism: Gemmatimonadaceae bacterium (assembly GCA_031408755.1). Lineage (GTDB taxonomy): Bacteria > Gemmatimonadota > Gemmatimonadetes > Gemmatimonadales > Gemmatimonadaceae > JACMLX01. The sequence continues at coordinate 3,305 of JANNWU010000561.1, read as the reverse complement.
CTGATATCCATCTTCGTGTCGGACTGCCGTCCGACAATCTCCTTTACGCCTTTGCCGTCGATCAGCACACCGGTGCTGTCGGCCATGTTGATTTGCGTGAGTGCTGCACCTTCAGAATCCATCACAGCGTAGGTGCCCTTTTTCATCATCGGGCCAACGTCGGTGAGGTAATCCATGCGCATCTTTCCACCCAACACACGCACCTCCGACTCCATGACCTGCGCTGGCAGCGACGACGCACCGGGCGCACTGGATTCCACACGCGTTGTCGTGGTGATCGTGAATCTGTATCCATCTCTGCTCGACGAAGCTTGCGACGTCGCCGATTTTGCTGCGCCAGCGTCAGCCGATTTGTCAGCACCTGGAGCGCCGGCGGAGCACGCAGCTCCAACCGCGATTATTAAACAGACGGACACGCTGCGATTCATTAGCACTGTTAGCTCCGACGGAATTGTGTACTGACACCAGCCCGAAATCACCGTGCGTCGTTTACCGCTACTTCTTCTGCGCGATGATTTAGTCGCGGCGCGTCAATTTGTGAGGATGTCAAACACAATCTCACCGTCAAGCATGCGAAAGCGTTCTGTCGCCGACGAGTCTGGTGCGAGGACCACGAACGATGCAGCGCCTCCGCGTTGAAGTACAAGCTCGCGTGGGTGCGCGCAAATCGCCGCCCCTTTCACGTCCACGATGCGCGCACCGGCACCGGCTAACTTTCGGATCTCCGCACTCGATCCCACAAGCGCGAGTATTCGTCCTGACACCGCCACGGCATCGGCATGGGGCCGACGTGCATCACCTGTGCGGATACGCGCGTTCACAAACGCAAGCGACACTATGTGCGACGACGCGCTCATACCAGCGGAGTAATATGCGCCGCGGCGGTCACGGCTTACTCGGTTTTGCTGGCTTGCTGCCGGAAGAAACCTTGCCACCTTGAGATCCAGGGCGCTGCACCGAACGTGAATAATTCGCGACGTCTTTGAGCATTGCACCAAAATCCTCCTCGCGATAATTCGCTGGCGCGACCAACCGCTTCGGGTCAATGCGCCGACGCTCGAACGAGATCACTTCAGCAGTATCGGTGGAACTGGTGCGTCCATTCTCACCACGAAACGCAAGAAATCCGCTGCCGGTAGTTTCCGTTTCAGTGAAAGTGATCGTGCGCAGCGCCAGTCCGCGAGGAATCGGTGTGTCGCTACGTGGTGCCCGTGAGCCCGCGTCAGAACTCAACAGCAACTCCGCCAGCGCCGCCGTGCCATTGGTCGCCAGCGACAGTACCTGACTCGCACCCAATTCTTCTGCCAATGCCGGCGCGACAAGCACGTCCGAAGCCGAAAGGAATTTCAGGGTCTGGCTACGTCCACCAACACTCGTCCGCATCACCATGCGATGCGTGTACGTCACGCGCTGCGTCTCGTAGCCGAGCACGCGAGGTCCAGCGCCGCCAACATATGCGTCAACACTCACGCTATCGAAGCGTGCGTTGAATACTGTCGTCATCAGTGAACGTAATTCGGCAACCGGCACGACGATCGTGGCGCGCGTTGAGTCATCGTAAAGACGCAACACGTGCGTCCCGCTGTCCATACGCACCCATTTCGCGCTCGACGAGTCCGTAATTTTCTGCAGGACATCAAAACGTACCGCAGCGCCGTGCCGCTGAACGAGTAATCCAGCAGGCGTAAGCCCGCGAGACCGCGTTCCTGAGGCGCTTGGTGCTCCCGACACTCTGATACGAATGACGGTGCCAAGCGTACTGCCAATGCCGAGCGGAGCTTGCGCGCGCAGCGATGGTGCCAACAACGGCAACAGTACGAAGGCAGCAACGTAGCCTCTCTGGCGCAGCCACACACACTCACGTATCACAGACATCAACATCACGTGCACGCTCCACGCTGAAGGCGAAATCGCCGCGCCTGCACCAACATTGCATCCAGTGTTTAGCGCCGGTCCATCGAGTCGCGCAAATCCAGCAGAATCTCGAAGTACAGCTGCTCGCGCCGATACGCAAAATCCAGCGCCACCATCTGCGACGGATCTTCCGAGGCCCTCGCCCGATCGAACGCTTCCTTGTACATCTCTTCCAAGTTGCTCAGAATACGATCTCTCGTGCGTGCCATGCGGGCCTTGTCCAGTGAATGGGGAGTAAGTCGCGGAACATCCTGCACATCATCCAATGACGATGCCGGACCATCGGGATCGTACAACATTTTACGCGCCGTTTCGAAAAACGCGCGTCGTGGATCAGGAAATTCGACCATCGTGAAACGCGAAGAGATATTTGCTCGAGACGAGTGGCGCTGCGTGTACTGCGGAGAACAATTCGCGGCCGCACTGCTGACCGTTGACCACGTGCAACCAAGCATGCGCGGCGGCGATCACTCCGGCGGCAACGTAGTGACTGCCTGCGCTGCATGCAATTTGCGCAAAGGACACCGCAGACTGGCCGAATTTCTCCTCGACGAACGCGCCGCATTGATGAACTTTCAAACATTCGCCCAACACGTCTGGCCGCGGCACATGCGCGCGCTCAACGAGGCCATCACTGCCGAGCAACGCAAGCGCAGCAATCATCACGCGCCCGATCCTAAACGGTGAAACACCGCCTCGTCCACCACCTTGCCGTGCTTCAGATGCTCCACCACAATTCGCTCCAGTAACGCGGGTGTCACGTTCGCATACCAGACACCCTCCGGATACACGGCCACAATTGTTCCGGCTGCACACACACCGAGGCACGGCGTCTCGCCACGCTTGACGCGCGTTGGACCAAACAGCAAATCCTCGCGTTGCAGCAGGCGCGCGAGTTCCGCATAAATCTGCCGTCCTCGTCGATCGGGTGAACAATACGATCCGGTGCAGACAATCACGTGGCGCGCGTACGGGTCCATCTGAGGCAGCATGACGATCAGTGTCGGAAAATGGCGAGAAGTATTTCAACCACGATCAGCAAGACGATCGAGACTTCGAGAGCCTCGCTGCGTACCGACTGCTGCTCGTCGTTCAGCATAGAGTAAGTCTCGCGAATGATCGCAAGTTTCCGATCGATGCCGGCGCGCCATGTTCGACCGCGAAAGAGCTCAAGCGCGGAGGCGTAAATACGCGCTAGGTACACGTCGTCAGTGACCTTCAGCGCATTCTCGACGCGTTCCACCAATTCAGTACTGTCGGCTACGGTGCGCTGCAATTCGGCTAACAGCGGTGCGTAGCGACGGCTGAAGAATGAAAGCCCGCCACGCGCGCCCGGTCGCACCGCCTCAATGCGGTCGTACATCCGCGGCAACTCCGCATCCAATGTGGCG
>JANNWU010000560.1:0-10171 GCA_031408755.1 Gemmatimonadaceae bacterium | reverse complement strand
GTCGGGCAGTATCACGCGCCGAGAAACCCAACTGCCGAACATCGGTCCACCGAGAGCCGCTGCGGGCAAGCCAACGCACAGCGCAAATAGAATGGTGCGTCCTACATCAGCGCGAAACGCATCTACCGCCAGCATCGCTGCGGGGTGCGGCGGCACCAGTCCGTGCACGACCGCGAGGCCAGCCACCAACGGCAGTCCAATCTTCAGCAACGGCACGCCCGTCTGCCGCGCGACCGTGAACACCAGCGGAATCAGTAACACAAAGCCGACTTGGAAGAACACGGGAATGCCAACGATGAATGCAACGAACATGATCGCCCAATGCACACGCGGTACACCGAAAAGGCCAATCAAGGTTTGCGCGATGCGTTCAGCGGCACCGGACTCCGCCATCATCTTGCCCAGCATAGTGCCCAGGCCTACCACGATCGCAATGAAGCCAAGCGATGCACCGACACCGTCTTGAATTGCCTTCACGATTTGGGTCGGTGGCATTCCGGCCGCGAGTCCAGTCAAGAATGCGACAGTGATCAATGCGACGAACGGATGCAGTTTGACTCGCGCAATGAGCACGATCAACGCAATGACGGCGATGAGTGCGTACAGAAGCAGTATTGGGTCGCCAGCCGTCGCGGTGTTTGGCGTCACTGCCGTTCTTCCGTCGTCGCGAGACATTCGCCTAGGAGCCGACTCACCGCATCACGCACGATTGCATCCGGTGCGACGTCTATACTGTACATGATCGCATTTTCGTCTGTCGATGGGAGCTCGAGCGTCGCAAGTTGGCTTGTCAAAAGCGACGACGGCATAAAATGACCAGTGCGCCCAGCGAGCCTGTCGCGTAGCAGTGCTTCGGTGCCCAACAAGAGAACGAAGCGAACATCTGGCGCACCGCTCCGAAGTACATCGCGATAGCTACGCTTGAGCGCTGAACACGAGACCACTAGTCCGACCCCAGCATCGCTCGCGACGCGCAACTGCAGCGCAAGCGCACGCAACCATCCGTCACGATCAGCATCAGTGAGCGGAATTCCACTGGTCATTCGCTCCACGTTCGCCGGCGGGTGAAAGTCATCGCCTTCGACAAACGCGACATGCAGCGCTTGGCTGAGCGCAGCGCCAATGAGCGACTTCCCTGCACCAGATACGCCCATCACAACAACTCGCACCGGCGGCTGTCGCAACTCGCCACCTACCAATCCGCTGCTCACGAGCGCGTGGCCCGCTTTCGGCGTTGCCAAAGGACGTACGCTGGTGCACCAGCGAGTACAACGCCGACGCCAATTGCCGCTTGCCGCGGCTGCGAATACATCGTATTGCCAACAATCGCAATCGCAGCCAGTACAAACAGCAACGGCGTGATAGGATAACCGGGAACTTTGAAAGGTCTCATTGCGTCAGGGCGTTTGATGCGCAACGCAATGACCGCGGCGGCACCGAGTGCGTAGAACATCCACCCGATAAACACCACGTACGTCAGCAACTGTTCGAAGGTGCCCGTAAACGTCAGCACAATTGCCCACGCACAGCTTGTGAGAATTGCGATGGCTGGTGTTCCGTACTTTGGATGCACTTCGGCGAGCTTCTGAAAAAACAAACCATCCTGCGCCATCGCGAAATACACCCGAGGCACCGTGATCACCGTTGCATGCGCCGCGCTGTACATCGAGATGATGATCACCAGCGCGAATAGTGATCCAGCCGTCGGCCCCATCACCCGCGCGACGGCCTCACCCGCAACACGTTCTGACGTGGCAACACCGGCTGGTCCAAGCGCCGCGAGATACGCGAAATTAGCCAGCACGTAGATCGCGATCAGCGACGCGGTCCCAAGAAAAATGGCGCGTGGCAGAGAACGTTGCGGATCCTTCGCCTCGGCCGAGACAAACGTGACGTATTGCCACCCCTCAAACGCCCACAACACCGAGATAATAGAAAGTCCAATTCCAGAAAAAGTCACAGGTGCGATCGTGTGAATTGGCGCGAGCACATCGCCGCCATCACCCAGCATGAAAAGCACCGCACTCATCGCAAGAATAACGAGCACCTTAATTCCTGTCGCCACGTTCTGCACGGTGGCGCTCTCACGCGTACTTCGCACATTGATCACAGCCATCACGACGATCATTGCGACCGCTGCAATGTTTTTCTGCCAAGCCGTCATCGGCACAAATTGTGTCATGTAGTTTGCGGCGGCGACTGCCAGGGTCGCGATTGTGCCCGCTCCGATCACAAAAAAGAGCGTCCACCCGTAGAGAAAGGCGGGAAACGAGCCGAATCCGTCGCGGATGTACGCATACAGTCCACCCGCACCGTTATCCATCGCGCCAAGCTCGCCGTACGAAAGCGCGCCGAGTAGCGAGAGCAGGCCGCCAATTAGCCAGACTGTCATTGCCACCGTCACCGACTCGCCACTCTGTGCCAATACTGACGATGGCACAAGGAAGATGCCAGAACCAATGACATTTCCGACCACCAGCAATGTCAGGTCGCGTGTGCCGAGCGTTCGTGCAAGCGTATCAGCCATGCAGTTGCGTCGTGAGCGAGGGAGAAGTGTGGGCTGCGTTGCGGAACGTATCGACGTGCGCATATCTCCGCTGGACCGACGAAATCGCGAGTCGATGCCAGAGCAGGGTTGAATGCCGATGTGCGCCAGCGCTACTTTCGGCGTTACCGACCGCTTGTTCCGTTCCCAGCACTGCGCAGACGCATGTTTTCACAGTTTTCGCGCGCCATCGTGCGACCGCCCGCGCGCAACTTCGCAGACGGCCTGACCACCGTCGATCTCGGAGTTCCGGACGTCGACATCGCGTTGGCGCAGCACGCGGAATACTGTAGAGCGCTGGCGGCGCACGGCTGTGAAGTCATCGTGCTTTCTGCTGACGATAGCTACCCAGACTCGACTTTCGTGGAAGACACGGCGCTGATTCTTCCTCAATTGGGCGCGATCCGTACGCGCCTTGGCGCCGAGAGTCGACTTGGTGAAGTGGAGTCGATCGTCGAAGCATTACTTCCATACTTTCCAGCCTTAGCGAGCATCGTCGCACCCGGAACGCTCGATGCAGGCGACGTGTGCGAAGCGGGAAACCATGTGTTCATCGGTCTCTCGCATCGCACCAATGATCATGGTGCAGCTCAACTCACCGAATGGTTGGCGCAGTTTGGCTATTCGGCGTCAACGGTAGATATCCGTGGCATCGAAAGCATTCTGCATTTGAAGAGCGGCATTGCGGCGATTGATCCGCAACGGTTGGTACTGATCGACGCGCTGGCTGATCATCCGGCGTTTGCCGACTACGACATTGTGCGAGTGCCGTTTGGCGAAGAGTATGGGGCGAACTGCGTGCGCGTGAACGATGTCGTGTTCACCTCCGCTGGCCAGCCGAAACTCGACGCCGCACTCATGTCGCTAGGGTACACGCTCCAGGTGCTCGACATGAGCGAATACCGAAAGATGGACGGCGGTTTGAGTTGCCTCTCGCTGAGATTCTGATCGTTACGGTTGCGCCGGCGCCAGTGGCAGGATGATGTGCGATGGAAACACAGAACTGTGATGAATCGTGTTGTCCGCCGAGACCATCCGACGATTTCGTCCTAACGGCTCACCAGTATTGGGATTCACATCGAAACGCGGAAAGTTGCTGCTGGAAATGTCGACGCGAATGCGGTGGCCCCTCTTGAACACATTGGCGGTCGGAAATGGCTCAATCGTGAACGGATACACGCGTCCGGGCGTGAGCAACACTGCATGCTCACGCGTCGCGCGATAGCGACCGCGCACAATAGCATCCGTCAGGTTCATGTCGAAGCCACCGGGCCAGGCATCACTGGAGGGGTAAACGTCAAGTAGCTTCGCTGTGAAATCAGTATCGGTGCGCGACGATGATGCGTGCAGCACGATTTTTATTGGCCCAATTACCGTCATGTCTTCGGTCAGTGGTTCAGTCTGAAAGACCACCACATCGCGACGTGATCGCAGCGGAAGAAATGGCGACGCCGACGGAGGAAATCGTGCATCTTCGCGTTGATTGTACGCGCCATCTTTCAATCGGGCTGACGAGCCACCACCAATCGTTGGCACCGGATGGAACGGATCGAATGTGTACGTTGTAGACGAAGCGCGCGTAGCCGGAGCAGCGGTCTTCAGTGAACCGTCGGCATGGAAGAAATACGGCACCATACGCGTTCCGGTTAGCGGCCACGTTTGCGAATCACGCCAGTAGCCGCCGTGAAACAGTCGACCGTCGGCATCCTTGTGCCCATCACCGGTTCCCATCACGAACAACCGCACCGGCGCCACGTTTTCAACGCCGGTCGACTGACCCTTCATGAAGTGGTCAAACCAGCGGAGATGAAACGCACCGTAGAAATCCGCGATCGCTGCATCAGCGCCAAACGACACGTCACCTGCGTACGGCCTCACATTGCCACTGTGTGTCCATGGCCCTACCACGATGTGTTGCGGCGCAGATTTCAACGCCTTCAGCCCGGTGAAATTCCGAAATGTGCCCGCGAGAAAAATGTCGTACCATCCTCCGATGTGCGCCATCGGAATGCTCGCCGTTCGCGCGTAATGTTCTTCCCAGTTCACCATCGGATCTTTCCAGAACGCATCGTAGTCCGCACGCTCAAAGAAATCGAGATACCACCCTTCGTATTCTGGCGACACCGACAACGGATTCAACCCACGCCGCATCGGTTGCACGTTGTACCAGTCTTCCACTTTCTCTCGCGTCAGCAATTCCTTCACGTCTGGCGAGCGCGCGTCAGCCAACAGCTGGCTCCAAGCCCACGTGAGTTGTCGGCCCATTTCGTACGCACCGCGATAGCGCACGCCATGGTCCCACGCATTCGACATGCCGCCCATGTTGAGCAGCAATGTCGAGAGCGACGGCGGATTCAGAATCGCAGCGCCCGCCTGCGCATGTGCGGCAAATGACTGGCCCCACATTCCCACTTTACCGTTAGACCACGACTGCTTCGCTAACCACTCAATAGTGTCGTATCCGTCAGTCGCATCCGCAGGCTGCACTTTGAGAAATCGGCCTTCTGATGCGTACCGCCCGCGGAAGTCTTGCACCGCAACCACATACCCGTGTCGCGCAAAGTTCTGCGCCTGCGACGCCAGAGAACCCTTGTCATATGGTGTGCGATTCAACAGCACTGGAAATTTTCCATCTACCACCACGCCACCGCGCGCTGGCCGATACACATCCGTTGCCATGCGCATGCCGTCGCGCGTAGGAATCATCAAATCATGCGCGGCCAGTATCACGTCGTACTGCGCGGGATCTGCAGCGCGCTCCTGCGCCGCCAATGGCAACACAAACGACAGCAACGCGATCAACGTAATAACGACAATGCGTACGCGCGGAGAAATCATGTCGGAACCGGTGATGTAATTGCGTGACCAACGAGCGGAATGACGGTCGTGAGCAACCCCGCTGCAAGCAACACGAGCGATGTGAGTAATACCCATCGCAAGGTGAAGCGCTGATGCGCATCCAAATCGACACCAACGAGTCCGACTAACAAATACGTGGAAGGCACGAGCGGACTAAGCAGATGCACCGGCTGACCGATCAATGATGCACGACCCATCTCGGCCGCAGTAATCCCGTACGCCTGCCCTGCCTTCGCGAGAATAGGCAGTATGCCAAAATAGAAAGCGTCGTTGGAGATGAAGAAAGTGAACGGAATGCTCAACACCCCCGTCACCACCGACAGATACGGACCGAGCGACGCAGGAATCACTCGCACCACACTCTCGGCCATTGCGTCTACCATCTTCGTGCCAGACAGTATTCCGGTGAAAATACCCGCCGCGAAAATCAGTGACGCCACCGCCAATACATTGCCCGCGTGATTGGCCAGCAATCGTTTCTGCTCGGCCACACTTGGATAGTTGATCATGATGGCAATCGCGAATCCGATCATGAATAGCACTGGTAGCGGCATCACACCAGCAACCAGCGCAATCATGAGCAGCGCAGTGAGCGCCGCGTTAACGAATAGCAGCTTCGGGCGGCGTGTATCAACAAGCGCTGTGTTGTCATCCAGCGCGGTGTCGTCGGAGAACTGCACGATTCCCGCCGCGGCAATCCGCACGCGCTCATTCAAACCAATTCGATACGCTGCATACAGCACCCACGCGGCGGCGATGATCATCGATGGCACCATTGGCACAAAGATGTCTGCTACATCCACTGACAGCGCGGTTGCTGCACGTGCGGTAGGTCCGCCCCACGGCAGAATATTCATCACGCCGCCGGCCATCATCGTCACACACGCGAGCACCAGCGGCCGAATTCCAAGTTTGCGATATAACGGAAGCATCGCAGCGGCTGTGATCATGTAGGTGGTTGAACCATCGCCATCCAGTGACACAAACAACGCCAATGCTGCAGTGCCCATCACAACCTTCACTGGATCGCCGTCCACCAGCGTAACAAGCTTGGTCACGACGGGCTCAAATAGCCCCGCGTCGATCATGATCGCGAAGTACAAAATCGCGAACATCAGCATGATTCCCGTTGGTGCAATCTTCGTCACACCGGCCAGCATCATCGGGCCAAGCGACGCGGTAAATCCGCCCAGAATGCCAAACGCAATTGGCACGAGGATCAGCGCGGTGAGCGGCGCGAGACGCTTGGTCATGATCAACGTCATAAAGACGATGACCATCGAGAACGCGAGGAGTGTCAGCATATCAGATTGGTCACGAAGCTACATCACGCGCCAAAGGAAATACCGGGGTCGCTACCAAGGCGAATAGCTTTGGTGTGCATCAGGACAGGCAGCACCGCCACCGAAAACGCAAAACATCCATCCCTCTGCGTATGCCCCACGCAATACGAGTCTTGATTCTTTGCACTCGAAATTCAGCACGCAGCCAGATGGCGGAGGCGCTGCTCGCACGTGATGGCGGCACCCGGGTTCACGTTGCGAGTGCAGGCTCGGACCCAGGGCCGGGTGTTCACCCGCTTGCCATTGAGTCGCTGCGTGAAGTGGGCATCGAATGGGTGGGGAAACATTCGCAAGGCATGCCAGACGTGGAGCATTTGCCGTGGGACTTAGTCATTACGGTCTGTGATGCCGCGCGTGACGCTTGCCCAATTCCACCGGCCGGAGCGGTCGCCGTGCACTGGGGCATTCCTGATCCGGCGGCTGCTGCGGGAAGCCACACTGAACAACTCGCAGCGTTTGGTGTGGCTCGCGAACGACTGCAGACGCGGATCACCGCATTTCTCGCGCTCTCTATTGAGCAGTTGCGCAACGATGAAGGCGTGGAAGCGGACAGCGCGCGAAACCAGTTGGTGCAAGCGATTGAAGCGATCGGCGAAAGGCTCGATTGAAGCGACTGGCGACCGACACCGGTGCTGTCGCTGAATGCACCGGCTTCGCAGCCAACCAATCGTGCTATTTCTACCGCGGTGCCTCGATCTCGTCAGGCTGAATTGGCCTGAACATCACGTCAAAGGTCAGCCACGCAACCTTCGCAAACGGCAGCAAGAGTATGGGCGCCAGCGCGAGCCCCAGTGGTAGCCCATACGCCAGCGCGTCCCACGGCACGTTAGGCCACGAAATAACCAAGACTGACCCGAAGACGACTGCAAACAGCAGTTCCGCCACGGCAAGGTTGGCGAACATTGCGCCTGAGAAATAGGCGTCGCTGCTGCGCGTGAATCGAAAGCCGCATTCGCTGCAACGCTCGTTCACTTTTGCGTATGGCCTGACCACAGCGCCAACGCCACAATTCGGGCAGCGCAGTCGAACGGCGCGCCCCATGAGACGCAACATGTGCCCAAACGAGGGGAGCGCGAGCTCCGATTCGGTCGTCGTGACCGCGGCACCCGGCACCGCTGAACGCGGCACAGCCGACGGCGTACGCGCGCGTCGGTCACGATCATTGAGCTCGTCGGGTAGCGTCATTTGTAAATCTACCCGTCCACGTTGCGTTAACGCTCAAACGCGCTGAACTGCCGCGAAAAAATCGACGGATTCCACTCCGCTCAGACGCCCTTCCCCCGTTAGCTTAAATGGCTACGCCGCCGCACTTTCGGCGGCTGTTCCGTGTCTCCCGTATCCGATCCGACGATGTCGTTTGAAATTGCCGTCAAAAAGGCCGAGGGCGTTCAGCGCCTGCTTGGCGTGACCGTATCTGCCGAGACCGTGAAGGCCGCCGAGGAGAAAGCGATCAAGCGCTACGCCTCAGCCGCTCGCATGCCCGGCTTCCGGCCAGGCAAAGCACCGCTCCATCTGGTCAAAAAAGCCTACGCTGAGCAGATCAAGTCGGAAGCGCTTGAGAGCATGGTGCAGGACGCATGGAAGCAGGCGCTTGAGCAAGAAAAGCTCGAGCCAATTGCCCAGCCACACGTCCACGACCTGAAGTTTGAGGAGGGCGCACCGGTCACGTTCGACATTCACCTTGAAGTGCGCCCGACGATCACGATGGACACGACCTCTGGCTTCGTTGTCGCGCGTCCATCGGAAGTCGTGACCGAGACGATGGTGCAGGAGCAGATTGAGACGCTTCGCGAGCAGCGCGCTGCCCTGTCACCGGTAGAGGACAAGCCGCAGCCGGGCGATCAGGTCAAGGTTCAGATCGCTTCCGCAGAGGAAGGCGGCGAAATGCCTGAACAGCGCGAATATCCCCTCGAGCTCGGTAAGGGCCAAGCCATCGCCGGCATCGAGGAGCTGATTATGGAGGCCACGCCTGGCCAGACCGTCGAGCGTCCAGTACGCTGGCCCGATGATTTCCCAGATGAGGCGCAGCGCGGCAAGGCCAAGCTGACCCGTGTGACGTTGCTCGAAGTGAAGCGCAAAACCCTGCCCGCACTCGATGATGCCTTCGCGCGCGAGCTGGGTGATTTCGATACGGTCGAGAAGTTGACCGACGCGATCCGGGTGGACATGGGCCAGCACGTGAAGCGCGAGGCCGATGCCGCGGTTCGCGAGCAGCTACTCGATCAGGTAATCACCGCCAACCCGTTCGAGATCCCAAATGCGTGGGTTCAGCAGGTGATGGGCGCGTACATGCAGATGTACCAAGTGCCCGATGGCATGCAGGATCGTTTTGCAGGTGAGTTCCGTCCGATGGCGGAACGTCAGGTGCGCCGAGACGTTGTGATCGATACGATCGCCGAGAAGCAAGGACTCGTTGCGTCTACAGCCGATGTTGACGACAAGGTGGCAGCGATGGCGGTGGAACGCGGCGTCGAAACTGGGCAGTTGTACGTGGAACTTGAAAAGGGCGGTCGTTTGAAGGAATTGGAGCGGACCGTCACAGACGAAAAAGTGTTCAATTGGCTGATTGCACAAAACACGGTCAATCAGGTAGCGTAAGACAGCAGGAGCTCTCATCGGGGATTGCCCCGGTGCCATTACCTCAGCAGGATGCCCGAATCATGGCCAGCATTTACGCTCCGTATGTGATTGAACGCTCTAGCCGCGGCGAGCGCTCGTACGATGTATTCTCGCGGCTTTTGATGGATCGCATCATCTTCCTCGGTACGCCGATCAACGATGATGTGGCGAACATCGTCATTGCGCAGTTGCTATTTTTGCAGGCCGACAACGCCGAGCGTGACATTTCGTTGTACGTCAACTGTCCGGGCGGCAGCGTCTCGGCCGGATTAGCGATCTATGACACGATGAATTTCATGTCGGCACCTGTGAACACGATTTGCATGGGCATGGCTGCCAGCATGGGTGCGTTCTTGTTGAGCGCTGGTCGCAAGGGGAAGCGCTCGGCATTGCCGCACAGCCGCATCATGATTCACCAGCCCAGCCAGAACGGTGGCGGTGGAATGGCATCGGACATCGAAATTCAGGCGCGTGAAATCCTGTACCTGAAAGGCAAGTTGAACGAACTGATGTCCAAGCACACGGGCAAGTCAGTGGAAGTGATTGAGCGTGACACTGATCGCGATCGGTACATGAGCGCGGAGGAAGCGCTTGAATACGGCATTATCGACAACATTGTGACGAGCCGCAGCGAACTGATCACGGACGCAAAGCCAGCAATTATTTCAGCAAGCTGAAGTCGCGATGGATTGGTCCGACGCCGGTAAACGGTTGTCGTAGAAAGACTTGACTTGGGGCTGCACTGAGAACGGTGCAGCCCTCGTCATCTGCGGACGAGGTGATTGTGCATTGCGATCCCCTGCCC
>JANNWU010000559.1:0-7946 GCA_031408755.1 Gemmatimonadaceae bacterium | reverse complement strand
CGATCTCAGCGTATCTAAAATGGCCGGCGTCCAACGCGCGTCGGGGCCATCGTCAAAGGTCAGCGCGACACGGTGTGGCGCCGCAGCGCCGGTGCGTTCAATCACAAACGGCGACGGGAACGCGGTCCACTGCACGCGCGTGATCAAGGACGTGGCGGAGTTGACGCCGATGGTGCGTGCGCCCATGGTCGGACGCGATTTCACGCGCAGCAACTCACCGTTGCCGCGGAACTCCACATCATATCCGGGCGCAACCTGCGTCAGCGCGTGTGCCGGATTTCGCACACGTTGCGAACCTACAACGTTCCACATTGACGGATCTTCCGCGCCTAAACGCCAGAGTGCAACCCCGCGAGCGCCGAGGCGTGTGGCCGTCGACATCTCGTTCCACGCCGTTGTTGCGTCGAGAAACCATACTTGATGATCTACAGAGTCGGGATCACTCCAGGTCGCGACGGGGTTCAACGACGGTGACGTAAACTGCACTGCGCCGTGATTCTCGCGCACTGCGCGCATCACTTCCGCAAACGTCTGCGCTTCTGCAGCGTGACCATCACCAGCATCGTCCCAGTGATAGCCGTACGTGCCAATCGCAAAGATGGCCTTCTGAGACGGAATAAGCGTCAACGCGTGCGCCGCTTTCTCGTCGTACCAGCTTTGACTAGCCACAGGGCCCGGTTCGCCGGTCTGCCAATGCTCGTCGTACAGCATGACCACCACGTAGTCTACACATTCGCCTGCCGCGCGCATCTCGTCATCGGCGTCGGCTGCGACGGTTTGCAATGTGACCGCGCCGATTGCGTGAAGTTGCACGCGCAACTCTCGCATGAAGATCACGAGCCCCGCGCGCGATTCTGCATCCACGCTCTCGATGTCAATCACGATTCCGCCCAAACCAAACTTCGTCACGCCGCGCACGAGTGAGGCAATCACCTTGTGGCGATTGTCGGCATTTGTGAGCAATCGATGCGCACGCAATGCATCAAATTGGTGGCTGATCGGATCGACGTTGGTGAGCATCGCAAACAGCGTGGGCCGCTGATCCGCAGGCAGTGATTTCACCAGGCCGAGTACGTCTTTTTTCTTCGCATCGCCAAGATCCCAGTTGACGCTTGCGCCGTCAGCATTCAAAAACGCCCATTCACCGGCCACCCAATCCATGTCGCGCGCGTGCGATTGTAACGCTGCAAATGAGTTGTCGTCCCAATTGACGTAGAAGCCCAGTACAATCGGACTGCTGTCAGTGAACGCGTTCGACGATTCTCCGTGACGACGTGAGGCGTCCGCTCTGCGTAGCGTTGGCGCGAGATTGTGTTTTTGCAGCGCTGCGAGCAAACGCTGGTGCGCAGCAGTGCGTTCGCGATCATTACTTGGCTGAGCGCGCGTCACGGTGAACGTGTCACCGGCGATTGCACCTGCCCACGTATCGGGGAGCAGTGGCGGAATGATCACCGCCACAGCGATCACAAGCGCGACCAGCGTCGTGCCAATGCCAATACCGAGCGCCGTGCCGCGGACAGTGCGCCAGCGCCGGCCGCTCGGGTCGGAGAAGACTGGGACGGAGCCCCGTCGCTCCTGCGGACCGCTGTCGATGTTTTCTGGCATGCGGTGTGGCGTAAACTCGTGTCACTAAAGGACTGTCGCCGCAGCGTGGCGGGTCAACGTTGGGCGACGTGCCCGCATCGTCATTGAAATCGCGCAAGGTGGATCGGCGGATACGGGTGCGATTGACGACGCACGCGCGGGCGGCCTTCTTCCTCTGCTTCTGAGACGTTTCGACCGTTCCCGCCCGCTGCTTGAGGTTCTTCCGCATGACGCGTTCGATTGGTGTCGCGGCCGCATTGGCCATCTGCTCACTGCGGGCGTTTGCGCAGCAGCCCGCACCGCCCGCTCAGGCGGCCCCAGCAGGTCCGGCGATTGCCTCGCTGCAGATCCTCCCGAAAGAGCGGACCATGCTCGCACGCGACACCATGCGGCTGCGGGTCAAGGCACTCGACGCGCAGGGCAACGAAGTCCCAAACGTCACGATCCGCGTCTCGAATGCGGGCGGCTACTTCGAAGGCGTAGTGCAGCCTGACGGACTCATCCGCTCTGGCTCGACCGGCACCATCCCGGTGATTGTGTCGGCAATCCAAGTGGGGCGCCGACCAGTGATCGAACGGCTGGAGATTCGCATGCTCCCCGGCGCCGCGCACCATATCAATGTCACCGCAGGCGCTGGCACGCTCGCGATCGGCCAGCGGATGCGGTACCTCGCGACCGCGTTCGACGAGGCCAGCGACCGCCGCGATGATCGCGTGTTGTGGACCAGCAGCAATCCGCGAATTGTGCAGGTCACTCGCGACGGGCTAGCGACGGCAGTTGCGGCGGGGTCAGCGAAGTTGGTCGCGACCGCCGGTACCGTGTCGAAAGACGTTCCGATTACGGTGGCTGCACAACGCATCGCGTCACTCTCAGTCACACCATCGTCTGTCGATGCACGCACCGGCGATGTGATTCATTTTGCGACCAGCGCCAAGGATGCAGCCGGTCGCGCAATTGCGGGGCTCTCGCCAAGTTGGAGCTTCAGTCCCGGGCAGGGCATGATCGGCGCTGATGGCGGATTTGTTGGTTACGAGCAGGGCACCTACACCATCACCGCGAGCTTCGGCACGCAGACCGCAGAAGCGACGGTGACGTTGAGTGCGCGCGATGTGCGGCGGCCGTTGGAAGTTGTGGGTCGCTCGCCCAAAAAATTGTTCACGACCGAAGAAGTCTGGCTGCATCCGAACGGCAAAGTTGCGTACTTGGGCACGGGGAGCGGTGGCGACCGTTTTTATACCATCGACATTTCGAATCCGGCGAACCCGATTGTTTCTGACAGCATGATTCAGAACACGCGTCGAGTGAACGACGTGATGACCACGCCAGACGGCCTGTTCCTTGTGAACACGCGCGAAGGGGCGAGCGATCGCAAAAACGGCATTGTCATTTCGAGTCTCGCCGATCCACTGCATCCCGTCAAAATTTCTGAGTTCACGGAAGGGATGACGGCTGGTGTGCATTCGGCATTTGTGTACAAGCAAGAAAAGTTTGGAACGCACGTGTACGCAACGAATGACGGGACTGGTGCCATTCACATCATCGACATCGCTGATCCGTACAAGCCCACACAAGTTGGTATCTGGCGTACGCCGCGGCCGGATGCCGGCCGGTCGTTGCATGATGTTGATATCCAGGACGGCCTCGCGTATTTGAGCTACTGGAACGACGGGCTTGTCATTCTGGATATTGGCAACGGGATGCGTGGTGGCTCGCCATCCAATCCGGTGCTCGTCAGTCAGTACAAGTACGATCTGAATGACATGTATCGACAGGTTGAATTGGCGGGCGGTCCGGGCTTCATCCGTGGAACGCACACCGCATGGCGTCATCGCAATTACGTGTTCATTGCCGACGAAGTCTTTCCGTCGAGCGGTGTGCAGGGTGCGAAAGATGCGTCCGCCGGTCGCGCGTATGGACGCTTACAGGTAATTGATATTTCGGACATGGCCAACCCGAAGCCAGTCGCATTTTACGAGCCGGAATTTGGCGGCGTGCACAACATCTGGATCGCTGGCGATACGCTCTACATGGGTGCGTACAACGCGGGCTTCCGCACCTTTGACATTAGCGGCGAACTCCGCGGCGATTTGCGCGCACAACAACGCGAGATGGCGCACTTGAACACCGCTGACATGGACGGCTTCACCAAGAATGACGCGATGACATGGGGCGTTGTTGTGCGCGATGGGTTGGCGTACGTGAACGACATGCACAACGGTCTGTGGATTGTGCGCATGAAACCGAAGCGAGGTATTACACCGTGATGCTGCGGTCAATTCTGACGTGCGCAGCGATCAGCAGCGTTGCGATTTCATCATCGCTTCGTGCGCAGCAAAGCGTACCAACGTTGACGGTGCGTGCGGCCACAACACCAGCATCTGTCCCGGTTGCGGCGGTCGCGCAGCGTGTGTCTGCACAGGTGCCTGATCGTACGTACACGATCGCCGTGGCGTCAGAAGCGACCGACCAGATTACGATCATCACCTTTGGCCCAAACGGTGCGGCAATTCAAGCAACCATACCGATTGGGCTGAGCGCTACCGATCCTGATGGTCCGCATGGATTGGCGGTGTCGCCGGATAAACAGTTTTACTACGTCTCCACGGCACACGGCACACCGTTTGGCAGTTTCTGGAAGCTTCGTGCGAGCGATAATCGCGTGATTGGTCGCGTGATGCTTGGTAATTTTCCGGCGACCGTACAGATCACACCAGACGGTCATCTCGCATTCGTTGTGAATTTCAATTTGCACGGCGAGATGGTCGCCAGCGATGTAAGCGTTGTTGGCGTGGAAGACATGGTGGAACTCACGCGCATTAAGACGTGCGCGATGCCGCATGGTTCACGCCTCAACGCACAGGGCACCAAACATTACTCAGCGTGCATGATGGACGATTATCTGGTGGAGATTGACGTTGCCACACTCGAAGTGAGCAGGAATTTCCAGCTCACGAAAGGGAAGGAAATGGGTATGCCAGGCGCACCGATGGCCGTGGCGAGTGGCGCAACACACGACATGTCAGGGCACGGCATGACGGCGCCCGCCGCCGGCGATCCCACCTGCTCGCCAACGTGGGCGCAACCGTCGCCAAATGGCAATTCAGTGTTTGTTGCATGCAATCGCACGAGTGACATCGTCGAAATTGATGTGGCAACGTGGCGGATGGTGCGACGCATATCGGCTGGCAACGGCGTGTACAATCTCGCGATCACGAATGATGGGACACGATTGATTGGCACCAACAAGCGCGATCAATCGGTGAGTGTCATTGATGTCGCGAGCGGTCGTGAATTGGCGCGCATTCCCACCAGGCGCAAAGTCGTGCACGGCGCGGTCATCTCGTCCGACGATCGCTACGCGTTCATCTCGGTTGAGGGCATTGGCGCGGAGCCAGGTACGGTCGAAATCATCGACCTCACGGCGCTGAAAACCGTCGCAACCGCGGACGTAGGCCAGATGGCTGGCGGTATCGACGTGCTCCGCTAGCGCGACGCATCGCGAATAATAAGGTGCTTGGCGCGCCACACCGGTTGTGCGGCGAGTAGAAACCCGCGGCCCGTTGGCGCCACCCGCGCGCGCGCGCCACACCGCGAGTTCGTCGCGACGGTAAATCAGCTGCGCGTCGACAGCTTGAGCCCGACTATACCAGCCACGATCAACCCGATGCTGACTAAACGCGCGGCATTGGCTGGCTCGTCAAACAGACGTATGCCGAGCAAAACTGTGCCGACGGCTCCCACGCCAACCCATACCGCGTAGGCAGTGCCTACCGGCAACGTCTTCATCGCAATGCCCAGCAGCGACACGCTCACCAACATTGACGCGGCCGTTCCGACGGTCGGCCAGAGCTTGGTAAAACCCTCGGTGTACTTGAGGCCAATCGCCCAGCCAATCTCAAACACCCCAGCTACCACCAGAATCACCCACGCCATGCACACCTCAGCCGAGAATCGACGCCAAATGAGATATCTGTATCAGGAACTCTTCTGATCGCATTCGAGGTCGCTCGCGCCGTAGCCTGGAATGCGCCCCTTCTGTAACCAAGTCACGCGGATAGGTTTCGCGCACAGCCAATGGTGGAGGTCGCCGTAAAGTTGGCTGCTCCGACTTCCGAGAATATCGCTCATATGCGCGCTCCGGTTCTTCCTGGCGCTCGACTGCTGATCGCCGTTGCGATCTGCCTTACGTCGGCGCTGCTATGCACGTGGTTGGTCAGGCAGCCGCAGTGGCTTGGCCTGACGTTCGAGCACACGACAGCCGGTGCCACCTTGCGGCTGACCGCAGTTGCTGACGAGGGGCCCGCGACTGCGCAGTCCGGCGATTCGTTGTTGACCATCGCCGCGTCAGGGCCAGCGCCGATCATGCTCGAAGCGCGTGATCTGATTGAAGAGCCGGATTTTCTCGACACGTGGGACGAAGAAGATTCGTTTTACGCGCGTCAATCCGCGATCAGCGAAATTCTTGCGGCGCCGAGTGTCACACTCACACTGCGCGACAAGTTGAACAGCGTGCGCACAGTGGTGGTCACGCCGCGTGAACGACCGTTGAGCAGTCTGCCTCTGGTGTTCTGGTTGCAACTGTTGTTTGGTGCGGCCGGTTTGATCATCGGCACATGGGTGTGGGCGCTGCGACCCGATGAATGGGGTCCGCGCGCGTACGCACTCACAGGCGCGTGTTTCTTAATCTTCGCGCACGCAGCAGCGGTCTACAGCGCGCGAGAGCTCGCGCTTCCGGGCCCGCTGTTTCGCACCTTGAGTGGCATCAATCATTTCGGCGCCATTCACTTTGGTGCAGCGTTGTGCGCGCTGTTCCTGGTGTATCCGCTCAAGCTCACAAGTAGCAGAGTGCCAGTGTTGGTTGGCGCGACAGCATTTGCGTGGTGGCTTGCATGCGTCACACGTGTCATGCCAGATCAAAATTGGGGATCGCGTTTCCCGGTGATGCTTACCATGCTCGGCGCGTTGGTGATTGCGGTAGTACAGTGGCGCAGAACGCGTGGCGATCCAGCGGGACGTGCGGTGCTCAGGTGGTTTGCCGTGAGTGTGCTGGCAGGATGCGGTGCATTTGTCGGACTCATCGCCGTCGCCAGTTCGATTGGTGGACTGCCACCAATTCCGCAAGGTTACGCCTTCGGGTTTTTCGTGTTGATGTATGGCGGATTGGCGATTGGTCTGCGTCAGTATCGCCTGTTCGATCTGGACCAGTGGGCGTATCGCATTCTGTTCTGGGGCGTGGCCGTCGGCGCATTTCTGGCGCTTGATCTGGCGCTGCTTGGCACTGCAAATGCGGGTGCCGCGCGCACAATTACGCTCGCGACAGCGATGGCCCTCGGTACCTTTCCATTGCGACGCTGGGTGTGGACAAAACTCTTTGATCGCAAGCAAATCAGCAGTGAAGAGTTGTTTGAGAAGGCGCTGCACGTCACATATTCCGTCTCTGATTCTGAGCGCGACACACGGTGGCGCGCGCTGTTAGTCGAGTTATTCAGTCCGCTGCACGCAGCCGCTGATGGAACGCGCACCGCGAGCGATGATCAGCATGATGTGCTGCTGATGGCGCGTGGGCAGGAACTGGCCGTGCCCGCTGTGGCGTCGTCACCTGCACTGCGCCTGACGTATGCGAATGGTGGCAAGCGACTATTTACACCAAATGATGCGCAGCTTGTGCGCACATTGGTGTCGCTGATGCAGTCTGCAAACGAGAGTCGGAAAGCGTACGACGTCGGCGTGAGTCGTGAGCGGACGCGTATTGCGCGCGACTTGCACGATACTGTGAGCTCGCCGCTGCTGGCTGGTTTAGCGCCCTTGCCAGAGGGTGCTGCGAATGGTGCGCAGATGGAAGCGGTGCAGAATGAAATTCGTCGCGCGGTGCGCGGGATGCGTAGTGTGGTCAGTGGTGAGCTGGTCTCGGCTGCGCCATTAAGTGATTGCATTGCCGATTCGCGATTTGCCGCCGTCGAGCGATTCAATACCGCATCACTCTCATTCGATTGGCCGGTAGCGGATCTTGGCGACGCAATGTTGGGGCCTGACGAACGTCATGCGCTGACAGCGTTCATTCAGGAGTCGGTGACAAATGTGATTCGGCACGCGCACGCAACGCATGTGAGTGTGGGCATCAGCGTAGAGCGCGACGAACTCCGCATCAGTATTGCCGATAACGGTCGAGGATTTTCTCCCGATCCCAGTCGCACCGGTGACGGGCTACCGAATCTTCGTGCCCGTGCTGCAACGCTGGCTGGTGTTGCGGACATTGGTTCGCGCCGAGATGGCGCACCGGGAACGGAAGTGTTGTTAGTGGCACCACTCGTCACCGTTGGAGCGCGATTGTGAGCACGTCTCTTGGCACATCTGGGAGCGCG
>JANNWU010000558.1:0-1938 GCA_031408755.1 Gemmatimonadaceae bacterium | reverse complement strand
CGGTCCGGGTGGATCTGGTGGCGCATCTGCGAGCGATTCGGCGGTTCAACGGGCTCGCGGAGCTAACCGAACAGCTCAACGCAGATGGGGTAGCAGCCCGGACTGCGTTGACCCAGTTCGCCTGAACCGGCTAGCTTACGCGGCTATTCCGAAACCCGCTCGTCCTTTCCTTCTCTCCGCTGCAGGGCATGAACAGTCTGCGGTCCCGCCTCCTGCTGATCGCCGCCGCCATTGGGCTTTCGGTTTTCGCACTCTTCCCGCGCATGACGGCTGTGCGCGAGACGAAGCCTGACGGTTCGTCCGTCGAAACCTCGAAGCGCCTCTGGCCGCTCAAGTACGGTCTCGATTTGCAAGGTGGCATGCACCTCGCGCTCGAAATCGACGAGAGCAAAGGCATTGTCGCCGATAAAAAGGACGCGATGGGTCGCGCCCTGAAAACTGTGCGCAATCGCATCGACCAGTTTGGTGTGTCTGAGCCCGTCGTGCAGCTCTCCGGTGATGAACGCATCATCGTTGAATTGCCAGGCATCGATGATCAGCAGCGCGCGCAGGATGTGGTGCAGAAATCTGCATTCCTGCAGTTCCAGATCACTGATGAAACCAACGCGCTTGAGCGTTCGCTACCGCGTATGGACGCCGCGATTCGTGCGCAGAAGCTTGATGGCGCCGTGGTCGTAGCTGCAGTTGGTGATACCTCGCGCAAAACATCGGTGCCGCTGAGTGGATTGTTGACCGGCGACACGACGAAGAAGCCTGCAGGAGATACCGCGAAGTCTGTGGCGGCCAAGGCTGACTCGAGCGTGAAAGATGCAAACGGCCCAATGACGAAGCTGATACAACCGGGCCAATTTCCCGGTCAGTATTTTGTTAAGGAAAGCGACGTCTCACGGATCACTCGCTATCTCGCCGATACTCTGGTGCGTGCAGCGGTTGCACCCGGAAAGGTGTTGCGATTTGGGTCTGATACGGTCGCAGGTGCTCCAGGACAAGGTGCGTTTCGCGAACTGTACATGCTCGATTCCAAGCCAATTATTACTGGTGAGTTTTTAACGGACGCGAAACCCAACCAGAATCAGCTTGAACCAGGTTACATCGTAGAGTTTGAGTTTAATGCTGAAGGTGGTCGGATCTTCCGCCGTGAGACTGGTCGTCATGTGAAGGACAACATGGCGGTGGTTCTCGATGACCGCGTTGTCACAGCACCAACCATCAACAGTGCGATTGGGCGTAACGGGCAGATTTCGCTCGGCGGCGCCGGATTGCAGGAAGCACAGGATCTTGCGCTGGTGCTCCGCGCGGGCGCATTGCCAGTCCCGTTAAAGGTTGCCGAAATGCGGAACATCGGCGCGAGTCTTGGTCAGGATTCGATCGACAAAGGCAAGATGGCGTTCGGCATCGCGATCTTGATGGTCATCGTGATCATGGTCGGCTACTACCGCTTCAGCGGTGTCATCGCTGTCGTTGCGCTCGCGCTCTACATCTTCTTCACATTGGCCGCGTTGGCTGCGTTTGGTGCGACGCTCACATTGCCGGGTCTCGCTGGACTTGTTCTCGGTGTTGGCATCGCGGTGGACGCGAACGTGCTTATTTTTGAGCGCGTCCGGGAAGAACTGCGCAACGGCAATACGCCCCAGGCCAGTATCCGTGCGGGTTATGACAAAGCGTTCTCGACTATCGCCGATGCCAACCTCACCACCCTGATTGCGACCTTTTTCCTGTTTCTGTTCGGCACCGGCCCCGTCAAAGGATTCGCCGTCACTTTGTCGCTCGGTATCATTACATCGATGTTCACTGCAATCATGGGTACCAGAGCGGTGATTAATCTTATTTACGGCGGCAAGAATCGCGTCGCCCAGCTGTCAGTCTGAGGTAGATCATGAAATTCCTGAAAGGCGCGACAAAAATAGATTTCATGAGCTTTGCCGGTGCAGCCCTGGC
>JANNWU010000557.1:0-3959 GCA_031408755.1 Gemmatimonadaceae bacterium | reverse complement strand
GTGGCGCCGTCCGCCGGTGATGTGGCCACCGGCAGCGCCAGCCAAGTGGCGATGGAACAACACATCCGCAGCCTGTGGCCATTGTTGACGCGCGCCGCAGACTCGGCCGACACTCGCTCGACGCTCTTGCCGCTGCCCAAGCCGTATGTTGTCCCGGGCGGACGATTCCGCGAAGTGTATTACTGGGATTCGTACTTCACGATGCTCGGCCTCGTCGAGAGTAAACGCACCGATCTTGTGCGCAACATGCTCGACAATTTCGCGCATCTCGTGATGACGGTCGGGCATATTCCAAACGGCAATCGCAGTTACTATCTCAGTCGCAGCCAACCGCCGTTTTTTGCTGCGATGGTTGGATTGTATGCGCGCGCGACTGACTCTTCGCAGGCGTTGCCGTATCTGCAAGCGATGGAACGTGAGTATCAGTTCTGGATGGACGGCAGCGCACGGATTGTCGCTGGCAGCGAGTATCGACGCGTGGTGAAGCTGCGCGATGGCAGCGTGCTTAATCGCTACTGGGATGATAGCCCCGAGCCGCGACCGGAATCGTATCGGGAGGATTTTCTTCTTGGCGCGTCGGTGCCCGAGGCAAAACGTCAAGCACTCTATACGAACATTCGTGCTGCGGCGGAAAGTGGGTGGGACTTCTCGAGCCGATGGATGCGAGACACGCTCGACTTGCGCACACTCGAAACCACCGACTTGATCCCGCTTGATCTGAACAGTTTGATGTACAACCTGGAACGGACAATCGCCGCGCTACGCAGCTTTCGCGGTGCGAGTGGTGATGCAGAGGTGGCGGCGCGTTTTAACAGCGCGGCCGAAGCGCGTCGCACGGCGCTGTTGGCGTTGGCGTGGGATGCTGCAACCGGTTTCTTCTACGATGTGCGTTGGCGCAACGGCGAGCGCGTCACAGATCGTCCGACGATGGCGGCCGCCGCGCCGTTGTACTTTGGTTTGGCAACGCCGACACAAGCACAAGCGGTCGCGATCCGACTGGAGCGTGACTTTCTTCGCGAGGGAGGATTTGTGACGACGCTGATTCGCTCCGGTCAGCAATGGGACGCACCCAATGGTTGGCCTCCACTGCAATGGTTGGCGATGGAAGGTGTGCGACGCTACGGTCGTGCTGATCTTGCTGATGTTGCGCGTGATCGATGGCTCGCTCTTAATCGCCGCACCTACGCATCCGTCGGCAAGATGACGGAGAAGTACGACGTGTTAGATCTGACTCGACCGGCTGGCGGTGGTGAGTATCCCACGCAAGATGGTTTTGGCTGGACCAATGGTGTTGCACTCGCGCTTGCGGCGATGGGACAGTTTCGGTGAAGCAACTGTTTTGGATTGGCCTGATGTGCGCGGCATTGCTCGAAATCGCGCTTGTGTATTTCATCATGCCAATGCCGGGTAGTCAGCGAATGCGCAGTATCGAGCTGGCGTACCTGCTGTACACATGGCGATGGCCGTTGCGCGCGGTGTGTGCGACGATGCTTGTTGCTGGCGCAATGTCCGCATTTCGTGCATCGCAACGAGCGCGCTGGATCGTGCCGACAGCGATAGTGGGAGTGAGCGTGTTGGCGTATGTCGTGAATTTCCGGATGGCTGCCGATCAGATGTTCAAGCAGCCACGCACGCTCGTCTCGCTGCCCGTTGCGTCAAATAAGGTCGCACTCGATAGACTGGTTGTCGGCATTGAAATTGACGGACAGGCACGCGCGTATCCGCTGCAATACATCGGCTACCATCATCAAGTTCGCGACACGATCGCTGGGCACGATGTGCTGATCAGTTATTGCACCGTGTGTCGGACTGGTCGCGTATTTCGCCCAACAGTGAAGGGCAAGTTGGAGACCTTTCGACTTGTTGGCATGGATCACTTCAATGCGATGTTCGAGGATCACACAACGAAGAGTTGGTGGCGTCAGGCCAATGGTGAAGCAGTTATCGGCCCGTTGAAAGGCACGGCGATGCAAGAGTTACCGAGCGTACAAGTATCGCTGAAGCAGTGGCTGAAACTCTTTCCGCATAGCTTCGTGATGCAGGCTGATCCTGCGTTTACTGCGGAGTACGCAAAAGACTATGCGTTTGAGCGTGGCACGAAGAGTGGCGGACTGACCGGCACTGACACCGCATCGTGGCGTGACAAATCGTGGGTGATCGGTGTGGCAATCAACGGCAGCGCACGCGCATACGATTGGAAGCGCCTGCGTCGTGAGCGCGTGATCAACGACGCCGTTGGCGGCGTGCCGATTGTGCTCGCACTCGGCGAAGACAGCGTGAGTTTCTTTGCGTTTCAGCGACCAGATTCCAGTGCGCGTTTCGCACTCACTGGTGACTCACTGGTGAGCGCCGCCGGCTCGTTCGCGATGAACGGTCGCGGCGCGCAGGGCAGGCTTGTCGCAATCAACGCCAGTCAGGAATTTTGGCACAGTTGGCAGACGTTCCAGCCCGCCACAACGCGCTACTGATCGTCAAACTGAGTGCGTGACGTCGATGCCGCACGAGTCGGCGGCATCGACCGTCATTCGCATTACGCCGCGGTCGGAGCGTCCAAGTCAGCGATTACCACGTCCAGCCCCGGCCACGACTCCGACGCATAGCGATGAATTGTGCGCAGGTATCGCGCGCCCTCGTCGCCGTGAGCGGCCAACAGCGCCTTGGCGCCTTTCGCAACCGAAGCTGCATCGCAAAACGGCGGCTCGGCATCCTCATTCATCCGGCCGTTCGTATGCGGCACGCCCGCGGCGTCTAGAAACGTGCTTTGGATGGCAGGCTCGAGATCCACGTAGAGCGTCTGCATCAGGCCCAACTCGTCCTCCGGGCTCTCGACCTTCAGGCGCACGACTTCCTTCGCGAGCCGGTCGGCTGACCAGTTCTGGAACGACTGGGGCCTGAAGCCGCCACCGCGCGAGCAGAGGCGCTGGATGAAGACGGCGCGGGATTCGCGCTGGGTGGTCAGTTCGTGGGTCACCAGCGTGACGCGACGCTCGACCGGGAGGGTTCGGTAGGGAGACATGGGAGGCATGGCGGGAAAATAGTCGCGCAGGCGGCCAACTGCCGACGATTCCCGAGAAAAGCTTCACATCGTCGAGTACGGTGGGCAAATTCTACGATTACTCGTCACCAGCCTTTTGGCTCAACCCGTCCGCGTGACCCGCCGGCGGCTGATTCCCCTAACGCACAGGTTTTCCCGGATGGAGAGAAAGCGCCTGAACTTCTGGCAGCTCTTCAACATGAGCTTCGGATTCCTGGGCATTCAGTTCGGGTGGGGGCTCCAGCTTGCGAACATGTCGGCGGTGTACGAGCGCCTCGGCGCGAAACCTGACGAAGTGCCGCTGCTTTGGCTCGCGGCGCCGATCACCGGACTACTCGTGCAGCCGCTGGTTGGCGCGCTCAGCGACCGCACGTGGGGCCGCCTCGGTCGTCGCCGTCCGTACTTCCTGACGGGTGCCATTCTCGCGTCGATCGCGCTCTTCTTCATGCCGACATCAAGCTCCCTCTGGATGGCGGCGAGCCTGCTCTGGATTCTCGACGGATCGATCAACATCTCGATGGAGCCGTTCCGCGCATTCGTCGCCGACAAGTTGGTCGCGTCGCAGCGCACAGCTGGATTTGTGATGCAATCGTTGTTCATTGGCATCGGTGCCAGCTTCGCGAATGCGCTGCCGTTCGTTCTCGGCAAACTTGGCGTTGTCGGTAATACGGTAAGTGGTATTCCGCTGACGGTGAAGTATTCGTTTCAGGCTGGTGCTGTCGTCTTCTTGCTCGCGGTGCTGTGGACGGTTTTCACCACCGATGAATTTCCGCCAGAAGACATGGCCGCGTTCGAGCGTTCAAAGAAAGAGTCGGGCGGTTTCGGCAAGCTGGTGACAGAGGTCATGCACGCCATCCGTGACATGCCCGCCACGATGAAGCAGCTCGCAGTAGTGCAGGTGTTCACGTGGCTCGGCCTGTTCTGC
>JANNWU010000556.1:0-23454 GCA_031408755.1 Gemmatimonadaceae bacterium | reverse complement strand
GCGCGCGCGATGGTGGAGTGCCGGTTGATGTGCTGCAAGGTGCCGTAAGCGCGGCGAAACCGTTGGCGCTGGTTATGCTCGTCGCGCCCGCGCTGGTGATCGCGATGCTGCTCACGAAGCGACACCTGATTGAATCGCTGTTGATCGGTAATGCCGTCGCCGCGTTGCTCGCCGTTGTTTTGCGATTGATTGCACCGAGTGATCTGTTGCACGTTGCACCGGGAACGTTTGGCGCGACCGGGATTATCGTGGATGGAATGCAACGCGCAGTCGGTGTAAGCATCTTCACGATCTTGCTCGTTGCGCTGGTGGGTACGCTACAAGCGACGGACGCGCTTGATCGGCTCGTGCGCGCAGCGCATGGCCGTGCAAAAACATCGCGGATGGCGGAATCGTGGATTGTGTGCGTGGTGAGTGCGGCGGTGCTGATCACCACGCACAGCGTCGTCGCCATTCTCGCTGTTGGCGAATTCGCCAAGCAGACCGGCGAACGATTCGGGCTCTCGCGATACCGGCGCGCGAATTTGTTGGACCTTACGGTGTGCACGTGGCCATTTCTGCTGCCGTGGTTTTTGCCCACGATTCTGTCGGCGAGTGCAAGCGTTGGCGCTACGGGCTATGGCATGCCACCGCAAACGGCGCTCGCGATTGGTTTGCACAATACGTATGCGTGGGCGTTGGTTGCTGCCGTCATTCTCGCGGTAACGACAGGATATGGTCGACGCTGGGAAGGTCAGACTGACGGCGCTGATCGGTCGACCATGGTGCACGAGGCGAGCATCTGATGGCAATCACACGCGCGGTGATCTTGGCACGTGGTCTGGGCACGCGCATGCGTCGCGCCGACAGCAGCGCCTTGTTGGATGCCGGACAATCGTCGGCGGCGGACGGTGGTCTCAAGTCGATGATTCCTATCGGTCGACCATTTCTCGATCACGTGATGCACGGCCTGGCTGACGCAGGCATCACTGATGTATGTCTCGTGATTGGTCCAGAGCATCGCGCGATCATCGACTATTACCAGTCGCTATCGTACGAGCGAGTGCACGTGGATTTCGCGATTCAAGAGTTACCCACAGGAACCGCCGGCGCCGTGGCCGCGGCCGAGAGTTTCGCGAACGGTGCGCCATTCTTGACGCTGAATGGTGACAACTACTATCCCGTCGACGCGATTCGGATGCTCGCGGAACACGATGCGTCGGGGACGGTGGGCTTTGACGTCGCCGGTCTCGTCGCAAACAGCAATATTCCGGCGGAGCGAGTGCGGCAGTTCGCGTTGCTCCAGCGCGACGGCATGGGTCAACTCACCAAGCTGGTTGAGAAGCCCGACGATGCGACGTATAACAAGATGCTCGCACACGCCCTTGTGAGTATGAACCTGTGGGCGTTTACGTCCGTCATATTCGAGGCGTGCAAGCGCGTGACACTCAGTGAGCGAGGCGAGCTCGAACTGCAAGCTGCGGTGCGGATTGCAATGTCGGAATTTGGCGAAC
The DNA here is from genome assembly GCA_031408755.1 of Gemmatimonadaceae bacterium. GTDB lineage: Bacteria > Gemmatimonadota > Gemmatimonadetes > Gemmatimonadales > Gemmatimonadaceae > JACMLX01. Next base: position 21,961 of record JANNWU010000556.1, on the reverse strand, counting down.
GGTTTCACGTGTGGTATAGCGACGAGGGCGTACTGGATCTCTCGACGAGGGGTGACATCGCGAGCGTCGCGAGTGTGTTGCGCGACCAGACCGTTCGGCTGTAAGTGGGAGAATTCGCGTAATGCACTTCGAACGCGATCTGAACGCAATCGGCCTGCCGACTGAGCGCGCGAGCGTTGTGTCACGTGCGCTTACCGCGTGTGATGCGGCGCTGGATGCGCTGCACGCCACACACGTTGGTCGGGTTTCAGCGTGGGTTCCTGGACGAATTGAGGTGTTCGGTAAGCACACCGATTACGCCGGTGGGCAATCGCTGCTGACGGCTGTCGAGCAGGGTTTCGCCGTGCGAGCTGCGCCGCGGAGTGATACCCAAATTCGTATTGTTGACGCAATCAGCGGTGCCGCATTCACCACCTCGCTGTCATCGCATCTCACTGCTCCAAATGGCCACTGGTCAAACTACATCGCAACGGTCGTACGACGTATTGCGATGAACTTTCCAGCGGCGCAGACCGGTGTAGACATCGCCTTCACCAGTGATCTACCGATTGCGGCTGGAGTCAGCTCATCGACCGCACTTATGATTTCAGTGTTTTCAGCGATTGCGGCGGTGAATGATCTTTCTATGAGTGACACTTGGCTTCGCGCGCTCCCCACGCGGACGGCGCTCGCTTCGTACATGGGCGCAGTCGAGAATGGGGGGACGTTCAACACGCTCGCGGGCGATGCTGGTGTTGGTACACTTGGCGGCTGCCAAGACCAGACGGCGATTCTTTGCGCTGAGAAGGGAAGCGTTGTCCGATACTCGTGGATGCCAGTGAGTCGAGTGTCCGCGTGTGCCTTGCCAGCGACGCACCGCTTTGTGGTTGCATCATCAGGAATTGTGGCTGAGAAGTCTGCTGGTGCACGCGAGCGGTACAACCGCGCGTCGCTGATGGTGCGTCATCTGTTGCGCGAATGGAACGTGCGTCATGCACGCGACGACCGCTCACTCGCAGCGGCGGCGCTTAGCTCCAGTATCGCACACGAGCAACTTCGTGCAATCGCGCGTCACTCGGCAACGCACGAGTTCACCATCGACGCGCTCACCTCTCGTCTTAATCAATTCCTCCTCGAAAACTTCACGTTGATTCCGCGAGCGTCCAATGCATTTCGTGATCACGACTGGCAGGCGCTCGGTGATACCGCGCTGGAGTCACAGTGTGCGGCCGAGGAGTGGCTTGGAAATCAGATTGTGGAGACGAGTGCGCTTGTGCGCATCGCACGTGAACGCGGAGCTGTCGCGGCGTCGGCCTTTGGAGCTGGATTTGGAGGCAGCGTCTGGGCATTAGTCGCGGCGTCAGATGCAGAAACGTTTCAAGCGGACTGGCGAGCGTCGTACATCAGCCAGTTCCCCGCCGCTGCTCCGCACGCGATGTTTTTCTCCACCAACGCAGGCCCAGGCGCGCGCGTTTGGGCCGATGAAGCGCCAGGTTCGTACTCACTTCCGCTCTGACGACATCATGACCGACTCTCCCACCGATCCGTCGCGACGCGATTTACTTAAGGGTGCAGCATTGGCCGGCGCTGGATTTGCGCTCGGTGTTCCATCGATTGCGCATGCTGATGGCGCGCCGCAGTCGCTCATGCCGATTGTGCTACCTGAGCCAGCGCAGCGTGCCACGACAATGATCGGTGTGCCGTTCGAGAAACGCGCCGAAGTGCGCATCGCCATTGTCGGCACCGGATTGCGCGGTCGCTCGGTGTTGCATGAGTTGCTGGGTGTCGAGAATGTGAAGATCACCGCGATTTGTGACACGGTGCCAGAGAAACTGGATATGGCCGTGAAGCAGATGCGTGATGCGGGGCACACCTATGAGACCGCACGCTTCACCGGCAGCGAGAACGCGTACGAGCAACTGATGCTCCGTGACGATATCGATTTGGTGTACACCGCAACACCGTGGCAGTGGCACGTACCAGTGTGCTTATCCGCGATGAAAGCGGGGAAGCATGCCGCGACCGAGGTGCCTGCGGCGTACACGGTCGAGGATTGCTGGAAGTTGGTGGATATGTCGGAGCGCACACGCAAACACTGCATCATGCTTGAAAATTGCAGTTACGGCTACAACGAGCTGCTGGTGCTGAACATGGTGCGTGCTGGCGTGTTTGGTGAGATTAAACATGGCGGCGCTGCGTATAATCACGACCTCCGTGAAATCTTGTTCGAGAATCGCGACGAGGGTCTGTGGCGCAGGGCGCATCACACGCTGCGCAACAGCAACCTCTATCCGACGCATGGTTTGGGTCCGGTCGCGTTCTTCATGAACATCAATCGCGGCGACAAGTTCGATTATCTCGTGTCCATGAGCACACCCGAAATGGGTTTGAGCAAATGGCGTGCGGATCGCGAGCCGAAAGATTCACCGAAGTGGAACGAGACGTACCGCACCGGTGATTTGAGCTCGTCACTGATCAAGACCGCGCAGGGGCGAACGATTCGACTTGAGCATGATGTGTCGAGCCCGCGGCCATACTCGCGGATCAACTCGGTGCAGGGCACAAAGGGAATTTTTGAAGACTATCCAGCGCGCGTGTATGTGGAAGGCGAGGGTGCGGCGCATCGTTGGACGTCGATCGATGGCTACAAAGCGAAGTACGAACATGCGCTCTGGCGAGAGCTTGGCGAAAAGGCACGCGCCGGTGGACACGGCGGAATGGATTACGTGATGGCCTATCGTCTTGTGCAGTGCATGCGCGAAGGGCTCACGCCGGACATGGACGTCTACGACGCGGCGTCGTGGAGCGTGCCGGGGCCGCTCAGCGAGATTTCAAATGCACGTGGAAGCATGCCGGTCCGATTCCCGGACTTCACGCGCGGGCAGTGGAGTGGTGCGCGCGCGATGATGTAGGGGTTATTGCTCTGGTGACAAGTCAGGTGGTCAGCTTGTAGTCCTTGAATCGGTCACGCAGCGCACGCTTGAGAATTTTGCCGACCGTTGTCTTGGGCAACTCGTCGACAAATTCGTAGGCATCCGGCAGTTGCCACTTCGCGACGGCGCGTTCGGACAGATAACTGTTGAGAGCATCCTTGGTTATCGGCGTTGTCGGATCGCGCAAGACAATCACACCCAATGGCCGCTCTTCCCACTTGGGGTGCGGTACGGCGATCACTGCCGCTTCGCGTACCGCAGGGTGGCCCATTAACTCGTTCTCCAGATCGACGCTGCTGATCCATTCGCCGCCAGATTTGATCAGGTCTTTCGCGCGATCCTGAATCATCATGATACCGCCAGCATCGATAGTCGCAATGTCGCCCGTGTCAAACCAGCCATCATGCTGGGTGGCGGCGGTGCCCGCTTCATCTTTGTAATAGCTCGCGGTAATCCACGGTCCGCGAACAAGCAGTCTGCCGTGTTCATCAGTGCCCCACGGAATCTCGACGCCATCGTCGTCGACAATCTTCAGTTCGACGAGTGGCGCCATTCGCCCGCTTCGTGTCATCAGGTCGTACTTACGCGCGACGTCGTCGTTCAAGTCGTGCTCGCGAACCGGATTTGCAGTGCCAAGTGGCGTGGTCTCCGTCATGCCCCACGCAACGCGCAGATGCAGTTTGTGGCGCTCGCCGAATGCGGCAAGAAGAGAGCGTGGCGTGGCGCTTCCTCCGCACACCAATGTCCGTAACGTGTGCAGATTGTGCGCTGTGCCAGCTGACTTCGCGCGATCCAACTCGTCGAGCAGCGCCATGAAAATTGTCGGCACCGCAGCACAAACCGTGACACCCTCCTCCGCGACCACGCGCGCTATGTTCTTCGCGTCAGTAAAGACGCTCATATACACCTGCTTTGCACCTGTCATCGTACAGCAATACGGATAACCCCAGGCGTTCACATGAAACATTGGGACAATCGGCATAATGATGTCGCGAGAATTTACGCCGAGTAGATCGGTTGCTAAACTGGCGAGGCTGTGCAGGACAATCGCACGATGGCTGTACAACACCCCTTTCGGATTGCCGGTTGTGCCGCTGGTATAGCACATGCCGCTCGCTTGCCGCTCGTCGAGCGCTGGATACGTGAACGTTGTAGGCTGCGCGCCAATAAATGTTTCGTAATCGAGCACGCCGGCAGGCAAACCGCCCGGTACGGGGCCCAAGACAACAATGGTGGCGACGTTTGGCGCGTGCTGACGGATGAGCGGAATCATTCCCGCAAAGACATTTTCGATAAATAGAATGCGATCTTCTGCGTGATTGAGAATGAACGCAATCTGTTCCAGCGGCAGACGAATGTTGACCATGTGGCAGACAGCGCCGATGGACGGCGCAGCGTAGTACAATTCAAAATGCCGGTAGGTATTCAGCGCCATGGTGCCAACACGATCACCCGGCTGTACGCCAGCGGCAACAAGCGCATTGCATAACTGCATCACGCGTGGAAACGTCTTCGCGTAGGTCGTGCGGTGCGTGCCGGGAATGGGAGCCTTCGTCTCTGGATCGACGCCGACTGCCATTACCGTGACAATTTCTTGATCGGGAAACAGCTTGACGGCACGTTCGAGAATAGACGGAATGGTGAGTTCGTAATCCATCATCGTCGAGTTGAGCATGCCCGTCTCCTGAAGCGGTGTACCGGCGTTGAAGTATTCTGCGCGGAATGGATCACTGGTACCGGTGCGTCGCAAGACCCCGGCGACGCACATACGGTGAAAAATCTTCTAGCGGATCTGGTACTCGCGCGGCGGATCAGCGTCTAATAACCAGCGCACGAAGTAATCCCAGCGCCTACGCATCATATAACTCGATTGCGACCCAAAGCCGTGAGCCTGGTTCGGTAAAAGCAGCAAGTCAAAATCCTTGTTCGCGCGGATCAGCGCATCAACAACCAGCAGCGTGTTACTCGGCGGAACGTTGTTGTCCATCATACCGTGCGCCAGAAGTAGATGCCCCTTCAGGTTCTTTGCCAAATCCTGATTCGCTTCAATGTCGTAGTTATCTGGAGTACCACTGGGCCCACGCACCAACAAACCTTGATAGCGTTCACCCCAATCGTCTTCGTAATTGCGCTGATCGTGGTTGCCAGATTCCGCGATACCAACCTTGAAGAAATCGGGATAGCGAAACATCGCGTCGGCCGTGATGAAGCCACCACCAGAATGTCCCCACATCGCAGCACGATCGATATCAATCCACGGGTAGAGTTTTGCGAGAGCCTGCATCCCCGCAACCTGATCGGGCAACGTGTTATCGCGGCCCATCGCGCCGTAGTACGCGTCGTGAAAACTCTTCGATCGCCCCGGCGTGCCTCGGCCGTCGATGCTCACAACCACGAAACCGAGTTCTGCCAGCGCCTGTCTATCACCATGTGCGGCCGAGAATGCGCGTGAGCCAACGCTGCCAGTTTGCGGTCCTGGATAGGCTTGATTGATGATCGGATACTTTTTCGTCGAGTCGAAATTCGTCGGGCGAAATAGTTGGCCATAGATGTCTGTGGTACTATCAGCGGCTTTCACATGAAAGAGCATCGGCGGCTTCCATCCGGCAGCGAGCAGCTTCGAAATGTCTGCCGCCTCAAGGCCCAGTACCATTCGACCTGCGTCATCGCGTAGCACCGTTTGCGGCGCTTGATCGGCGCGCGACCACGTATCCACAATCCATCGGCCGTCTGGCGACAATTGCATCGTGTGATCACCATCGTCTGGCGTGAGCGATGTGACGTTTCGGCCGTCGAATGTGGTTCGGTAAAAATGGCGCAAGTATGGATCTTGACTACGCTCGCGACCCAATGCGCCAAACCACAACATCCGTGACTTTTCATCGATACGTGCAATCGACGTCACCGGTCCTTCACCGGTGGTGATTTTGTTCTTGAGCTGACCAGTCGTCAGATCATACAAATACAACTGGCCCCAGTTGTCCCGCTGCGAATACCACACCACCTCATTGCTCGCCCAGAGCACGCGCCAGCCCGTCTCCGACTCAAAGTGCGTTGGCACAACTTCTTCAAAGACAGTGCGGACGTCACCGGTGTTTGTATCGGCCACGCGCACAATTGTCTGCTTGTGATCGCGTGATGTTGACGCCAATGCGAGCCGCATTCCATCGGGGCTCCACGCGTAATCGCTCATCGAAATGTCATCGCCGAGTGTCGCGCGATGAAAGTCAGGCGGCATTTTGAGGCGCACGGTGGTGCGTGCCTCCACATCAATCACAACACGATGAATCATCGCCACCACGCTGTCGCCGGGCAGCGGGTATTTCCACGCACGGAGCGTTGGATGCCCAACATTCGTGCTCACGAGAAACATGTCGCCAACGTTGCGCTCATCCTGCTGCTGCGTTGCGATCTTTTTGGAATCTGGAGACCAGAGCAGAATCGCGCGATCGCTGGTGAGCCAGCCGGCGTTGTCGGTGGCGTAGCCAAAATTCTTCGCGCCGTCGGTTGTCAGTTGCGTCTCTGCATTGGTGCTCAGATCTCGCACCCACAAGTTCCAATCTTTGATGTACGCGGCGCGCTTGCCATCTGGTGACGTCACCGACAACCCACGTCCGGCGGCAGGCGCGGGTGTTGTACTCGCAACAACAGTGCACGCTACGCCGGCCGTATCGCACCGATATCTGCGGCCGGTCACGGCGAACGTGATTGCGCTGCCGTCGTCCGAGAGTTCCAGCGTTTGAAATGGAAGCGCAGTGGCGGTGTACGATCCGCTCGCGGCGGTTGAGAGTGCTGCGGCGACTTTCGCATGATCAAAAAGTGGCGCTCTAGACTTCGCGCGCGGGTTGATCACCACGAACTCCGTGCCGGAAACGCGCGAGCTTCGATACCAGAAGCGGCCGTCAGCAAGCCAACTGATATTCGGAGCCGTGCCGCCAACCACCATGGGATTGACCGTCGCACTCAAAAACCTCGTTGCGCGAGCGTAGTCGTCATTTGTAAGCGCTCGTCGAGCCTGCGCGGTGACGCCAGTCGCGGTGGTAATCGCGAGCCCGATGGGCAGAAGCGCACGACAAACGAACAGGTTGGGTGATCGCATGCGAACCCTATGAGGTGAAGGTACAGCGGAGAGCGCCAGAAGGGCGTTACACTATGGAAGAAGTTGCGGGCCGGGCTGCGGCTGGGCAACGCCGAGTGCCGAATATTCTGTCGTATCTTTCGGTTGGGCGACAGCGGGCGTTTCCGACAGATCTCCACCTTTGCATCGATGCCGGTGTTTGCTGCGTTACTTGTTGCCACAGTTCTCGCCACGGCCACGCGGGTCACCGATCCGCATACCGGAACAGTCTATCACGGTCGAGGCAACGCGTTGGCCGTCACCACGCCGCGCGATGCGGCAGCGACGGTGCTCGACGGAGTGCTGGATGAACCCGTATGGCGGAAGGCGGCGCTGCTCACGGGATTCTCGCAATTTTTTCCGACGGATGGCATCGCCGCCAGCGATAGTACCGAGGTGTTCATTTTCTATTCGGCGACGGCGCTGCACGTTGGCATTCGCGCGTACGCCGCGCCAGGTACGGTGCGATACACGCTGTCCGATCGCGACAAGATTACGCAAGACGACAATGTTCAACTGTTTCTCGGCACGTACGACGACAGTCGACAGGCGCTGGTGTTTGGTGTAAACCCAATCGGCATTCAGAGTGACGGCGTGTTGAACGAAACCGGCACAGTGTCTGGTGGCGGATTGTCCGGCGGCACGCCAAAAGCACGCGAGAGCACGGATCTGGCGCCGGACTATGTCTGGAAGTCTAAGGGACATACAACTGAGTGGGGCTACGAAGTTGAGATTGAAATTCCGTTCAAGAGTCTCCGCTATCGTGCTGGGTCTGAGCAAACGTGGCAGGTCAATGTTGTGCGTACTGTACAGTCGAGCGGGCACGAAGAAACGTGGGCACCGGCGTTGCGTGCAAGCTCGAGCTTTCTTGCACAATCGGGGCGACTGACTGGTTTGCGCGATCTGTCGCGCGGGTTAACGGTAGATCTCATTCCTACCATTACTTCCAGTGCACTTGGTTCTCGTGCGGGAGACGCGTGGCAGTACAACACCAATCGTCCCGAAATTGGCGGCAGTGTGCGATGGGGCATCACGAGCAATCTGACGCTGTCCGGTACTGCGAATCCCGATTTCAGTCAGGTAGAAGCCGACGCGACGCAGTTCACGTACGATCCGCGCGTTGCAATTTTCTTTGCCGAGCGACGACCGTTTTTTCTTGAGAGCCAAGAGCAGTTCGCGACGCCCAATCGTTTGATTTATTCGCGTCGCATCGCGCAGCCTATTGGCGCAACGAAATTGACGGGAAAGGTTGGTGGTTTCGACATCGGATTTCTTTCTGCCGTCGACACACGCGATGCGTCATTTAATGGCAAGCAGTCGCCGGTGTTTAATGTGCTGCGTTTACAACGTGACATCGGCACGCAGAGCCGCATTGGTGTTGTGTACACCGACAAGATGGATGGAGGCAACTGGAATCGTGTGGCGGGGCTGGACGGGCGATTGGTACGCGGCATCGTGAGCTTCCAGGCGCAAGCGGCTGCGAGCGTCACGCGTGAGAGTGGCGTGACGACAACGGCGCCACTCTTTGCCGCGTCGGCGAACGTGAACGGTCGTCGTTTTGGTGCGGTGTATCAGGTGAACGGCATCTCCCCTGATTTCGATGCGCAGAGTGGTTTCATTGCTCGAGCGGGTATCGCAAACATCAATCTCACGCACCGTTTTACCGTTTTTGGAAAGCCGAAGGCGTTGGTAGAGGCATTCACGCCAGAAATTGCGATACTGAACAGCTTTCGCTACGCCGATTTCGTGAAAGGCGCTGGTGTACAGGATCAGAAACTCCATTTGCGAAGCAGTGTGCGATTGCGTGGCGGCTGGCAATTGAGCGCGCAGGCTTTGATTGAACGGTTTCGTTTTGATCGCGATTTGTATGCCAATTACGTGACGCTGCAACCGCGCGCAGGCGGACTCGATACTGTTGCTTACACAGGAACTCGAGCACTCGACAATCTGGATTGGGTGTTCTCTGTGAACACGCCAGAGTTTAAGCGATTCTTCTTCAATCTTTTTGCAATCGCTGGCGTGGACGAGAATTTTCCGGAGTGGAGCTCCGCTGACATTGCGGTGGTCAACACCACATTGAATCTGCGACCCACTGACCAGATTCGCGTGGCTGCAACGTGGGGCTTTGAAACGTACAATCGACGGACGGACGGTACCCGTGTTCAAACGCGCAATGTGCCTCGACTTCGGTTGGAGTATCAAGTCACGCGTCAGGTTTTTGTGCGCGTGATTGCCGAGGTTGCGAGTATCAAGCAGGATTCGCTGCGCGATGACTCACGAACAAATTTGCCGGTGTATTTCCGCGGAACCGGTGGCGCACTGACCCGCGCGGTGGCGTTTGACCGGTCCCGCGGGCGCGTCGATTTTCTGTTCTCGTACTTGCCCTCGCCCGGGACAGTATTCTTCTTCGGGTATGGCAATGCGTCGCGCGCTGATCGCCCAGGCGGCACCGAGCGGTTGCAGCCGTCGCGCGATCAGTTCTTTCTGAAGCTCAGCTACCTGCTGCGATTGCAGTAGGCGGCACCGACTTATTTGAGGAGTAGTGTGATGCGGAGTCTACGAATCGTCGTGGCTGTTTCCTTGCTCGCCGGTGCTCCACTCATCGCGCAGTCACCTGCTGCGACAGCAGCTGCACCGTTGCCCGCTGCGCAACAAATCACTGCGGCGGTGCTCGCGTTGCCGCGAGAGTTGCGCGAAGAGGCTGGGGTGATGGGCTATCTCACCGCTGGCCGTCTGGAAGTGCTCCGTCCCGCGCGCAATGGGATGCAGTGTTTGGCCGACGATCCCGCAGACGACCGCTTTCATGTGGCGTGTTATGCCACGTCGCTTGAGCCGTTCATGGCGCGCGGTCGCTCGTTGCGCGCTGCCGGTACGGCTGGCAGCCAAGTCGATACGGTGCGTTTTGCCGAAGTGCGACGCGGCACGCTTCGGATGCCAACGGCGCCGGCTGCGCTGTACTCGCTGAGTGGGCCGAAGAACGATTTTGATCCAGCGACGGGCGCCGCCGCAAAGTCAAAGCCCTTGTTTGTGTTGTATATGCCAAACGCAACGCGGCAAAGTACCGGCTTGAATACAGCGCCGTCGGGCACCGGGCCTTGGCTTATGTATCCGGGTACGCCAAAGGCGCACTTGATGTTGACGCTCACGATGCAGTAGCACGACGATCAGCGTTACTGGCGCCGCGGTCAGCACGCTGACGTGACATTGTTTTGGTTACTCACGAACTTCTGTGGAGTAGACTGTGATCGGTGTTGACGCGCGGCGCGGCCGCACATTGTTGTGCTCTGAGAGTGTACGACTTCTCGCGGCGATGCTCGTGCTCTCCGCGTTGGTCACATCCTCGATGATCGCGCAGCAGCGCACCAAAGCGCCCTACGCCGATGATCCGCTGGCCTCGGTTCCCGTCCTCGCACCGCTCGCCTCTGCACGCAGCAGTGAGTTGGTTGACGTGGTTCAACGCTACTCGTTGGACGAGAACTCGCTCGGTCGGCGATACGACGCATTTGATTCGCCCGATCAGCGAGCGCGAATGCGCGGGTTCTACACCGCGTGGCGCGCGCGGCTTCGCGAGTTGAACTTTGATCGGCTGTCGCAAGAAGGGAAGATTGACTACGTGCTGCTCGACAATCATGTACGCTATCAACTCGATCTCGCTGACCGTCAAGATGTGAAACGACGTGAGGTTGTGCCGTTGCTTCCCTTTAGTGAAGCATTGCAAGTGTTGCACGACACGCGTCGCAGTTTGGAGACGATCAACGCGCAGACGACTGCGCGCAGCGTGGCATCGATTACTAAGCAGATCGACAGTCTGCGCATGCTCTTTGAGCCCGCACCACCTCGCGGCGCTGACAGTGCTGCGGTTCGCGTGCGAGTTACGCCGCCTACCGCGTCGCGCACGGTGGCAAATCGCGCTGCTGATCAATTGGAATCGCTGCGCGGTACCATTGGTACGTGGTATCGTTTCCACAGCGGCTACGATCCTGTGTTCTCGTGGTGGATGTCGAGCCCGTATCGCAAGCTTGACGAAGCAATGACGAAGTACCGGGCAACGATTCGCGAGCGGATTGTGGGCATTCGCCCAGCGCCGCCAACCGCGCTCATCGCACGCGCACAGGTCGCCGCACCACGCGGTGACTCGCCTGACGGTGATAACACGGGACCGATCATCGGTGATCCCATTGGCGCTGCAGGTCTCGCTGTCGATTTACGTCACGAGATGATCCCATACTCCGCCGAAGAATTGATCGCGATCGCAGAGCGCGAGTATGCGTTCAGTTTGAGCGAGATCAAGAAAGCTGCGCGAGAAATGGGTTTCGGTGACGACTGGAAAGCGGCGATGGAAAAGGTCAAAGACACCTACGTCGAACCGGGGAAACAGCCGGAACTCATTCGGAATCTGGCTCGACAGGCCGAAGAATTTTTCGCCCAGCACGATTGGCTCACCATCCCCGATCTCGCCAAGGAAGATTGGCGTATGGAGATGATGTCACCGGAGCGGCAACGTGTCGCACCATTCTTTCTTGGTGGTGAGCTGATCCTTGTCAGCTATCCGACTGACGAAATGACGGACGATGAAAAACGCATGAGCCTGCGCGGCAACAACCCGCATTTCTCGCATGCGACGGTGTTTCACGAACTCAATCCCGGTCACCACTTGCAGGGATTCATGAATGCCCGGTACAACGCCCATCGCCGCGAATTCGGAACGCCTTTTTATCACGAAGGCAATGCGCTGTATTGGGAGATGTTTCTCTACGATCACGACTTTCACGTGACGCCCGAAGACCGTGTTGGTGCACTGTTCTGGCGCATGCATCGCAGCGCCCGCATCATTTTCTCGCTTAACTTCCACCTCGGCAAAATGTCGCCCGATCAGGCGATTCAGTTCCTCGTTGATACAGTGAACTTTGAACGCGCGAATGCAGAGGGTGAAGTCCGACGCTCGTTCGCTGGCCAGTATTCGCCGCTGTATCAAGCGGCCTACATGCTCGGCGGATTGCAGATGCGCGCGATGTATAAGGCGCTCGTGACATCGAAGAAGATGACTGAACGCGAATTCCACGATGGTGTGCTGCTCGGTGGCACGATGCCGATGTCGATGGTACGGGCACGCTTGGGCAGTATCCCGCTCACGCGTGAAGGTCCTGCGCCGTGGCGCTTTGCCGATGAAATACCACCCTCGCGTCCGTTTCCCTCGAAACGTTAGCAGAATCAGTGCGATTCGGGCGTGAGTGATCACTTCGACCGCTGCGTCCGAAACCACGTTGCCTGCGCACATGTTCCGACGCCGGCCTAGTCGCTACGGGATGCAAAGGTCAGCAAGCGGCTCAAGAATCGAATAACTTGCGGACTTCGCGCAGCCAATGGTCACGCTGCCTGCCGCACTCTCGCCTTCTCGTATTTCATGTCGCTGCTGGGCCTTCAAGACGTTTCGATCGCATTTGGTGGACCGGCGCTGCTCAATAAAGCCGATTTCAGCATGGAGCGCGGAGAACGCGTCTGCTTGCTAGGCCGAAACGGTGCGGGCAAGAGCACGCTGCTCAAGGTGCTTGATGGTTCAATTGTGCCGGATACTGGCACTGTCGTTCGACTGACGGGAATGAGCGTTGCACGCTTGGAACAGGAGATTCCAGCCAACGTAACAGGGAGCACTTTTGATGTCGTCGCAGAAGGCATTGGACCTGCTGGCGCACTGCTCGCGAAGTATCACGCCGCCAGTATTCGCGTTGCCACTGATGCAAGCGAGCGTGCGCTGAAGGAATTGGACCGGCTGCATCACGCGCTTGATACTGCCGATGCGTGGCAGGTGCATACACGCGTCTCAACCGTGCTGCAGCATCTCAACCTCGACCCTGACGCGCCTTTCGATAACGCTTCGGGCGGGCGCAAGCGACAGACGTTGCTCGCACGTGCGCTTGTCCGTCAACCAGACATTCTGCTGCTCGATGAACCTACCAACCATCTCGATATCGATGCCGTTGAGTGGATGGAAGAGTATCTGATTGATCGCAGTGTGACGCTCGTTTTCGTGACGCATGATCGTGCGTTTCTGCGACGTGTTGCCACGCGCATCGTCGAGCTTGATCGCGGAAAGTTGGTAGACTGGGGTGGCGACTACGACACCTACCTTGTTCGGAAAGCCGCCGCGCTTGATGTTGAGGCGCGTGAATGGGCGGACTTCGATCGCAAGCTTGCACAGGAAGAAGTGTGGATTCGCACCGGCATTCAAGCGCGTCGCACACGAAACGAAGGTCGTGTTCGATCACTGGAAGCGCTACGCGTTGAACGTGGTGAACGACGTGACCGCGTTGGCACGGCTCGACTCCAGGCGCAGGAAGCAGAACGCTCTGGTCGATTGGTTGTCGATGCGCGAGACCTCTCTTTTGCTCGCGGCGACCGACCCATTGTCAGTCATCTCACAACCATTGTGACACGCGGCGATCGTGTTGGATTGATTGGGCCAAACGGCTCGGGCAAAACCACGTTGATCCGCCTGTTGCTTGGTGAACTTGAGCCAGATAGCGGCACGATCAAACTTGGCACGAACATCGAACTTGCCTACTTCGATCAGATGCGCGAGCAACTCGACGAAGAGCGATCCGTCTTTGATACGATTGCTGATGGTGCCGAATTCGTTGAGATCAATGGGATGCAGAAGCGTGTGCATGGCTATCTGCAAGAGTTCTTGTTTCCGCCGGAGCGAGCGAGAACACCGGTGCGCGCGCTGTCTGGTGGCGAGCGAAACAGACTATTACTGGCGCGATTGTTTACGCGCACGTTCAACGTGCTTGTTCTTGACGAGCCGACAAACGATCTCGACATCGAGACGCTCGATCTGCTGGAATCACTGCTGCTCGAGTACAAAGGTACGCTGCTTGTAGTAAGCCACGATCGTGCGTTTCTCGACAACGTCGTGACCAGCACGCTCGCATTTGAAGGCCGTGGCGTGGTGAATGAATACGCCGGTGGGTACGCCGATTGGCTGCGCCAGCGAGCGACATCGTCGCCATCGCCTGTCGTTGCACCGCAGACACGACCCAAAGTGGGGATCACTCCGCCTCGCAACGAGAAGAAGCGCAAACTGTCATACAAGGAAGTGCATGAGCTAGCTGCACTCCCAGATGTGATTGATGCGCGCGAGTTAGATCGCGCCGCAGTTTATGCACAGCTCGCCGATCCGAGATTCTTGCGTGACGGTCTCGCAGTGTCAGCCGCCTCTGCTCGACTGGCGGAGCTTGAACGCGAGCTTGTGGCATTGGCCGAACGGTGGGAATCGCTTGAATTGATCGCGTCGGGCGAGTGAAAAGCGATTGCCAGGCGAATGACGGCCGCGTGGCCTGAGCCAGTCTGCGGCGCGTTCGCTAGTTTCTACAGTTGCCAACAGCTGCCGCTCGTACCGCTGCGGTCGGATCGTCTAAATTTTTGTGAGGCGTGCTATGAATTCATCATATCGTGCGGTTCTGCTACTCGGCGTCGCTGCGGTGCCGCTCACTGCTCAGTCGGCACAACCGGATTACGCCAGCGCGATGATGCGTGCGCATGGCCACGAGACACCAACCGCGTCTCCCGCTGCCCGCATTGCGCCGCGCGCTGCTGTGCTCGGGAGCGAAGTCACGTATGGAACTGTCGACGGGAAAGCACTCCGTGGCTACCTCGCTCAACCCGCTGCGGCCACACCCGGCTCACCGGCGATTGTACTCATTCACGAATGGTGGGGCCTGAACGACAACATTCGCGCGGTGGCAGATCGCTACGCCGGTGAAGGATATGTGGTGCTGGCGGTTGACATGTTCGGGCGATCAACAACGCTTCCAGACACGGCGATGGTGCTCTACCAAGCAGCAATGGCGAATGTGCCGCTCGGCGAGAAAAATGTTGGAGCCGCCATCGCGTACCTGAAGGCGAACGGCGCGACAAAGATCGGCGCGATCGGATTCTGTTTCGGTGGCCATTGGTCGCTTCGCACCGGCCTTGTTGGAGGGCGAGATATTAACGCCGTGGTGATTTATTACGGCGCACCGATCACCGACGTGCAGCAGCTCGCACGACTCAAAGCGCCGGTACTAGGCTTGTATGGCGCGTTGGACAAAGGGATTCCGTCCGACAGCGTGAAAGCAATGAGCCTAAAAATCACGGAATTGGGCGGCCGCATCGATGCGAACTTCTTTCCGGATGCTAATCACGGTTTTGCCAATCCTTCGGGCGCGAGTTATAACGTGCCAGCGGCTGAAATAGCGTGGCGGAAATCGATTCTGTTCTTTGAATCGCAACTACGATAGTCATGCGGCTTGCGCGGCACGTCGGTCGGTTGCGAGCCGCGCTTGTGTTTGCTGCAATCGTGCTGGGCGTCGCGTCATTGCCAGCACAAGTTGCAACGCGCGTCGATCTTGACAACGACGCGTTCAACTTCTGGCAAGCGCCAAATGCGCGCGCCGATCGCGAATACACGCAGGGAATCAGCGCGGCCATTCTCTGGCCAACGAGGTCTGGCATAGCGCGCAGATTGCTCGGCGGCGGTGCCCCGTGCGCAACAGCATCGGGCATTCGTAATTGTCGCACCATGTCGATCGCGTTGTCGCAAACGATCTACACGCCAACACTCGATTTTCGGCGACGAGTTGTCGGAGAGCGGCCGTACGCCGGTTGGCTCGGCGCAGAGATTGGTGTGCAGCGCGAGCGTGAGCGCGGTATGTCGGCCTTCACGCTCGCAGTGGGTGTGGTCGGGAAAGCATCGCTCGCCGAGGCGACTCAGAAAGTGATGCACCGATTACTGCAACTTCGGCAACCGGAAGGTTGGAGTGCACAGCTGCCAAATGAGCCCGGTCTGCTCGTGACATATCGTGGCGCGCAGGAGCTGTTTCGCGTCATTCCGAGCCGCGGCGTGCAGGTATCATTGGCTCCCGTCTGGGAACTGCGTGCAGGAAATGTTGCAACCGACGCAACGCTCGGCGTGCATTTGCTCTTTGGCGTAAATCCCGCAACCGCATGGAAGACACCCGGCATCGCTCCAGCAGGTCGTTGGGGCGTGTATGGTCGCGCGGGTGCATCGCAAACAGCGGTTGGGCATAGCGTTTTTCTCGATGGCAGCACCTTCTCCGCTCGTCAAGGCGTGGAGAAGCGCTCACTCGTTGCGCAGGGAGAATTTGCACTCGGCGTGCGGTTGCCTATCGGCGTTGTTGAGTGGCGAACGCAACATCGGCAGCGCGAGTACGACCAACAACCGCGACCGCATGCATATTCCACGATCTCATTCTGGCTGCATTAACTATGACGGCATTCTCTGACATCGGCGTAAAACTGTGGCCCTAACGGCAACGATTTACAATTTCGCGATTGAGCTGGCACACGTCGATCGGAGCGTGTACGAGTCACTGACGCTGAAGGTCGCGCAACACCCGTCGGAGACAGAAGAACGCTTAGTGACGCGCGTGCTCGCATACTGTCTTGAGTACGCAGAAGGCATTGGGTTCTCGCGAGGCATCAGCGATCCTGACGAACCGGCAATTACCGTCCGCGATATGACCGGCACGATCAAGGCGTGGATTGAAGTTGGTGCCCCGGATGCAGCACGGTTGCACAAAGCGAGTAAAGCGTCGCCACGTGTTGCTGTCTACATCGAGAAGGCACCAGTGATTTATCAGCGCCTGCTCGCTGGCGAGAAAATCCATCGCGCTGAATCCATCGAGATCTACGCGATTGATCGCACCTTGATCAACGATCTTGTCGCACGCCTCGATCGTCGGATGACGTTTGCGCTGTCCGTCACCGATGGTCACATCTTCGTGTCGCTCAACAACACCAGTGTCGACGGCGCGGTTGAACGCATTGCGATAAATTCTGCGTCCTGAGCTTGCCGTGCTGAGCGGAATGTTGGTCGCTACTCGTCGAGCACTGCAACGGTGACTGTTGCGTGTCCGTCGGCGCCGTAAAACACGCTCATCTGCCACGGTTGGCAACAGACTTCGCAGTCTTCCACGTAGCTTTGATGTTCGCCGCCGCCTGCATCGAGTGCAATCTCGACTGATTCGCCACAGTACGGACACGTGATCACGGTGTCCATATCAATCAGGCCATCATCCAGCGGAATCTGGTCGTCGGCGTCGCGGGTTCCCTTTCTGTGGGCAGGCATCGCACCGTGCTCCTCATGTGTCTGTGTCACGTTCGCGCATGGTGCGCAACGCGGTGTTCGTAGTTCTCTACACTGATATATCGCCATTCGGCTCGGCGCACATGCCGGGGAACCCCGGACAGCGCGACCTACACATGGCTGCGGTCGCTGACCCACTGATGGCGCGCGCGTTCCGTCGCGATATTGGAGCGAGTTCATCTTCTTCCCGATCTCGACCAATTCCATGAGCACGCAGCCTGAGCAGTCATTCCAGAATCACGCCCAGATGGTTCCGGGCTTCCACTACGTCACCGGATTGGCAGGCATTGTCTTTCTGTTCTGGACGGTGTGGCGCCTTATCAGCTTCCGCTCGGCCGATGCATTGTACGCGACGTTTGGTGCGGTCGCGCTTATAGGTACGTTCTGGTATACGCGCTCGTTTCCGCTCAAGGCGCAAGATCGTGTCATTCGCCTTGAAGAGCAGTTGCGGATGCAAAAGCTGCTGACTGAACCACTTCGATCGCAGAGTAGCGTCTTGAGCGCGCGCCAACTTATTGCGCTCCGTTTCGCAAGTGACGCAGAGTTGCCTGAGCTCGTGTCGTGGGTACTGAAAGAGAATGTGATAAGCGGCAAGCTGATCAAAGCCCGGATTACGACTTGGCGCGCGGATCATCATCGTGTCTAGCGCGAGCAGAGTCTTGCGGAGCGTGTGCCGTACCGGCGCGGCTTTCGCGTTCTTCTGTACGATTGCGAGTTGCGCGACGACAGGTGCGCTGGACTTTGCTCCTGCAGGTAGCGGCCCAGCGCGCCCATTTTCGGCCGCCGTGCGGGTCAATGGCTTTCTGTATTTGTCCGGACAGATCGGTACCGATAGCGCAGGGAAGCTTGTCACCGGTGGAATTCAGGCCGAAACGCGTCAGGTGATGGAGAACATTCGTACCGTGTTACAACGGAACGGATCGTCAATTGATCGCGTGTTCAAGTGTACGGTTTTTATGCTCGACATGAAAGAATGGGAGGCGATGAATAGCGTGTATGTCACGTATTTCGCCGAAGGCAGACGTCCTGCGCGCAGTGCGATGGGCGCGTCTGGGCTGGCACTCAATTCGCGAGTCGAGATTGAGTGTATCGCCGCTGCCTGAGTCGGCATGCGTGTAGTTCCGAACCGATTTTCGCTGAGGGTGTGTGCAAATACGTCGCGTCACAACAACTGATGAATGCCGAACGTGTGCGACGCTAATGTCGGGCACCGATCCGTGGTTACGATTTGGCACAAAGTTCGAGGCCTGCCTCTCGACGGTCTCCGATCCAACTAAGGAGTTGTACGGCGCGTACGAGGGTGACTCTCTGCAAGGCTTTCTGTTGCTCGACATGCGCGGTGTCTTGCGCGGGTACGTGCAGACGTTGTGCGTGTCGTCAGAAGCGCGCGGGCAAGGTGCTGGCACGCTGTTGCTAGCGGCAGTTGAGGATCGCATTCACCGTGACAGTCCTAACGTCTTCATCTGCGTGTCGTCATTCAACACCGGCGCTCGACGGCTCTACGAACGACTCGGCTTTGAAGTGGTCGGTACGTTTGCCGATTTCGCAGTCGCTGGATATGACGAGTTACTGTTACGAAAGTCGACCGTACCGTGGAGTCAGTTCACACCGACACCGGCAGATGCAAACGGCTCTGGAAATTCGTTCCGATAACGCGTAGGTGGTGATGTCGGGTTCGTGTTGCAATTCAACTCACCTTCATTAAAGAGATCATGCCGCAGATTGCTAGTCGTGCCCTTGTCGCCGCCGTGGGAATTTTTGTAAGCGTGCTCGCAGCGTCATCAGAGTCGCACGCGCAGGTCCGAGTCGCGCATACCGTAGCCGCTGAAGGCGCACAACGCGCCCTGAACACAGCAGCGGCTGAAGCGAAGAAAAATGGATGGAATCTTTCCATCGCTGTGGTAGACAATGCAGGTGATCTGATCGCGTTTCTGCGAATGGATGGTGCATCGGTTGCGTCGGTAGATGTCGCGCGTGCCAAGGCGCGCACTGCGGCGCGGTTCCGTCGACCGACCGCTGCCTACGATAGCACCGTCGCCGCTGGTCGGGTGCAGATTCTTGCCTTCGACGGTCTGATCCCAGTAGCCGGTGGTGTGCCGATCATCGTCAATGGCGAAGTAATTGGTGCGATTGGTGCGAGCGGTGCAACGTCGGCGCAAGACGCACAAGCGGCGCAGGCCGGTGCAGCAGCAGTGCAGCCGTAGCTTGGATAGCGAAATGTCTGGTACGACGATCATTCGCCTTGCAACTGCAGCAGATATTCCTGCAATACAAGCGTTGATCTCGCGATCGGTGCGGGCCTTGAGTGCTGGCATTTACACGCAGGATCAGATTGACGAATCGCTGGTGAGCATATTTGGTGTTGATACGCAGCTAATTGCAGATGCCACGTACTTCGTGATTGAAGTGAACGGCGTGTTGGCGGCGTCGGGCGGGTGGAGTAAGCGCGAGACGCTGTATGGCGGCGACCAAACCAAGGGTGTTGCTGATCCGCTACTCAACCCAGCCACAGACGCTGCGCGCATTCGCGCATTCTTCGTGGCACCGGAGTTCGCGCGACGTGGCTTGGCACGGTTGCTTTTTGAGCATTGCGAGCGGGTCGCCCGTTTGGCTGGATTTCAACGTCTGCAACTCGGCGCAACACTTCCAGGCGTTCCCCTCTATCTGGCGCTTGGATTCCGCGAAACCGGTCGAGAAGAGTCTCCAATGCGCTTTGGGCTCACTCTGCCGATCGTGCGGATGGAGCGTGAGATCCCGCGCGAGTTGCGCGCCGAATAGAAAGTCGCACGCGCCTGCGGGTGGCAGCAGCGACGCACGGGCGCAATATTGCCGCCTGTCGGAGCGAACCGGAGCACCAGACATTACCCGCTACCGCTGAAACATGCCCACCATCCAAAATGCAGCGACACGCGCGTCCATTCACGCGCGCTTAGACCGTCTGAGCCCTGAGCTTAAACCAGCCTGGGGGCGAATGTCAGCCGCACAAATGCTTGCGCACCTGACCGATGCATTCAAAATGGCGGTCGGTGAGCTTCCCGTAGCGCCAAAGAATCGGCCGATCATGCGGACGTGGTTTTTCAAGCGACTGTTCTTCACGGTCATTCCGTTTCCGAAAAGTGCACCCACTGCGACTGAGCTTGTCTCTCGCGTGCCGGATGCGTGGTCAGACGAGCTTGCGACGCTGAAAGTGTGGCTTGATCGCGTTGGTAAGCCGTCGCCAACGCAGCGTTGGGCAGCACATCCACTCTTCGGCTCACTCTCGGGCCAAGAGTGGGGCGTGCTTGCGCACAAACACATGGATCACCATCTGCGACAGTTTGGCGTCTAGTGACGCAGTGAGACTGTCGCTTCTGACGGCGCTCGCGCTGCTCGCATTCGCAGGATACTCGATACTCTGTCGGGTGACGCAGTGAGACTGTCGCTTCTGACCGCGCTCGCGCTGCTCGCATTCGCAGGAAACTCGATACTCTGTCGGCTCGCACTCACACGGACAGGAATCGATCCGTCAGCATTCACGGTGGCGCGGATTATCGGTGGCGCGGTGATGATGTTTGCGCTCGTGAAAGTGCAGCCGAGCGGCGTGCGAAGCATCGGTGGCTCGTGGCGCTCTGCGCTCGCGCTGTTTGTGTATGCGGCAGGCTTCTCATTCGCGTACCAACGGCTGACAACAGGCACTGGCGCGTTGCTTCTCTTTGGCTCGGTGCAAGCGACGATGCTGACGATTGGCATTGCACGCGGCGAACGACTCACGGCGATCCAGATACTCGGATTGCTCCTCGCGTACGCGGGCCTCGTTGGCTTGGTGTTGCCTGGTGTCACGGCGCCACCATTCGTCAACGCCGTACTCATGATTAGCGCGGGCGCTGCGTGGGGTGTCTACTCGCTGCGCGGAAAGGGATCCGGAAGTGCAACGGCGGAAACCGCGGGAAATTTTATTCGCGCAGTACCGATGGCGGCCCTCCTATTCATCCTCACCGCACAGCTGAACGGTTTGGATTTGCGTCAGACGCTGTATGGCACTGCGTTCGGCGCGGTATCACTACTCGGCATTGCCTATGCAATTCTCTCAGGTGCGGTGACGTCTGGGATCGGTTACGCTGTTTGGTACGAAGCGATTAAAACGTTGCCTGCGACAATTGCTGCTGGGTTGCAATTGACCGTACCGGTGCTCGCCGCGTTGGCTGGTGTTGTTCTTCTTAATGAGCCAATCACGCACCGGCTCATTGTCGCGTCGCTGGTGATTCTTGGTGGTGTGGCGCTGATTCTCGTACAACAACCGCGCAGAACCACAGTGAAGCAGCCCTAGTTTTTACGCATTGTATCCGCGCTCAAGGAGAAATGCCGCGATCGTTTCCTGGTCGTTCACCAGATCAATCGATCCGGGCTTCAACCCAACGCGCAACAGCATTCCAGCCCCAGTGGTTGTTGCAATGACAATCGCGTCAGTCGTCAGACACACCACATCTGCATCGTCCGCGAGCTGTCCCGGATGTCCGCTGAAGTGCATCGCTGCACCATCGCGCAGCTCGACGCCCAGCGCCTCCGTGTTGGTCACGCTCCACGTCGCACCGGTAAAAAGCACGACGTCATTGCGGCCCAGTCCAAACTCACCGGCGGCATCATTCGGCGGTCCAGCGTCAACGTCAACGCGCGCATTCAAGCGATACGCTTCAAACGCGTCTTCCACATCGGCCGCTTCGGATTCGATCAGAATCGTTTCGCCGGTCACGAGGCGAATTCGAATCGTCGTGTCGGTGATGGTAAGACCGTGCCACACGCCGCGCG
>JANNWU010000555.1:0-5758 GCA_031408755.1 Gemmatimonadaceae bacterium | reverse complement strand
CACGCACTTGGACTATTCCAACTACGGCGGTGCGCCGCTGCTGGGAGTTCGGGGCGTGAGCATCATTGCGCACGGAAAGTCGTCACCGCGCGCCATCAAGAACGCCGTGCTTGTCGCCGTTCGTGCGGCTGAGTCGCGAATGTCCGAGCATATCGGACGTCGACTCGCTGCGGCGGCGACGGCGGCCTGACTTTAACTGTCTTTGCTCACCGTGACGGCGGTGTGCGGATACAGGCAGAGAGAGCTGGCCGGTGAAACGTCCGATCGCTGCACTGACAGGCACTGGGCATAGCGTCCCAAAACACGTGATGACAAATCACGACTTTGCGGAAGTCGGGATCGAGACAACGCACGAGTGGATTTTTGAACGCTCTGGCATCGTCAAACGGCACATCGCGCGGAACGGCGAAACAACCTGCAGCATGGGCGCCGAGGCGTCGCGCCGCGCGATGCGCAAAGCGGGAATCACGGCGGCGGAGATCGATGCGATCATCTTGTCGACCGCTACTCCAGATCGTTTGCTTCCCGCGACTGCGGTTGAAATTCAAGCGGCGATTGGAGCGAAGCGTGCAGTTGCATTCGATCTCACAGGCGCGTGCACGGGTTGGCTGTATGCCTTGACGGTGGCCGAAGGGTTGATCGCGGCGGGAACCATCGAAACCGCGCTGGTGGTGGCATCGGAAAAGATGAGCGCTATCACCGATTGGCAAGATCGTAGCACCGCGGTGTTGTTTGGCGATGGTGCGGCGGCGGCAGTGGTGCGACGTAGTAGCGATGGACAGCGCGGCATCCTGTCATCATTCATGCGTAGCGACGGTGCACTGTCAGAGTTGCTCTGGCGTCCTGGCGGCGGCGCAGCGTTGCCTTTTAGTCAGTCGGTACTCGACGATCGATCGTCCTATGTGAAAATGGCCGGTCGAGAGGTTTTCAAACATGCTGTTCGCTCGATGGCGGAATCGTGTGATCGTGCGCTCGATGGTGCGCGCTTAACAGGTGCTGATATTGATCTCTTGATTCCGCACCAAGCCAACGTGCGAATCATTCGGGCAACAGCCAAGCACGCGAACGTGGAGATGGACAAGGTGTATGTGAACGTTGATCGTTTTGGTAATACATCGTCGGCGTCTATAGGTATTGCGCTGGACGAAGCGATTACAAAAGGACGCGTGCGCAGCGGCAGTACCGTGATGCTGTGCGCGTTTGGTGCGGGATTCACGTGGGGATCAATGGTCGTTCGACTCTGATGAGTATTGTGGATATTGCGCTCGTGTTTCCTGGCCAAGGATCGCAGAAACCTGGTATGGGTGTGGATCTTGTCGAAGCGTATCCTGTGGCGCGAGATGTGTTTCGTGCTGCCGATACCGCGCTCGGCTTCGCGCTTTCGACATTGTGCTTTGAAGGACCAGCGGAAACGCTGATGGAGACGCACAACGCGCAGCCAGCGCTTCTGACGCACGGCGTGGCAGTGTGGAGTGTTCTTTCAGACCGACTGCGGCCGAACGTTCGCTGCGCTGCCGGTCACTCGCTTGGCGAGTTCACCGCACACGTTGCGGCTGGAACTTTGGATTTTGAGTGCGCTGTGCGTTTAGTACGGACACGCGGTGAGTTGATGCTTGCCGCTGGGAGCGCCGCACCTGGAGCAATGGCGGCGATACTTGGTGATCTCGATCGGCCGATTAACGCGATCTGTGACGATGCGACGCGCGAGGCAGGACGGGTGGTGCCGGCCAATTTCAATTCGCCGGGCCAAGTAGTGATCTCTGGAGACGTTGCCGGCGTTGAGCGCGCAATGGAGCTGGCGAAAGCTGCCGGCGCGAGGAAGTGTATGCGACTTAAAGTGAGTGGTGCGTTTCACTCACCGCTCATGGCGCCCGCTCGCGATGGGTGGGACGCCGCGTTGAGCAGTGCGCCGCTGCGTGATTCGCGTATTCCTGTCTACGCCAACGTGACGGCCGCGCCTGTCGTGTCAGCGAGCGAGGCGCAGCGACTACTCAGCGAGCAGATCACAGCTCCGGTGCGTTGGACAGAGACGATCCGCCGAATGTTGGCAGATTTTCCCGGCATCACATTCATAGAAATGGGTCCAGGGCATGTGTTGACCGGTCTGATCCACAAAATTGATCCTTCCGCAACGGTGCTGCCTGCCGGAACCGCGGCGAACGTCGATGCGATTCTCGCGATGGTCAGCTAATGCAGATCGATCTGGCGGGCAAAATCGCGCTGGTGACTGGAAGCACACGTGGAATTGGTCGTGCGATTGCAGAGACGCTCGCTGGTGCCGGTGCGCGCGTGGCTGTTGTTGGTCGCGACCTCGCGCGCGCAGAAGCTGCCGCAGCGGAGATCGGGCACGATGCGAAAGGTTTTGCGTGCGATGTGAGTGATACCGCGCAGATTTCCGCGTTGGTTACTGATGTTGAGACCGTGTTTGGTGGTCTGGATGTCTTGGTGAACAATGCTGGGCTCACCAAAGACAACGTGATCATGCGGATGAAAGATGAGGATTGGGATCTTGTCATCGACGCGAATTTGCGTGGTGCATTCGCGAGCATTCGCGCGGCAAGTCGAGGCATGATGAAGCGACGCAGCGGTCGGATCATCAACATTAGCAGTGTCGTCGGCGTGATTGGGAATCGTGGGCAGGCAAACTATGCTGCCAGCAAGGCGGGGCTGATCGGGCTCACGAAGTCAGTGGCCAAAGAGCTCGCGTCCCGTAACATTTTGTGCAATGCAGTGGCTCCTGGCTTCATCGCTACCGATATGACTGCGGCCCTTGGGCCTGAGCAGCGGACGGCGCTGGAGGCCCAGATTCCATTGGCACGGCTTGGAAGCCCCGCGGATATCGCATCGGCGGTCGCATTCCTCGCGTCGGACCACGCTTCCTACATCACGGGGCAAGTACTCGTGGTGGATGGCGGCATGGTGATGTAACGTTCGCCACGGCGGCCGAGCACCGGCCTCGACTAATTTACCCCCACGTCCCACCAGCGCACGGAGCACACATGGCAGACCATACGGAAAAAGTGAAGACCATCATCGAGCGTGAACTCGGTGTCGAACGCGATAAGCTGACCCAGGAGGCGAGCTTTATTGAAGATCTCGGCGCCGACAGTCTGGACATCGTGGAACTTGTGATGGAGTTCGAAAAGGAATTTGATATCGACATTCCCGATGAAGACGCAGAGAAGCTGCGCACCGTCGGCGATGCACTTGGCTACTTGAATTCCAAGGTGCAAGGCTGATGTCGTCACGTCGGGTCGTCGTTACTGGTCTCGGGTGTATTTCGCCCGTCGGTAACGACGTGGCGACGACTTGGGCTGCGCTCCGTGCCGGTGTCAGTGGTGCGGGGCCCATCACCAAGTTCGACGCTGAGAAATTTGCGACGCGATTCGCGTGCGAAGTCAAAGACTTCGATGCGTTGTTGTATATGGAGCGCAAAGAAGCGAAGCGGGCCGATCTCTACACGCAGTACGCTGTTGGCGCGGCGGTGCAGGCAATGCGCGATGCCGGTCTCGCGGACGGTGGCTTTGATGAAGAGCGCTGCGGCGTGATCGTTGGCAGCGGTATTGGCGGCCTGCGCACCATGGAAGAGCAGCATACGAATTACATGAATGGTGGGCCGAAGCGCATCTCTCCTTTCTTCGTGCCGATGTACATCAATGACATCGCGGCTGGTGTCGTGTCGATGCAGTTTAACTGTAAAGGCCCCAACTTCGCGACGGTTTCGGCGTGCTCCACCAGCGCACATGCGATCGGCGTGTCAATGCGGAGCATTCAGTATGGCGATGCGGATCTGATGCTCGCCGGTGGTTCGGAAGCGGCAGTCACGCCGATGTCGATTGGTGGATTCGCGAGTATGGGCGCACTGTCCAGCCGGAACGACGATCCGACGCGTGCGTCGCGCCCGTTTGACAAAGACCGTGACGGTTTTGTGCTTGGCGAGGGCGCCGCAGTCGTGCTGCTCGAAGAGCTCGAACATGCGAAGCGTCGTGGCGCGCATATCTATGGCGAGATCGTTGGCTACGGTGCGACCGGCGACGCCTACAGTCTCACCGGGCAACCGGACGCGCACGAAGGATTGCAACGGTCAATGAAGCGCGCGCTGCAGGATGCACGGTTGTCGCCATCCGACGTTCAGTACGTGAATGCGCATGGTACGTCCACGCCGCTTAATGACTCGAACGAGTGTCGCGCGATCCGCGCTGTCTTTGGAACGCACGCCGACACGCTGAGCGTTAGTTCTACAAAGTCAGCGACAGGGCATATGCTCGGTGCCGCCGGCTCGATTGAGTTCATTGCTTGCACGCTTGCGATGCGCGACAGCGTGATTCCGCCAACGATCAATCACACCACGCCTGACGCCGAGTGTGATCTGGATATCACGCCGAATATTGAGCGCGCGCGCGAAGTGTCAGTTGCCTTGAGTAATAGCTCGGGCTTCGGTGGCCACAACGTGTCCATCGTTGTTCGACAATATCAGGAGTAGGGACTGCATGGCCGCCGGACCGATGGTGTTGCTTGACCGAGTTCGCGACACGACGCTCCATCCGATCGCGAACAAGGTGCGTCTTGGCGAGCGGCTGACGGCAGCCGACGCGATTGCTTTGTATCGCTCGCACGACCTGTTGGGTGTGGGTCACTTGGCCGACGCGGCGAATCATGCCAGACACGGTGATGTCGTCACCTTCGCGTCAAATCAACATATCAATCCCACCAACGTCTGCGTGCTGCGTAAGACGTGTGTGTTCTGCGGGTATGCGCGTTTGCCCAAAGAGGAAGGCGCGTACCGATACTCGCTAGAACAGGTCCTCGCCGAAGCCGCGCAGGCCACCGACAGTATGACGCGCGAGTTCCACATTGTTGGTGGGCTCGATATGCAAGCGGGACTCGACTACTACACGTCGATGTTCCGCGCATTGAAGGCTGCGCATCCGCAAGTCCACATCAAGGCGCTGACTGCGGTCGAGATTGCGCACATCGCACGCATTGAGAAAATGACGTGGACGGATGTGCTGATCGCACTGCGTGAGGCTGGGCTGGACACGATGCCCGGCGGTGGCGCCGAAACCTTCAGCGCAGCAGTGCGTGATCGAATTGCCGGAAAGAAGCTGGGCGGCGCGGATTACATCGGTGTGCATCGTGCGGCGCATGCGCTTGGCATACGCACGAATTGCACCATGTTGTACGGACACGTAGAGACCATTGAAGATCGAGTTGAGCATCTCAGCATGTTGCGAGACTTGCAGGATGAGACGCACGGCTTTCTAGCGTACATCCCGCTGGCGTACCACCCAGACGACAATGAGTTGGGCAAGCAGCTTGGCCGCCAAGGCACCGGAACAACGGGTTTTGACGATCTCAGAAATCTTGCGGTAGGCCGACTCTTTCTCGATAACTTTGAGCACGTAAAATCGCATTGGATCATGGTCTCTCCCGCACTCACGCAGATTTCATTGGCGTTTGGTGTGAACGACATTGAAGGCACCGTCGTGCGCGAAAAGATCTACCACGCTGTGGGTGCACAGACAGAACAGGCGATGTCGTTGGATGCATTGCTGCGTCTCATTCGCGGCGCGGGGAAGCAACCTGCGGAGCGCGATTCGTTCTACAAAGTGATTCGCACCTTCGACGCAGCCCCAGAATTGACCGCCCCCGTCGCCGCGTAACATGCTACGCATTGGCCGAATTCCATACATCAATACGTATCCAGTGTATGGAGCCGTGGATCGCGGAATTGTGCCGCTCGCCGCAACGTTGGTGA
>JANNWU010000554.1:0-3047 GCA_031408755.1 Gemmatimonadaceae bacterium | reverse complement strand
CGTCTACGCTTGAATCGCGCGACCAACAGAAGGGAACGAGTCGCGAGGATACGTTCGATCACGATATTCGCGACGACGCCGCGCTGGAGACAGAATTACAGCGCCTTGTCGTGCGCGTTGTCGCTGATCTACGTGGCGATGGTCTGCGCGCCCGAACCGTATCGATCAAACTTCGTGAGAACGATTTTACCACGCGTGGTGCGAGTAAAACCCTTGATGCACCAGTCAGCACCGAGCGACCGATTTATGCCACCGCGCTGCTGCTGCTGCGCAAGCTTCGCGCGCAGCGTCGACTGCCAGTTCGGCTGCTTGGAGTTTCGCTGACACAGCTTGATGATGGTGACCTCGCTGAACAGCTGTCGCTGCTTCCTGGAGTCACCGCCATCGCTGCCGAGACGCCACGTGATCGCGCGCTTGCGGCTGCCGTTGATCAGGTGCGCGCGCGGTTTGGCGCTGGGGCGGTGCAGCCTGCTTCTCTTCTCAGCGATGCGTCGCCGACAAGCGTCGAGGATCGCCGCGAGACGGACGGCGTGCGCGCTACACCGCGTCGAGGGCGTTGAGTTTCAACGCCACTTGAGCACGCG
Source organism: Gemmatimonadaceae bacterium (assembly GCA_031408755.1). Taxonomy (GTDB): domain Bacteria; phylum Gemmatimonadota; class Gemmatimonadetes; order Gemmatimonadales; family Gemmatimonadaceae; genus JACMLX01. Next base: position 2,463 of record JANNWU010000554.1, on the reverse strand, counting down.
TAAACCTGCAGACACACCGAGAAATCGCGCCGACGTACCAACAATGGCCCACGCATTCAATTCAGGTCGGACATACGCTGAGAGTAGCGGCGCGATGGTGGTCCCAAATTGCACACCGAGGCCGTGCCGTTCCACAAGGCGAAGTTTGCGCGCGGACTGCTGTCCAACATATCCGATGCCGAAATCGATGCGTAGCCACTCCAGTTTCTCGGTCACCGGCCCGCCTAGCACCAGCATCGCTGCGTAGCCGTGTGACTTCGGTGCCAACCCTTGTCGAACGAACCGCACGCCAACTCCGTCATTCTTCGTCCGGTCCATCCAGAGCACATCGGCAACCAGCGTTGTGCCATCGTTGCTCTTCATTCCGCTTAACCCCAAACTAAACGCGCCGGTTGTCTGGTCGCTCATCAGCCCCTGCGCTGCCGCGCGTGACGGAATGATCGCAAGGGCAAGCGTAAAAATTGTCGCACAAGTGATTGGAATCTGCATCTACGAACGATACCGATTTACGCCATCACGTGCCACTGCGTTCAGATCGCATTTCGAAGCAGGCGCGGACCAATTGCGTTTGTGACGGCAATGTCCGTCTGCCAACACCAACGCTGCACCGCACGCACACCGCGCAGATCTACCGCATGATACTCAATACTTGAGACACCACCGCGCGAGGCCTTAAAGCCGGGCGCGCCACTCGACGCATGGATGCGGAGATCGAGTTCGCGCGCCACTTCCATGGTTCGCACGCTCAGTCGCCGATAGAGTCCGAGAGATTGCGGCAGCGTTGTGTCATAGCCGAACACGGGGTTCGTCATCAGATCATTGACACGGTATGATAAAAACGCCGCTGCAAGGCGTCCATCTACGTGCAGCCCGTCACCGAACAGCACACCTGTTGCGATTCCATGTGCAATCCATGCTTCTGAAAAATGCGGATTGAGTGTCGAGTGTTTCTCACCGTACAGCTGCCAATACAGTCGCGCGACATCAGGCGCATCAGCCGCGACCAGCGGAGACCACGGCATCGGTGCCTCAGCAACCATCCGGACATCGTGCTGCACGTTCCGAATTCGCCAAAAACTGTCGACTCGTGGATCTTGATGAAACACCAGTCGGCTGAGCATTCGTCGCATGCCCAGCCCTTCGAGCATCGTGAGCTCGCGGTTGGAGCCAATGCTGTCGAGCGAACGGACAACGATTGGCAGCGATGGAAATTCAGCCCGCACCGCGGCCAACCCCGCCGCCCACTGCGCTTCACTGCGTAGCACATGCAAGACCGTCGACACGGGTAGTGCATCCAGCACCACGATCGGATCTAACGATTTAAGCATCGGTGACAGCGCACTCATTCCCGCACGTGAGAACGCGCGCTGTACAACCGATGGCAGCCGCTTGATCTCGTCGCACGCGTAATCGTAGTACTGACCTGTCGCCGACACGATGTAGCTATTTCGCGGTTGCACACGTGTAACGGACACTCGCCAACGCACATCACCGGCGTCTATCCAGTGCACATCGGCGTGGACATTTGGCGCGCACCAGCTCATTCCACGCGCGACCACCGGTTTCCACAGTTCGTCGATGTCGCCGTTCATGACTCGCCGTTCCATTCGATGTCGATGGTGCTCAGTTTGCGCGGATCCGTGCCGCGAAGTGCTGCGCGCGTCAGTAATGATGCCCACGCGAACAGTTGAAGTCGACGAGGCCACGGATCATCCGTTGCATCCAGCAGTCCCCGACCCGGCGTGACGCGATTACCGCACGCCAGCATTCCCAGCGCGCTGCGGTACGAGATGCCCGACGCCGGTTCCAGCGTCGGTTGTGAGTGACACGCATCGGGGCGCAGGAGTGTTTCACTCACCACCGAGACATCACGAAACAGATGCACACCGCTCGTGAGGCGTGGATTGCACTCGATGGCCATCAGCCCACGTGATGACTCAAAAAAGTCAAACGCGAATTGTCCGCTCAATGCATGATGAGCGATAAAATGTCGTACCCATCGCATTGCTGCTGGATGCGAAACACTTGAAAAACTGGTCGCGGCGCCGCGGATCCCGGCGGTCGCGCCCACGGTGTAGGCGCCGTGCGCCAACAATTCGCCACGGTGCGCAACACTCCAAGTGCAGAGTGGTCGCCCGTCGAGCAGCTCTTGCGCAATCCACTGTGCTTGGCCCCACTCAATTGTTGGCACTGCGTCACCTGCGCGCCATACATGCACATTGGTCGCAAATCGAGAGTAGCGCGGCTTGAGGATGTACGCACCCGGAGGTAATGCCCGCAACGCATCTGGCGTGTCAACACAATGCGTGATGGGAGCCATAAGTCCTGCATCGCGGCACGCACTCGTGAAACGCCACTTGTCGTGCAGAACCGCTAGGCGCGACAACGGCTCGACCGTCGTCGGCGCGTGGAGCGATGCCAGGGTCGGGCCCGATCACCCGTGGCTTGCGGCGATCGCCGCGG
>JANNWU010000553.1:0-3126 GCA_031408755.1 Gemmatimonadaceae bacterium | reverse complement strand
TACCGATCGGGCTCTGCATCGATCACGAACGCTTGGTTGATCGCGGCGGCCTTAATCCATACGGCTGGGCGCCCCGCTCCATGATGATTTTCAGCGCTCGCGAACATCGCGAACAGTTTCTCGTTCACAAAGAAGGCTGGTTCGCCATGCGAGAGTCGCTCCGTCGTTTCCGGGAAGCCGAGGCAAAGCGAACGGACCTTGATGAGGGGGGATGCTGGCACGAAACCTCTCTGTTCTTTGGTATAAATCGCGCGCGACACCGGGTGCGAACGGCGAGCGATGCTGACACCCTCCGGATTGTGAAAATCGCGCACGAGACGCGCAATTTAGCGTTCTTGACGCGTTTTTTTGGACTCCGGTTCAGCGACTGCTGGCGGCCCCGCGTTTTCCAATGCATGGTCTGTTCGACCGCACGCCCACCCCGGAGCTCTGAATGTTACTCGCACGAATCGGTGTTCTGCTCGCCTGTGTCGCGGGCCAGCTTGCTGCCCAATCACCAGTCATCAACGTCACCCACGGTCAGCGCGCAAAGCGGCTCGCGATACGCAACGCTCTCGTTATTGACGGCAACGGCACGCCGACACGCGGCCCGATGGACATCATCATCGAAGGCAACGTCATCACGGAAATGACCGCGCTCGATCCAGTCGCAATCCGCGCAGGTCGTGCCCGCCGGCCTGCCGCTGACGCAGAAATCGATGCCACCGGGAAGTACGTCATTCCGGGACTCATTAACGCGCACGCGCACATGCAATCACAGCGCAGCGGCCAGTCCATGGGAGGTTTTGAATACAATTTCAAGCTCTGGCTCGCCAACGGTATCACCACGGTGCGCGAAGTTGGTGCCGAAAGCGAAACGTTGAGCGTGGCGATGCGCGGTCGATCGGCGCGTGCCGAGATGGTCGCACCGCGCATGTTCGTCTATCCGTTCTTCGATAACGGCGCGCGCATCCATACTCCCGCCGAAGCACGCGCGCGTGTGCAAGCGATGAAGCGGCTTGGTGCAGACGGGATCAAAATTGGTGGCATTCAACGTGACATCATGGAGGCGATGCAAGACGAATCGAAAAAACTCGGTCTTCGCATTGCGCACCACGTTGGCGTAGAAGAAACCAACGCGTGGGACGACGTGAAAATGGGTACGACCAGTATTGAACACTGGTACGGTGTGCCCGATGCCGCAATTCCCGATCTCCGCCAGCACTTTCCCAGCGACTACAACTACTCTGACGAGACAGATCGCTTCCGTTGGGCTGGTCGTCTCTGGAGAGAAGCGGATCCGAAGATCCTTGATTCGTTGCTGACGGCAATGGTCAAGGCAAACGTGGCGTGGGTGCCGACAATGGACATCTACGAAGCCAGCCGCGATCTGCAGCGCGCGCAAACGCAGCCGTGGTTCGCTGATTATTTGCATCCGTCGCTTGCGAACTATTTCAAGCCCGATCCGGCCAATCATGGATCATACTTCATTGGCTGGAGCACGACTGACGAAGTGTATTGGAAAGAAAATTATCGGATCTGGATGAACACGTTGCGATCGTTTGAACGGAAAGGCGGAGTGATTGGCTGCGGAGATGACGCCGGATTTATCTATCAGGTGTACGGATTTGGCTTAATTCGTGAAATGGAACTGCACGCTGAAGCCGGCTTCAATCCACTACAGATTATTCAACATTGTACCGGCAACAACGCTCGCATCTTGGGCGAAGAAGCTCGCCTCGGTCGCGTGCGCGTTGGATGGCTCGCGGATCTGTTAGTGGTGGATGGCAACCCACTTGAAGACATCAAAGTGCTTTACGCCGGCGGCACCTCAGCCGTGCGTGACGGCAAAGAAGTTCGCACGCTCGGCAGTGAGTGGATCATCAAGGATGGTATTCCGTACAACGGTCCGCAGTTGCTGCGCGAAGTGAAGGCGATTGTTGACGCTGCGAAGCGCGGCGGGCGTTGAGTGTGCACACGCCTGACCCTTTCTTACTCAACGGACTTTGCACACGTCAGCGTCGCGAGTCGTGCATCGTTTTGGGGCTGATCGCGCGCGAGTAGGGGAAGCCTTGGCAGTCTTTTGCAACGCGAGCAGCGCCTCGCTGATCGCGCGAGTGTGTGGGGAGACCACAGAAGTCTTCGCGGCCACGCAATGGGAGTGGCTGATCGCACTCGTGTAGGGGGAGCGCCGCCCTCCCGTGTCTGCCTCTGTGGCCCCCTGCGTTCGCGCAGCGGGGCCAGTCGCGCGCCGCAGACAACCAGGAGGATGGGTGTATGAGGCCAATGCAAAAGAAGGTGCAGATGGCGGTGGTCTTCGCCGCAACCGTTGTGGCGAGTGTTGGAACACTCGCTGCGCAGGTGACCGAGGTCGCGAGAAAGCCGATTGCCGACGTGACGCAACTCACGTTCGGATCGCTATGCGACGACAAGTTTGTGATTCGCAACGATGGTCCCAATCCAGTGAATCTCGAGTATGCGGTGCAGAAGGGCACCGAGCATACACGGCTGACACTGAACGGGCGCGAATTAGTTGAGCTCGAGTCAAAATCCCGAGAGCCAATGGAGCTCTGGATGGATGGCAAGCTCATCGCGAAAGCGGAGAAGGAGCGGCGTTCGTGCCGAGACGTACAGGGCAGTGCGACGGTTGGCGTTGCACCGCTGGAAGTGCCCACCAATGATCGCGCTCAACGCCAGAACAACATTGGATTTGGGTACTCGCCGTTCTACGATCCATGGGGCTACGGCTTCAACAACGGATTCTACAGCGGCTTTGGTTTCCGTCCGTTCTACAGCGGATTTTATGGTCGCCCGATCATCATCGTGGGAGGGCGTGGGCGTCGGAGATAGGTGACGCACCACTCTCGTTACGCCGCCGCAGCAAGGTCGCTGCAAGTTGCTGCTGGCGGTGTAGCGGTGCGATATGGTAACCTTTGGAGCGCATACACTCGATACGCGTGGTTGCGACGCTCCGTTTCGACGTCAAAGGCGCCGCGTAACGCCACAATGCACATCAATCACGTGGAACGCGCCAACCAGCTCCAACGAGTGCAGAGTGGTCGCGATGTGAAACGTGAGCGAGCGCTGCTACGCTTTCTTCCGAAACCCCCGCGCCGCAAACACGCCCGCCAGAAATCCACCCAAATG
>JANNWU010000552.1:0-3379 GCA_031408755.1 Gemmatimonadaceae bacterium | reverse complement strand
GTCTATCATGCCAACTACCTCGTGTGGTGTGAAGTTGGACGAACTGACTTCATCCGGAAGCGTGGACGCTCCTACGCAGACATTGAGAAACTTGGTGTTGCCCTCGCCGTCTCAGACGCGACCCTCCGCTTTCACGCTCCGGCGAAATACGATGACCTCATTCGTATCACCACAACGATGGCTGAGCTCCGATCGCGCTCAATCACCTTCACGTACCTGATCGCTCACGCTGAGTCGGGTGCAAAACTTGTCAGCGCGTCCACCACGTTGATCGGTCTTAGCCCCGACGGTCGCATCGCGCAGCTTCCCCCTGAACTTCGCGAGTCGTTAGGAGTTGTGAATGATTAGCCGGCTTCGATTTTCTGTGCATAGTGCGATACGAACATTCGTGGCAATTTTGGTGTGCGCGCAGCTGCTACCCGCGCAGCCGCGAGTGCGTACGCTGAACGCGCAGTCGCAGCAGCAATGGGCAGCGGTTTTCGCCATGCATAATGCACGCAGTGTTCACGATACGGTGGTATTGGATGCTGCGCTGGCGTCGACGGTCGCGCCGCTGCGAGCAACAGCAGCGCGCGTGATCGGACTGAATCGAGTCGCGTCGCGGTATGCGCTGCTTCGCTCTCGCATTCTCTTCGACACCGACTCTGCTGTCGCAAGCGACGCAGCATTCGCGCTTGGGCTGGCACGAGATAGCGCGAGTTGTGACGCACTGAAGGGCGCGTTGCTGCGCGGCGCGACCGGTGTTGCTGCCGCGTGGGCGCTTGGAGAACTCGGCTCGCAGTGCAGCGAATTCGCGCCGCTGCTAAGTGCGCTGACGCAACCAGACGTACGCGCAGCACTCGTTCGCACGGCGGGACTATGGAAGGTTTTTCCGGATACCTCCGTTGGCTTGGCGTTCACGCGTGCGACATCTACAAACGAGCGCTGGTCGGCACTGTATGCATTGGCCCGTGCTCGGCGCAGCTATGGTGGACAGTTTGCACTGGCCGCATCACGTGACCGCGACGCCTCGATTCGTGAGCTCGCCGCGCGACTCTTCGCGACAACGTTTCAACCTGAACCGGTGAACCCGTCAGTCGCTGCAACTCTGACTCGGTTGCTGCATGATTCTGCGGCCCACGTCCGTATCGCTGCTATTCGATCCTTAGCTACCTTCCGCACGGTTTCCCGCGAGCCGATTGTCGCCCGATGGTTTTCAGAGCGCGATAAGAACGTGCGCGTCACGCTCGCAACCGCACTTGGTCAGGTTGCAACGCCGAGTGATACTATTTGGGCGATTTGGTGGCGAAGTGATACCACACATACCGTGCGGCGCTCATTGATTGCCAGCGCTTGGCAAGCAGGCGCTATCGCCGAATTGGAAGCAGCGTCCAGTGATTCACTCGCCACGCACTCCGATTTTCGAATGCGAATCGCCATGTTAACTGGCGCTGCCTCGCGCGCAGAGCCTAACGATTATCGCACCGTCGCAAACCTGCTCCACGACGCCGATCACCGCGTTCGTGCAGCCGCTGTCGGCGCGCTTGTTGATTCGCGCGAAAAGTTTCGTGATTCGTTGGATTGGCGCGCAATGGCGCTGACAGCGCTAGGCGATGATGACGTCGGTGTGCGACAGAACGCATTGGCGGCCTTCGTAAAATCTGCTGCAGCACGAGATATTCCTATGGCGTTGGACGCATACCGTCGCGCTGAGCGTGACTCCACCGCGGACGCACGAGAGACCGCATTGGCAGTAATTGTGAGCGCTTGGCGACAAGACAGCGTTGCGTTTTCGGACTCGCTGCGAACTCAGTTGTCCACGCTGCCGGCGCCAAATGAACTTCTGCTGCAACTCACGGCACGTGTGGTCACTCCACTTGCGCACTGGCAACGGTCTGCTACGCCAAGTTCGGCACCTTCCGTCGATTATGCGCGGATCGTTCGCGAGATCGTCGCGCCTGCGCTCGCTGGCAAGCCTTCATTTTTGCTCGTCGAGACTTCGCGCGGTCCAATCCGAATCATGCTGGATGGAGTACAAACACCCATGACTGTTGAACACCTCACCGCGCTTGCCAAACGCGGGTACTTCAGCGGAATGCGATTTCATCGCGTTGTGCCGGCTTTCGTTGCACAAGGTGGCGACCCACGTGGCGACGGTAGCGGAGGCCCGGGCAGCACGATCCGTGATGAGTTGAACCGAACGCCATATCGTCGCGGCGCGGTTGGAATGGCGTTGTCAGGTCCAGATACGGGTGGTTCGCAGTTCTTTTTCACATTGGCACAACAACCGCATCTCGACAGCAGATACACTGTGTTTGCTCGCGTAGTTGCGGGATTCGCGGCGATGGACGCACTGGTGCAAGGAGATGATTTGCGCACGATCAAAGTTGTAGTACGATGATCTCGATACGCTTGTGTGTGACATTTGCCGCCGCGCTTCTCACGTCGGCCTGCGCACCGAAACTGCCACCACTGATTAACGCGACACCAGTTGCTGCTCGCGAACCGTTGCCAAAAATCGAGCTTCCCAAGCATCACCAACGAATCGTGTTCACGTGGCGCTTGCAGGACGCCGAGCTGGAGATTCGTGGCGAAGGTGCTGCGCGGATCGCGGCGCCTGATTCCGCGCGCATTGATTTGTTTGTGATGGGTGGACTTGGGAGCGGTTCGGCATTTGTAATTGGTGATCAGATGCGACTAGAGGCCCCGGAGGCGCTTCGGCGCGTGTTACCGCCACCAGCGTTTCTCTGGGCCGCGCTGGGTCGCTTCTCTATTCCCGCCGGCGCGGACACGCTCGTCGCGCGAACGGACAGCGGCTTCACGGCGGAGATCGGCCCGTCACCGCGCTGGCGCCTGACCGTGCGCGCCGGACGTGTCGCGCGACTCGAACGAGCAGAAGGCGAAAAAGTCGTCGATCGCCTCGATCGGCAGCCTGATGGTGCGCTAGTTTATTTCCATGCACCCACCCGTCGGCGACTCACGCTTTCAATCGCTCGCATCGACTCAGTCGCGCCATTTGACGCGTCGGTTTGGGCGCCATAAGATGCTCGGCCGCGCCGCCATCATCGCCATCGCGATAGCCCTCGGCGGATGCGTGTACGGATTCGCGGGAGGTGGTTTACCACCCGCAGTTCGCACGATCGCAATCTTGCCATTCGAGAATCAGACCCCGTCTGCCGAGCTCCAGCAGGAGTTCATGACGAGGCTGCGCAAGGAGTTACGTGCTCGACTCGCCGTCCGCGAGGCAGGAGAAGCACAGGCCAATGCCATCGTCCGTGGTGCGATTACGCGTTACGAACCGGATATCCCAATCGCCTTCTCTGCGGATAGGACTCAGTCCGTGGCGGCGCGCCGGAAATTGATGCTTACGATCGACATCGAAATCTACGACCAGACCGCG
>JANNWU010000551.1:0-9566 GCA_031408755.1 Gemmatimonadaceae bacterium | reverse complement strand
GCTCGCGATCTCTCGCGCGACAGAGGCAGAAGCGGTCGCCGCAAAGATGTGTAACGCCTTTCATCAGAATGGGTTACCTGCCGAAAGGATGGTTACCGCCGGCGCTGTCACCGGGCTTTGGACGGAGCTCAATTGACCGGCGCGGGGCGCTGAAACGTTCTGCAAATGCACACGTAGGATGCAGTAACTTCTTCGACTGGTGCCCTATGCTTGCTGCACTGCTCCGCCTCTTCGCGCTCCGCCCAATCCTCGCCGGTTCGCTCCTCGGCATCCCGATTCTGACGCTGATTCTGCTCGGCGTTGCGGCGGCATTCGTGCTGAAGTTGACGCTGTTTGTGATTCTGCCGATCATCGCGGTAGTCTGGATTATCAAGCGCTTACGCCGAGATCCAATTCGTACGATGTAGCATGATGACGGTCTGTGCAGCGGTGGAATTACAGACCCGCTGCAAACTGCAAACTGATGTCGGTGCAGCGGTGGAATTAGAGCCCCGCTGCAAACTGACGTCAGTGCAGCGGTGGAATTACAGCCTCGCTGCAAACTGACGTCGGTGCAGCGGTGGAATTACAGCCCCGCTGCAACCTGACTGGCAGTGCAGCCGTGGAACTAGAGCCCCACTGCAAACCCTTCGCGAAACGACGGATAGCGTGGCGACCATCCCGTCGCGCAGAGTGCCGCGTTGCTCACCCGCTGGTCGTTACGACTGCGCTGCGCGTCGTTGCCGAATTCGAGCGTGGATGGATCAACGCCTCGCGACGCTGCAAGCCACCGCGCCACATCACACGCAAGCGTTGGTGCACCATCCGCAACATTAAATACGCCGGTCAGCGGTTGCGTGTCGATCACGTGCAGCACTGCGGCGACGATGTCATCGCGATGCGCGAGATTTGACCAATACGCCCCGCGCTGCGGCAGCTGCTGCGGATTGCTCATGCGTGCACGCGGATCTCGGCCAGGGCCGTAAATTCCCGCCACACGAAGTACTGTGGCGTGAGCAATATGCGCGGCAAGGACAAAGTCTTCTGCCTGCATCAGTGCCGCGTTGCCCGGACCAGCACCGTTGCGCGGGCTTGCCTCGGTTACCACCTCACCATCGCGACCGCCGTAGACACCGGTGCTTGAAGTGTACACCACGCTCGTCGCACCCGTTGACTGGGCCAGCGCAACGGCGAAGCGCGCGGCAGGTGGATACGTGGTCTCGTACGCGTCACCTGCACCAGAGGGTGCAACGCTGAGGACAATCGCGTCGAGCTCCGCTGGTATGCCCACAATACCGCCACTGCTTAGATCCCCCGCGAGCCAATGAATACTGCTACTGGGCGGCGCGGCAGATCGGCGAACCGCAAAGACTGTATCACCGCGTTGCGCCGCAGCGCGCGCGAGCGCACTCCCAACGTATCCGGCGCCAAGCACTGCAATTCGCATCTGTTTCTAACGTAGTGAGCGTGAACTGCATGACTACTGCACTTCGTACACCGCGCTCCGTTCGACCGCGCGTGGACGTGTGCATCCAATCAGTAGCTCTGTGAGCAACGCGTCAATCTCCATCTGCGATTCAATGTAGAACGGCGCTGCCGATCCGTTCCATCGACCGACGCGTACACCCAGGCTCGTCGCTGGATTCAGTACGGTGAACGCATCTTCATCGGTCGGTTCGTCGCCAACATACACGGCACCGGGAAGCTGACGTTCGTGCAACAGCGCACGCAGCGCGTCGCCCTTATTCGGTGCGCCAGCCGGCACGAGGTTGATCAGTTCATTCCCAAACACGATGCGAATCTTTCCGGGCAGCGTCGGCACCACCGCGTGCACCGCCGCGATGGCTGCATTCCGATCATCCGCCAATCGGTAGTGAATGGAAACAGAGTACTTCTTGTTCTCAATCCAGACGCCGTGTAACGAGGTAAATGCGCCGTCGAGTATCGGTGCCCACTGTGCTACCGCTCGCGCCGCTTTCGCTGCAAACGCGGACGGCTCAATGCCGTGATTCCCGACCACCGCCAGCAACGGGATGCCATCCAATCTCGCGGTCGCATCACTCACCGATCGACCGGTCACGATGGCGACCGGCGCGCAATGCGCCAGATTCCGCAGCAATTCGGACGTCTCCGCACGCATCGTCGTCGACGTCGGATCATCGCCGAGTATCGCGAGGGTGCCGTCGAAGTCAAACGCGAGCAGTGCACCGGTGGCCGCGGTGGCGCGCAGCCGTTCAATATTGCGATCAGCGAGGATGTTCTTTGGCACTCAGGTGACTTCCGGCATCGCAAAACCCGCAAGGTTCAAAGTTCGGCGCGCCCGTACACGCAATTGGGCCGCATCTAACAACATTCGTCCTGCCCAACGATACACGTTGTTCTCTGCAACCACAGCCCGCATCGCGCGCATGCGCTCCGCCTGCTCGGCGCGAGGCATGAACGCCGCACGTTCCAGCGCCAAACTCGCCTCTTCCAAATCGTACGGATTCACAATGAGTGCGTCAGCCAGCTCGTGTGCTGCACCAGCAAACTTACTGAGTACCAGCACACCCTGCTCATCATCCCGGGAGGCGACGAACTCTTTGCTGACCAGATTCATTCCATCGTGCAAGCTACTGACGTAGCACATATCCGCGGCGCGGTAGAATCGGAACACACGTTCTGGCTCATGATGCGCGCGCAAAAAGATGACGGGCTTGTAGCTATCCGATCCGAAGCGTTCGTTGATCCGCTGAACGCTGGCTTCGACTGCGTCATGCAACTGCTTGTATTGCGGAATCTGTTCGCGACTGGGAGCCGCAAGCTGTACGAACGTGAATCGACCGAGCAGCGTTGGGCGTCGCTCAAGCAATCGCTCCACCGCTTCAACACGCTCTTCGATGCCTTTGGTGTAGTCCAGTCGATCAACACCCACCGCCAGAATCGCGTCATCGGGCAATGCCAATTCCGCGAAAATTTCTGCTCGACATTCGTTCGCTGGCGGCACGATCTCAGACCAATGCAGCGGCCACTCGACCGAGATCGGATATGGGCGCACAAGTGTACGCGCGCCGTTCCGAATGACTGCGTTATCGACGCGATCAATTCTCGCCTCGAGTGACGTGTCAACAGTTTCCAGGAAGTGATTACAATGCGCCTGCGTGTGGAAGCCGACGATGCTTGAGCCAAGTAGCCCGTCGACTAACTCTTCGCGCCACGGACAGATACTAAAGCGCTCCGGATCTGGCCATGGAATATGCCAGAATGTGATGATCGTCGCACGCGGCAATCGATCACGAATCATGCGTGGCGCCAGCGCAAAGTGGTAATCCTGCACCAGCACGATCGGATCATCGACTGTCGTTTCTTGCACCACTGCATCAGCGAATCGTGCGTTGATGGCCGTGTAGTGCGCCCAATCGGAGGCGCGAAAAATCGGTCGCGCGTATGTGAGGTGGCAGATTGGCCACAGCCCTTCATTCGCAAAGCCATAGTAGTAGCCCTGCTCTTCTTGCTCAGTCATCCAGACGCGACGCAGCATGTACGACTCTTCACCCGGCGGCACCAGCAAGCGTGCATTCGCGTCAGATGATTGTCTGTCTGCCGTGCCGCTTCCGTGCGCAATCCACACGCCGGAGCAGGCACGCATCACAGGCTCGAGTGCGGTTACCAAGCCGCTCGCTGGATGCCGGACGATAATGTCACCGCCGGGCGTCTTATCATGGATGTACGGTTCGCGGTTCGCGATAATAATGAGACTTTCTTCGCGCACATGCTCGTTCAGTACGCTGCGCAAACGGGTGCGTGTCCATCGTCCATCGCGATCCGCTTCGAGCGCCGCCGCGCTGCTCCGCTGAGCCAACGCGCGCACGTTGTCGATGATCGGAGAATCGCCTTCGCGCCACCACCGCCCTTCGCCGCGCAACGCATCGGTGACGCTGCGCATCACGCCAACGCGCGTGAGCCGCGACGAGAGCAGCGTGAGCAGTGACGATGCGATGGCGAGCATTCCGAACACTACCAACGCCCAGCGTTGCACCAACGCCTCGCGCGCCACCACTTGTTCAAAATTCTGCAACAACACCAGTCGCACAGGCAGCGTGCTCGCTGACGCGAAGGTTGTGACGCTGACGTGTACCGGTACGGTGTCTGTTTGCGGCGTAATTACGGCCGATTGCGTTCCAGTTTTTGGCCCGCGCCACCGTACACCGCGCGTGTCGCGACGTTGGCAGAGCAGCACGTTGTCGGGAAACTGCGATGTGCGGGAGACGATGCTTCCGTCGCTGCTGCACAGCGCAGCCGCAACGACCTGGTCATTACGAACAATATCATTCAGCAGCGTTGACAGCTTCATGGTGCCGCCCGTCGCATACGCCTCAAGCAGTCCTTGTCGCACGCTATTGGTCGCGATGGTCGCACGCGAATGCAACTCCGTCTCGAACCAGGCACGCGTCGTGCGAATCGTGACGACTCCAACTGCCACTGCAACAATTGCGATTGCGGCGAGTAATGGCAGCAGCAGTCGCAGCGAGTTTCGTAACGGACTTCGCACGGTTGCTGGATTGGGTTCCTTCATCACGCCTCCTCTGAATAACACTGATGCGACTTGAACAGATCGGCCTCATCGGCAACTGTCAGATCGCGGCACTCGCTGCTGCCGACGGCAACATTGCGTGGTGCTGCATGCCACGGTTCGACTCCGAGCCGCTCTTTGGCGGCTTGCTCGACGACGACGGTGGACATTTTTCCATCGCACCGGCCGACGGCGGCGTGGGTGTGCAACGGTACTTGGATAACACGAACGTGCTGGAAACGACGTTTACCTGTCCCGATGGTTCGTTTCGCATTCTCGATTTCGCGCCACGATTCCGTGTGCACGATCGCAGCTTTCGCCCCACCAAGTTGGTGCGCATCTTCGAACCGATCGACGGCACACCACGCGTTCGCGTGCGTTGTGATCCGGTGCTCGGCTGGAGCAAAGTGAAGCCGCGTCAGGAACAGGGATCGAACCACATCGACTTTCTTGGTTTTGCTGCATCCGTCCGACTGACCACCGATGTTCCGCTGTCGTTTGTTGGTGGACCTGCATTCGCGCTCAGCGATCGACGGCATGCGATTCTTGCGTGGGGCGCACCGGTTGAAGAACCACTGCGCCCGCTCTGCAATCGCTTTCTCGACGAGACAGTGGCCTACTGGACTGGTTGGGTAAAACTGTGTGACATTCCGCCGCTCTTTCAACGCGAAGTCATTCGATCCGCGCTTGCACTCAAGCTGCACTGCTTTGAAGACACCGGCGCGATCGTCGCATCGATGACCACCTCGTTGCCGGAATCGCCGGGCAGCGGCCGCACGTGGGACTATCGCTATTGCTGGTTGCGCGACGCGTACTTTGTGCTCGGCGCGTTCGAGCTGTTGGGGCAGTTCGAAGAACGGGAGCAATTTCTGCACTACTTGCTGACGGTTGTCGCGAGCGCTGAGGATCTGGAGCTTGGACCACTGTATCGCGTTGATGGGACGCGCGATCTGACGGAAGTCACGCTCGATCACTGGCGCGGATATGAAGGAAATGGTCCGGTGCGCACCGGCAATGGTGCAGCGCAACAGCAGCAGAACGACGTCTTCGGGGAGCTGGTACTCTGCCTTGTGCCGCTTTTTCTTGATGAGCGATTCAAGCCTGATCAGACCGCAGCCACACTCGCACTGATGACGCGACTGACGCGCAAAGCGATTGCTGTTGCTCTCGCGGGCCGTCCGGAAGCGGGCATCTGGGAGTATCGCCACGTTGCGAACGGCAGCCATACGTTCTCGGTGCTGATGTCGTGGGCAGCAGCAGATCGGATGTGCCTTGTGGTGGAGAAGCACGCACCACATTTGCTGGATGAGTTTCGGACGGCGGCAAATCGTTTGCGGGATCAATTGATTGCCGGAGCATGGAACACCGAGTTGCAATCGTTCGTGGGTCTCTACGGTGGCGACTTGCTGGATGCATCGGTGTTGCATGTGATCACGCTCCGACTCATTGCTGCGAATGATCCTCGCGCTGGCTCAACGATTGATGCGCATCGTGCCGCGCTCGAAGATCAAGGCTGGATGTTCCGGTATCGTGCGGATGATGGTTTTGGCCTCCCTGACGTGACGTTCGTGATTTGCACATTCTGGTTAGTTGAATCGCTCGCGCGCATTGGTCGTACGGTAGAGGCTCGAGATGTGCTCACGCGTGTAATTGCGCAACTGCCGGCACTTGGTCTAATGTCAGAAGATTTCGATTCAAAGCACGGAAGATTCTGGGGAAATTTTCCACAAGCGTACTCACATGTTGGGCTCATCAGAGCAGCATTCGCCGCATCGCCTGCATGGCACGATGTGGTGTAGTGATTGGCGTACGCGATGATGCAAGAGTTGATGTGAGCGATGGTGCATTGCCCAGTGCTCAACAAATCGCATACCGGGCTGTCGTGCTTGGTTCCTGTCGCGAAGTGCGCCGGTGCAACGCGACTGACGCACTCTGCTGTGGCAACGAACGTGCATGAAGCGGGCCAACGAATGAAATCGGTTGGCTGCGCGAAGTGCTATCGAATTGTTCGCGCGCTGTCGAGGCTGATCATCCAGTCGGTCAGATGTGGAACTAAATTCAC
Organism: Gemmatimonadaceae bacterium; assembly: GCA_031408755.1. GTDB lineage: Bacteria > Gemmatimonadota > Gemmatimonadetes > Gemmatimonadales > Gemmatimonadaceae > JACMLX01. Next base: position 2,973 of record JANNWU010000551.1, on the reverse strand, counting down.
ATCATTCTCACCTGTGTTGCTGGAATGCGTCGCACCGTCGTCGCGTGATTTTCTTAGCGGCCCGCAGGCAATGCGTCATCCACACTGGTAATCCATGCAGTCCACCAGAGATCGCGCAACATTGTTGCACCAGCAGCCAATCGTTCCGCGGCGAAGTCTTTATTCGCACTGGCGGTTGTTTCTGCATTGAATGGCGCGGCCTTATCAAGCTGGTAGAGCCGCTCAACGTCACGATGAGTGGCCATGAAGTACGTGATGATACCACTCCGCAGCGATGGGATTGTTACGACCGCCGGCGCAACGCGTGACGTAATGTCAGCGAGTGTCACACGCGACTGCACGAACGCCGATTCAAACCGACCATGAAACGATTTGTCGGTCGCATAGCCATTAGGATTTGGACCGACCCACCCGTTGTAGTGGATGCTCGTATGCGCTGGATTTGATCCATCGGCAACGTAGTGTCCTAACACGCCCGCATCGTTCACGATACGCGCTTCAATCCATCGCCGAACCGCATCGTTCGGCGCGCGGCGCCACAGACGAAACTCAACACGCAATCGCTGCGTGACTTCGAGAATACGAAATGGCAACACGCCGGCGATTGCAGGGTCGACTCGATGCGCACGCAACGTGTCGAAGTACGCGTAGCGATCCTTGGCGGCGAGCGCACCCGCTTGACTAGCGACTGGAATCAGCTCGAGATCCAAAAAATGATCTGGCGCGGTCGCACCCTCAAGCGCACCATCAATGCCACGTTCGCGCTGTTGTCGCCAGCGATCAGGCTCGGGATTCAAGTACGCCAGTTCCGCTGCCGCATCGCGAAAAAACGCAGGCATCTCACTCGGCAGCGCCGCAGTCGCCGCTTGCGCCGTCATCCGATGTCCTGCTTCACCCCACACGCGATGTAGAAAGGCAGATTCCGCATTGCCAGGTATCGCAAATACTGATGCAGCAAGGCCAGTCACATATGACAAGCGCATATCGGCTAACAACGAGTGGAGAGTTGCGACATTCGGTGCACCGTCGCCGCCGCACCGTCGAGCACGCAAGTCTACTCGGTTTAAGCCCCGACCGGAGTCAGTACAGTGAGGCTTGCGTCACAATTAGAAGTCATTAACAACGCCGCCCTAGAACTCCCAGCCAAGCGAAGCACGGACTTGACGCGGTTCAACTGGATGAAAGTGCACATCCTGCACCCCAGAACTCGGTTCGCCGCGGAGGCGTGATTCGTACAGATACTGGATATCGGACGCGCCTGAGTCGAACAGGTTCAGGAGTGTTGCTTGAACGCGCAATCCACGCGGAAGGCGCACACCCACGTCCGCATTCACGAGCGTTGTCGCCGCCGCACGAGCCGTGTTGCTCTCAATCAACGGATACGCACCAAAGTGGCGTACACGAACCGCGGCGAACGGTCCGCGTGTTGCTGGGCTCCATGTGACACCGCCAGCAATCACCGTCTCGAGGGCTCCGGGAATCGCACGCTCGCCGGAAGGAACTCCGCGCAACTCCGCGCGGGCGAACGAGACGTCTGCGTCTAGTGACAGCGAAGGCACCGGGCGATAAAAATTTGCGATCGTGATGCCGCTCCGTCGACTTTCTGACGATGCCTCGGTCGCACCCGCATCTCCAACAAAGAGCAGCTCACTATCGAGATGCAATGCCCAGACCGAGAACGTCGTACGCAGCCCCGGCACCAGCGTCGTGCGCACACCAAACTCCGCACCACGCGAGCGAACCAGCGGATCAACGCGCTCCGCGGCGTCACCAGTGACTGGATCGACGCGAATTGTCGTGCCGCGCGCATCGTTGCTGTGGAATCCGAAGCCACCAGACGCGTACAGCTCAACACGATCATTCGGCGTCACAATCAATGAGGCCTTTGGACTCACGATGCCCGCCGTTCGACGCCCGGCATTCTCACGTTGATCGCCGTCCACATCAAACACGTAGCCGTCAGCACGCGCACCCAGCACGCTCCGGAACCATGGACGCCAACGCGATTCAGTTTCAACGAACACACCCGTACTGCTTTCAATCGCATCATCTCGACGAACCGTGCTTACGCGCTCACGCCGTTCGCTCGCGTGCAATCCAACATCTGCGAAATCCGTGCGCGTCTGAATCCCCGCCTTGACAAGGTGCGATCCGCCAAGTCCAACAAATTCTTGCAGATGTGTCGCACTGCCACCAAGCACAGTCCGTCGGTCCACCTGCTCAAACTGGTCGCCGCGCACCGGATCGTTCAGGAAGTACGTAAAGTTCGAGAAGAGGTCGAGCGTGGAGTAAATACCGAACAGCGAATACTCTTGCACCGACCGTTTCCCAACATGTCGCAGCGACGCCGACAGACTATACCGCTCGGAGTTTCCACCGACGGTTGAGTCAATCTGACCGAGGCGTGAGATAACGCCAGCCTGCACCGAGCGCAGCGGAATTTGATCATTCGCGTTCCAGCGATTGCGGTAGCCGAGTGCGAGCACCGACAAATTATTGGCACCAACATCGCGCGAGTAACGAGCCATCCCGCTGTATTTGCGGAGCCCTTCGGCGCGTTCCCACGGTCCATCATAGGCCTTGAACTCGCCGCCGAACAACACGTCGCCAGTGCCGACCTTGCGCGAGCGCCCGAGCACAGCGCGCGCCAATCCGTTACTCCCCACATCAGTAAATGCGATCGGCCGCTCAAATCGGCGCGCCAAGAAAAACTCCGCTGCACCCGCGCTACCGAAATCACCAACTTCTGCGTGCGAGACACCGAGCTTGTAGTCAAGCGAACGGACAAACTCGGGGATCAGGAAATTCAGATCGGTGTAACCCTGTCCGTGCGCGTGGGTGGGTTGGTTGACGGGCATCCCGTCAACCTTCGTCTGAAAGTCTGTTCCGTGATCCAAGTTGAAACCGCGCACGAAGTACTGATTTGCTTTGCCTTCACCCGAATGTTGGGTCACAATGACGCCTGGTACAGTC
>JANNWU010000550.1:0-7412 GCA_031408755.1 Gemmatimonadaceae bacterium | reverse complement strand
CATTTCCGATGTAGAAAACCTGTTCATCAATGCCCCGGGCAATCAACAGATTCCGCTGCGTGAGGTTGCGAACATTTCCTACGAACCGGGGCCGGTGCAGATTCAGCGCGACAACGCTCGACGACGCATCACGATCGGCTTCAACGTGCGCAGCCGAGACGTCAAGAGCATCGTCACCGATATCCAGAATATCATCGCTCAACGGGTCTCGCTGCCGGCCGGGTACTATGTGACGTACGGTGGGCAATTTCAAAATCTCGAAGAGGCGAATCAGCGACTCTCAATTGCCGTCCCCGTAGCACTCTTTCTCATTCTGGTGCTGCTGTTTTTCACATTCGGTTCGATCACGCAAACGCTGCTGATCTTCACGGCCATTCCGTTGTCGGCGATCGGCGGAGTCTTCGCCCTTCTCGTGCGCGGCATGCCATTCAGCATCTCGGCCGGCGTCGGATTCATTGCATTGTTCGGCGTCGCAGTGCTGAACGGCATCGTGTTGCTGGCCGAATTCAATCGACTGGCGGACAACGGTGTCACAGACATTCGTGAGCGCATTCTGCTTGGAACGCGCGTTCGGTTGCGACCCGTGTTGATGACCGCGATGGTCGCGTCGCTCGGCTTTTTACCCATGGCGTTGTCCACCACGTCGGGTGCCGAGGTGCAGCGCCCGTTGGCGACGGTTGTCATCGGCGGTCTGATATCGGCGACGCTGCTGACATTGGTCGTCCTTCCGGTGCTGTACAGCTACTTCACGCGAGAAAAAAACCTCGGTGCCACAGCAGCCATTCCGAAAGTTGTCGCGGTGCTCATCGTCGGACTCTCGCTGGCAACGGCGAACGTGGCGGGTGCACAACCAACGGTTAGTCCGCGTCGCGTCACGTTGCAGGGCGCCATCGATGAAGCGATCCGGAAGAACGGCGCAATGCGTGTGGCGCAGTACGGCGTCGACGTGCAACGCGCGTTGGCCCGCGGGACGCTATCAATACCAAAGACTGAGCTCAGCGTGTCGCGGGGCCAGATTAATACGCCAACGGTGCAAGACGGCGTCCTGAGTGTGTCGCAGCGACTTGATTTCCCCGCCGTGTACCTGTTGCAGCGCCGCCTTGCGCGCGAGCGCGTCGGCAGCAGTCAGCGAACCATGGAGATCGAACGGAATGTTTTGGTGTCGCGCGTCAAATCCGCGTATCTGAAGTTTCAGTATGCGAATGGGAAACGGCGAATGCTGCAGCGCATCGATAGCCTCTTCGCCAACCTCGATCGATCCAGTCGGCTGCGGTATGAAGCCGGAGAGTCCACCCGACTTGAAAGTGTGACGTCAACAACGCGATCTTTGCAACTGAAAAACCTGCTCGAACAGAACCGGGCTGATATTGCCATTGCGCAGACGCAGCTACAGGTGCTGCTCAACAGTCCAGATGTGGTGATGATCGCTGATACCACGCTTGTTCCGACTGACATGCTCGCGTCGCTCGACACAATCGCGCTCGGCAGCAATCCGGAACTCGCCTTTCTGCGTCAGTCGCTGCGTGTCAGTCAGCGAGAGACAAGCGTTGAAACGAGCAAGTTGTTGCCGGAGCTGTTGGTTGCCTACAGTCGCCAAAGTTTTCGTGGATCTCAAACTATCGACGGCGTTCCGCGGCAAATTTCCGCGGGCGAGCGATTTAGTTTCTATCAGCTTGGCGTAGCGCTGCCGTTGTTCTCGGGCAGTACGCGTGCGCGCATCGCCGCCGCGAAGGTCAATGAGAACATTGTGCGCTCGCAACTTGAGCTCAGTACGAGCACGCTGCGCGGCGAACTTCAGATGCTGATACAGCAATATATGAAGTTGCGTAACACGCTGCACTACTATCAGGAGCAGGCGTTACCGCAGGCGGCGTTGATCATCAGTAACTCAGACGCAGGCTTTAAAAGCGGTGACATTTCGTACATGCAGCACCTGCAGAATCTCACGTTGGCTAGCGACATCGAAGGTGCATATCTCGATGACGTCTATCGATTCAATCAATCAGTGATCGATATCGCGACAATCCTCGGCATTCCATAACGGAGAACATCGATCATGAGCATACGTGAGCAAGTCGGTGCGTGGATGCCGCCGCGGGCACTCTGCATTGGAGTGGCGATCGTGTTGACCGCGTGCGGAACCTCAGCCGAAAAGGCCGCTTCCGGTTCGATCACTGATTCAACATCGGTATCCGGTGACACTGCAGTGCGAGCGGCGACGTTGACAGTCACGTTCACAGCTGACCAGTACGCGCTGTCGGGAATCGAAGTTGGCGCGATCGAGAAACGCAACCTGAGCACGATCATCAAACTGAATGGCGTCATTGACGTCGAACCGTCCCATACGGCCGTGGTCTCTGCTCCATTGGGCGGCTACATGCGCACAGCCGGCCTGATTCCCGGACGGGTGGTGAGGAAAGGACAGGTGCTGGCCACACTCGAGAATCCCGAATTCACGCAGATCCAGCAGGACCTCTTGGAAAACAGAGGCCGGATGGAATTCCTTGAACAAGAGTTCTTGCGTCAGGAGAAGCTGCGCGCGCAAGACGTCAACGCCGCCAAGACATTTCAGCAGGTGTCATCTGAACGCAATATTATCCGCGCCAGACTGGCGGGCCTTGAGCAACGGTTGGCGCTGGCCGGCATTCCGAGAAGTGCAACTGACAGTGGTAGAATTGCCCGCACCGCCAACCTGTATGCACCGATCAGCGGCTACATTCGAACCAGTAATGTCAGCATCGGAAAATATGTGAGTCCGACGGATGTGCTATTCGAGATCGTTGACACGCGCGAATTACATCTCGCGCTGAATGCGTATGAAAAGGATCTCGGACAGATCACAGTGGGCCAGACGGTTCGCTTTTCGATGGCCAGTGAAAACACCTTCAATCGCACAGCGAAGGTATTTCTGATTGGTCGGGCCACCGGTGACGATCGCGCAGTGCCAATTCACTGTGATCTGAGCAATGGAAGCGGTCGCGATTTGTTGCCTGGGATGTATGCCAAGGCCTGGATCGAAACGGGTACGGAGCAGCAGCTCGCCGTTCCGACAGACGCGATCGTGCAGTTTGAGGGCAAGGATTACATCGTTGTGCAAACGAGCATGTCAAACACCAGTCACGCATTCCAGTTGGTGCAGATCAAGAAGGCGACAGAACAGCAAGGGTACACCGGAATCATCGCGGCTGGCGCATTCGATCTCGAGGCGGCGCGGATCGTGATCAAGAATGCGAACAGCGTGCTCGCGGCGATCAGGAACGCGCGGGACGGTGAAGAGTAAACCGTCGCCGTAGTCGCCGTAGTCGCCGCGGGCGCTGTGTGATGCGTGGTGTATTTTTGATCAACGGAGCGCAGCACGCATTGCTTGATTCTTCTGCGCGGCTGCGAATTGCGTGTTGTCGCGTTGCGACCGCCGTAGTCTCTCACTAACGGCAGTCGCAGCGCGACGCATTTGTCTCCAACAACGTTCGCTACGGCACCACCGTGATGCTGCCTTTCATTCCTGACGCGGTGTGCGTGGTGCACTCATACGTGTACACGCCCGCTGTTGGGAAGACGGTCGTTGCAGATCCGCCCGTTGACGCGGGGCGAATCGGATTCGTATTGGTGCTAATCGGTGCCAACGGATGTGTTGACGACACTTGAATCGACACGCTGCCCCCCGCGCGAATTTTGCAACTCGCCGGTGAGTAGGTGAGTCCGCTGATCGTGATTGCCGATGGACAGTCAGCCAACGTGACTTCGGGTAGTGGCTGCGTGGTGGTTTTGTCGGAGCTGCACGAAACGCTCGCGACGGCAAGCAGGGTAACGGCGAGACAGCGTACGAACACGCGTGGCATGGTAAACTCCCTAGCATTGAGGGGGTGGCCGCGGCGAAGCGCGCGAGGCCGGGTCAGGCGTTGCTCCGACAGCGTCGAGGGAGCGTGAATCGCGCGGACTTGGGCAGACGCCTGCGCATTTCGCGCGCCAGCGAGTAAAGTTCAGTAGAGCTCGCTTGAGCCTAACACAGCACTGCGAAGTGCGCGACGGCGGAAGGAACACGGCGGTCAAGGCAAGACGCTTCGCGACGCTGGAGCATGAAATGTTCGGTGAGGCGGATTTCCACTCGCACGGCGAAACAACGCGTGCGATGGCCGAGTTCATTGATGACTGGTACGATCCCGAGCGTCGACACTCGACGCTCGGGATCGTGAGTCCGATACAATACGAGCGGCAACTACGCCACGCAGACCGAGCCGGATAACCCACATGTCCATTTTGCATGGTCAAGTCCACACAGAGCGCGCCCCACAAGTGTAGACTCATTTCAGGACGGGACACTAACCGCAGCGTAAAATTCGCGAAGTGTGCAATCTAAGCAGGCGCGTTGCCGACACTTTGCGAATTGCTGCCACCCGCGCGCAGAAACTCCGCAAACTCTTCCGGCAGCCCCGCCGCGAGTACACCCTGCGCGGCGCCATCGATGTCATAAGCCACGCGCACAAACTCCACCGTCGGCGCACCATCGCCGAGTGACAGGCGAACATATACTGCACGCCAGTCTCCATCCTTCGGGCGGCCGACGCTGCCGGTGTTGATAAAGTGAATGCCCTCGACTTCACGATGCCACGGCTTGTGTGTGTGCCCGAAAGCGATCACATCACCCGTCTTGAGCGCGACGGTCGCCGCCATCTTGAGGCAGAATTCATCGCTCCGGTCTGCGGTCCAGTACAGCGTGTTGAGCGTCGGAGTACCGTGAACAAGCAGCAGACGCGGTCCAGAGGCGTGCCCACCGTTCACACGGATGTCCATCGAGAACGGCAGCGCCGCGAGTACGCGTTTCGTCTCAGCGCTGACGGCGCCACGCGTATACTCGTAGCTGATGTGGGCAAGCTCCTCCTGCCGCGGCGTCTCGCTTTTGCAACCGCAGTGGATGTAATCGGTCGCGACAGTTGAATCGTAGTTGCCCGCGATGCCGCTGATTCCGCGAGCATGCAGACGCGCCACCACTTCATTTGGATTTGAGGAATAGCCGACCAGATCACCAAGGTGGTAGACGGCGTCGATATCACCACGCGCATCAATGTCGGCAAGCACCGCGTCCAGCGCGTGCAAGTTCGCGTGGATATCGGAAATGAGGGCGTATCGCATAGGGTTACGTAATGTTCAAAGCGGTCGTGTCGACGCCAAACCAGCAGGGACTCACGAAGAAAAAAGAAACCCCTGTTGCCGAATATCTGAGAATCTGGATGCCTGCATGCAACGCGAATAGAAACACTTCAATTCCAAATACCGCATCAACGTCGTTGCGGCGCGAGGGCATCAGCAGGGCGCGGCGGTCCGCTCAGCGGCGCGAACGACTGCGCGCGCGCGCTCCGTCTCCAGAAGCGGAATGCCTGTGAAGCACGAGCGCACACAGTTCAACAAATTGCGATGCACCGCGTTCTGCGTGTCCGCGAGCCGGTAGTGCGCAAACTTCCACTCTCGCGTCGCTTCTACGAGACCCATGCGCCGCAGATATCCCAGATGACGCGAAACCGCTGGCTGCGGAAGGCTTAGGATTTCCACAATGTCACAGACGCAGAGTTCGCCTGCGACGAGCAGGTTCAGGACGCGGAGTCGAGTCGGGTCAGCGAAGCCCTTGAACAACGCGTCAAGGCTGGTGAGCTCCAACTCGGCATCGTCGGGCGCAGCGATTTCAGTCAGCGCACGCGAGGTCACTTCGAGAATCTCGGCGATGGAAGGGCTATCATATCTGCTTTCACGGATGCAACTTGGCTAAGCACATATGATATGTCAACGTCGGTTGCACAGGTTGTACCGGCGGAAGCATTGGTTTCTCATGTTACGGATCGAGGTGGGCCATGGCCCGAACGCTTCCCCTACAAGCCCAGACATCTGCGGCGGCGCAATCTGCTGGCGCTGCGGCCGAATTTCCCATGACCGGGACCGTCATGGTTTTCGATCCGGCGTTGTGCTGTGACACGGGTCTGTGCGGCCCTGGCGTCGATCCGGAACTGCTCCGGATCGCTCGAGACTTGCGCTGGCTTGCCGCGCAGGGAGTGGTCGTCACTCGACACGGGCTCAGTCAGGAGCCGAATGCTTTCGTCGCCAGCGCTCGTGTACACGGACTGATGCAGGCTTTCGGCGACGGCGCGCTGCCTGCCGTCCTCGTCGATGAAACGGTGCTCTCGTACGGCCGCTATCCGACGCGCGACGAATTCGTTTCCGTTCTGACGCCAATACCATCTCGCGAGGACAGCGGAGCTTCCGGCGGCGCGAGTTGCGCATCCGGCTCTGGATGTTGTTGAGCCAAAACATGGCATCACCGACACGCCCGACACGCGGTGTAATTGCACCGCCTCCTGCGCCGTGGATTGGGCGCTCAACGCGTCATATTCTGTTTACAGGGAAGGGCGGTGTTGGCAAAACGACCGTCGCCAGTGCCACTGCGCTTCGCTTGGCCGAAGCTGGTCGTCGCACGCTGATCGTCAGCACCGACCCGGCGTCGAATCTCGACGACGTCTTTGCAATGACGGCGGGGACGACGCCGACGCCGGTTCCGGGCATCCCGACGCTCTGGATCATGAATCTCGATCCGGAAGCGGCGGCTGCGACGTACCGGGAAGCGATGGTTGCGCCGTATCGCGGCGTCCTGCCCGATGCGGCGGTGCGTAGCATGGAAGAGCAACTTTCTGGCGCGTGCACCGTCGAAATCGCAGCATTCAACGAATTCACCGCATTGCTGGCGGATCAGTCACTCTCTGATGAGTTCGAGCGCGTGATTTTCGATACGGCGCCGACGGGTCACACATTGCGCTTGCTGAGTCTTCCGTCGGCATGGAGCGGATTTCTTGCGACGTCGAGCAGTGGCGCGAGTTGTCTCGGGCCGCTCGCAGGCCTGGAGGCGCACAAGGCGCAGTACGCCGCGACCGTCAACGCACTCGCGGATCCAACATCGACGACGATCGTGCTCGTCTCGCGTCCGGACATCAGTGCGCTCCGCGAAGCAGCGCGCGCTGGCGACGAGCTGGCGACACTCGGAATTTGCAATCAGCGTCTCGTGATCAACGGTGTGCTCGCCGCTGGTAACACGCAGGACGCGGTCGCGACGTCGTTCGCCGCGCAGCAAGTCCGAGCGCTCGAGACGATGCCTGACGCACTGCGTGCATTGCAGAGCGCGCAGATTCCGCTGCTTGCGAGCAATCTCACGGGACTGAAGGCATTGCGGGCCTTTGCGCGTGCAGCAGAAAGCCTCGATCTGTCATCAACACATGCACTCGGGGAAACCAGCGTGCCACCTTCGGCCAGTGTTCGAGGAATCGCTGCAACTGTTGTTGATAGCGTGCCCACTCTGGATGATCTCGTCGCGCGCATTGCGGCCGACCGACATGGCGTCGTGATGACGATGGGAAAGGGCGGAGTTGGCAAAA
>JANNWU010000549.1:0-2092 GCA_031408755.1 Gemmatimonadaceae bacterium | reverse complement strand
CGGGATCACTAATGTCGAGCAAAATACCGTTGCCGGAGCACGCACCGGCCGCGAGACCGAGCTGCGGATACACCGTCACGTCGTGACAGTTATCACTCTCGGCAGTGTTTTGCGTGCCAGCACCGTGTGCACCACCCTTCCACAGTGCGTTGTTCGCACCGGTGGTTGAATCGGCGAACACGCGCGGGCGACTCACGATACGCGCTTCAGCAGGTGTAGCGAGCGGCACCTTGATCACTTCAATACGAAAGAGCGCCGAACTTGAATCGCGAGGTGACTCACCCTGTCGGCAGCCGGTCAGTTCACGACTGGAGCGAATATCGCCAGTACCGGACACATACACGTAAATCGACGCGGAATCCTTTGGGTCGGGGACGAGCGTGTGCGTGTGTGATCCGCGGCACGTCTGCACCGCCGCAACCTGCTTGGGCGCCGTGATGTCACTGATATCAAAGATGCGCACACCGCGAAAGCGTTCAGCGCTGACATCTCCCGTTGGTTCTTGCGTGCCGCAATCGATCCGACCGCGCGTCTCCTCGACGGACATAAACAGAAGATTCTTATGCACCGACACGTCACCCTGCCCACCGGGGCAGAAGAACGCCGTGCGCAGAGTGGGCGTCGCTGGCGACGACACGTCCCATATCTGGAAGCCCGTGTAGCTGCCGATGAACAGGTTGGTGCCCGAAAACGCCATGTCCGAATTGATGACGGCGAAATCACCCGCGTCGGCAGGATTCACGAAACGTTCAGGGCGATTGCGATGCGACACCAGTTGCATACCACGCATCGCCTCCTGTGCATTGTTCCAGCCGCCACGCAATCCAATGCGTGGATCGGAATCAGGAGCGCGCAATTGCTGAGCGTGCGCCGCGACAGCGCCAAACACCGCAATACACACTAGCGTCGCACAACGCGTTGTTGGCACATGCGTCATGCCTACTCTGGCAACAAAATCTTTCGGTCGCATCATTTGTGTCCATGCTTGAGTTACGGGCCACACCTTCGAAACATGATTTTACACCAACAAAAAATCCGGAAACCCGAACCTACATCGCCGCGAGCATCCGCTGCATGCGAGCAATCTCGGCCCGCTGATCCGCATCCACGTCACTGGCGAAACGAAAGATAGCCGACTGCTGTCCGCCTCGCTCCGAAGTCAGGAGCGTCCGCACCATAACGAGCGCGCCTTCATGATGCTGGATCATTCCCTCGAGAAATAAGCGATCAAACCGCGCACCACGAGCCGTTCTGAGCACACCAATCTGCGTCTCGCTGAGCATACCTGGCATGCTTGAGTGATCAGCATTTTGGTGGTGCTGATGATCGGTCGGCGACGCTGTGGAAGCACCCGCATGGCGCGCGAGCCACTGGCGCATGAGCGCGATTTCATCGCGTTGCGAAACTGCGATCCGTTCTGCAAGCAGGCGCATGTCGGCGCGCCGAGTACGGCGCGGGAGCAATTTTGTCATCACCAACGCCTGCGCGTGATGGTCGATCATGTCTTGCATAAATCGTACATCTTCCGGTACGACAAGCGATGCTGCCGCTACCGCAGGCGTCTGCGCGCGCAAACATTCCGTTCCCGACAGGTGCGCCAGAGCGCACAAAACGAAAGCAACCGTGCGGGAGCACTGCCAAAACACACGCATTCGGGCAAGATGCGTGTAAACCGACGCGAGCGCACTCATACACTACTGAAGTTCGACATGACGCAGCATAACACTCGCAATTTCTTTAACAATTTTCGCGGCAACACTTGCGGTGAGGCCAGACGGATCGCGACGAGGATTGAACTCCACAACATCTGCGCCAATCAACGGTGATGTTAATCCATGAATCATCGTCAGCACGTCGCGCACAGTGAGGCCACCAGGTTCCCAATGCGACACGCCTGGCGCGAAGGCCGGATCAAGCCCGTCCATGTCCATCGTGAGATAGACCGGACCGTGGATGACAGGACGCAGCCCAGCTGTAAACGCACGCATATCGATCACCTCAACACCAAATCGATCGGCCTGCTCGCGCTGATGCTGGCTCATGGTGCGAATTCCAACCTGCACGAGTCGACTTGCGAGCCCTTCTTCCATGA
>JANNWU010000548.1:0-2237 GCA_031408755.1 Gemmatimonadaceae bacterium | reverse complement strand
TCATGGAAGACAGCAAACTCGCTGGAATCTTCACGGAACGGGACATCATGCGCCGCGTTGTTGCGGCGGGACTCGATCCCGCTACGACGCTGGTCAGGGATGTCATGACCAGCGAGTGTTTGACAATCACATCTGATCTGAAAATTGCAGTCTGTCGCGCGATGATGACCGCAAAACGCATCCGTCATCTCCCGGTGATGAACGAAAGCGGAATTGTCGGCATGGTGACGTCAGGCGACATTCTGGCGTTCGAAGTTGCGCAGGCAGAAGCACAGATCGAGCAACTGGAAAAGTACGTGTTCGACGTGCGCTGAAACTGATTCGTCGAACACTACGTCTGCGTCACTGCGTGCGTGCAGTAGCGGCATCACGCGCTATCAGACTTCTCGTCGGAGCTGATCGAGATAGAGACGCATAAACGCAGTACGACGCTCGGCTTCCGCTTTACCTGACGCGGTCTGCATTGTAGTCGCGAGCGTCAACAGTTTTGCGTAGAAATGATCGATAGTGTACACGCGATCATCCGCCGCACGATGATCAGCAAACGGATCGGCGCTGTCGTACAATGGACGCGCCAGCTGGCCACCGAGCATCAGGCACCGGGCAACACCGATGGCGCCGAGTGCGTCTAAGCGATCGGCATCTTGCACGACGCACGCTTCAACCGTTGTTGGAGCAATGCGCGCACTGAAACTGTGCGCGGCAATTGCATGATGAATGCGCTCGCGCAGTGCATTGGGGTAGTCAATTCGTTCGAGAAACGCGGTCGCCGTATCCGCTGCCATCATGGATGCACGCGCACGCTCCGGTGACGACTTCGGCACGTGCACACAGTCGTGCAACCATGCGGATGGCAGCACAATATCGAGATCTGCCTGCTCTTCTGCTGCGAGCAGACCTGCGGAACGAACGACGCGCGTGAGGTGGCCGTCGTCATGCGCTGCATCTGCATTGGCTCCGGCGTTCCGAGCGAACTCGATAATCGCTGCTTCATGCAGTGCCCATGCGGACGACGCGTCGTTCGCGCTCAGAACTTCAACCCACCCGCTTCCGCGAAATCGCGCATCAACTTCTCCTGCTCTTCGCTGAGCGATTCTGGCACTGTGATCTGCACGTCCACCAACAGATCACCGCGCTTCCCATCCTTCTCCACGCCCTGGCCGCGCACGCGGAATCGCTTGCCACCGGGCGTGCCTGCGGGAATGCGAAGCGCCACGCGAGTGCCGTCGAGCGTCTTCACTTGAATCTTTGATCCGAGTGTTGCCTGCGCAATGTTGATCGGTACTTCTGCAATCAGATCCAATCCTTCGCGCTTGTAGAAACGATCGCCAAGAACTTGGAATGTGATGATTAGATCACCGGTCGGGCCACCGTTTTGACCGCGCGTTCCCTGCTCTTTCAATCGTACACGCGTGCCATTCTCTGCACCCGCGGGCACAGAAATATTGACTTTCCGGCGCGAGCGAACCTGACCAGCGCCGGTACAGGCTCCGCACTTTTCAGTAGGCAATGTGCCACGACCTAAGCACGCTGGACACGGCCTATTGACGGCAAATCCGCCTTGACCAAAGCTGATGCTGCCGCGTCCGTTGCACTCGCCGCAGGCTTTGATTTGCGCACCTGGAGCCGCGCCGTTTCCCTTGCACACAGGACACTCTTCAACCAGATCCAGCTCGACGGGCACCTTACCACCAGACGCCGCAGTCCGGAACGGAATTTCGACGGTCAGCTCAACATCTGCACCACGTTCGGCGACGCGCTGACGATTAGCGCCACCTCGTCCACCAAACACGCTGCCGAACAGATCGCCGAGTCCACCCAAGCCACCGATATCGAAATCGTCGAAGCGTGGATTTCCTGGCGCGCCCTGCGCACCAGGTGGTGGACTAGAGCGTCGTTGATTGGTTGACGCATTGCGCCACGCTTCGGTGAAGCCACCCACTGAGCCAAACTTGCGCATGTCATCGTACTGTTTGCGCTTCGCCTCGTCACTCAGAATCGTATAGGCTTCGGAGATCTCCTTGAATCGATCCGCTGCTTTCGGATCTGACTTATTTGAGTCAGGATGATACTTTTTCGCGAGTCGTCGATACGACTTCTTGATTTCGTCGGCGTTTGCCGTCGACGACACACCAAGAATGGCGTAGAAATCTGCTGTGGTGGGTGCCATGATCTCGCGCTAGTGCAGGAAGTCGATCAGCCGTTCCATTGCCGCACGACGACGCGTGCGGGACGAA
>JANNWU010000547.1:0-12992 GCA_031408755.1 Gemmatimonadaceae bacterium | reverse complement strand
AGTCAGTTCCCTTGAACTCGCAAGCCGTCCGAATTTTCGTATCAGAGCCCATGAACTTTCAGGATTTCTGAACTTTCAAGATCTCTGACCCCTTGAAACCGGAACTTTCAAGATCTCTGACCCCTTGAAACCGACCCCTTGAAACCCGAACTTTCAAGATCTCTGACCCCTTGAAACCGGACCCCTTGAAACCCGAACTTTCAAGATCTCTGACCCCTTGAAATCGATCCCTTGAAATCAGACTTCTTGAATCCAGCGCGCTAGCCGACCCGCAATACATCCTCCACACACCCCGCATCGCGGCCGTTGCGCAGCAGATGCGCGATGTGCGTCAGCGCCTCGCGCTCGCGCGGCCAGGCGCATCGCTCACGGGCGTCGCCCAGCGGAAGCCACTCGAACGCATCGTGTTCTTCGGCGATCACAGGCGGCGGCGCATCTGCAGAAATGATCGCACAGAACACAACGGTCAGTGCGAGCATTCCGGTGCCGTGAAGATAGAAGCCGCCGAGCGTGATGTTGTAGAGTCGTTCAGCGGTGAGGCCAGTTTCTTCGGCGAGTTCGCGATATGCCGCGTGTTCAGGGCGCTCACCCGGCTCAATCTTGCCGTGCACAATTTCCCATGCGCCGGTGCAACGCATACCCGCGGCTCGGCGCATGAGTAACACCTCGAGACCGGACGTGCCGAACCGCGCGACCACAACATCTACGATGCTGACGTGCACCGGCACAAGCATCGCATCGTTCACAGCATACTCCAGACTCGCGTGTGACGTCCAATACTGACGTGAACCGGAACAGGTGGCGTATTGCTCACAGAATTCTCCAGAAATCGCGTGTGACGTCTACCGAGAAGAGCCAACGCTTGTCGCGAATGCCGCGCGCGACATCTACGCGCAGCAGATCAAACAAACCGATGCCGGCGACACCAATTGCGGGATGAAATCCACGTTTCACTGGTAACACGGTTCGAGTTCGCGCATCGGTCCACGCCAGCACGGCGAATGGTGCGAGAATAATGCGACCAGGTGCCCGCCCGTACCGGCCAAGCGGAATAGACGGCCCGGGTATCGGGTGCTGCCATTCCAACCGCTGCGACACGCCCGCACGCCCGCGTAACGCATGAAAGCCAACGCCCGGCGCGGTAACTGGCCCGCCCATCCATATCTCGTACTGCGGCGCCACAACGCTCGAGCTGATGACTCCTGCTGCAATCGTGCGAAGCACCAGACGATCACGACCGATGGGCCGCTGCACATCCACGTCAACGACGCCGCGCCCCAATGTTGTCGTGGCCGCATGTGCGCGCACGGCATCCACCGTTGCACTCACGGCGAGCTCGGTACCGAAAACACTGAGCGCCGTGGGCCGCCGCGCAATGACTGACACGCGCGTAAAACGATCCGCCAATACCAGCGGGGTTGGCGCGTAAGTACGGCGCGATGGAGATGTGTTCACGGTTGCGGCAGAATGGCGCTCCACTGCAACCTCGACACCAGTGCGCCAGCGGCGCTCACCAATGGGTGGTAAATCGGTGCGCAACACAACTGCGCGCCGATTAAATGGACTGGTCCAGTCGGAGCCAAACTCCTGCGCCGCGATCGAATTGCGCGTGATCGAACCTTCCGACACCACACCAACATCACCGAGCAACCGTTCGGCGCGCAATGAAATGCCAGCGCCTGATGCACGCTCCCACGCGATCGTTGCTAAGCCGCGCACGCGCTCATCAGCCACGCCGTAACGCGCCGCCACGCCAACGCGCACTCCGGCACCCACGCGTTGCGTAATGCCAGCGCCCAGCGCCAAACCTTCGACACGGTTCACACGCAGCAGATCAGGCAGTCCGCGTGCTTGAATGGCTGTTGCTCGCGTGCGCTGCAACGCCTGCGCTCGGACCAACTCTCGCGCCGCGTCCTGAACGGCGCGCACATCTCCGTCAGTCACGGTGCGCACATCGGGCGGCAAACCGTCCAACAACTCGCCGGTGAACTTGAATGCGTCGCGACGGTCTTGCGGTGCCATCTCAATCTCTTCGCCGGCAAACAATGCGGTTGGAAGACCGGTGTTTACTTCGTAATCGCGAATCTCCCAACGGCCGCGAATAATCCCGCGAAATGGAAAATCGAGCCACGTTCCAGTTCGCCGAATCTCGATCTGCTGCCGGCGTGGCAGCCAGTACCGATCTTCGATCAACCCATTCTCCAGAATCACCGACACATCTTCCAACGACTTGTCCTTCAACGCAACGCGCGTAAACGAGAAGGCCATGCGCACAACCTGTGCTGTGGCGCGTTCTACAAACACTGCACCAATGGCGCGCGGCTGTCGATCGTCTTTGGGTCGAATGCTAATTTGAAAGACCGCAATGACGCGATCGGCAAGCTTGATCACCAACGAATCTGCAATGCGGAAGTCGTACTCCAACATGCCACTCGGTGATAATGGATGCGGCACATCCAGCACTTCGTCGCCGTCACCAAGCCGAATGATGTTGGGAAAGTTGTTCTGAATGATGCCCAGATGATCGCGGTGATAATTGATATCCGTCGGCAGCAGCAGCGTGTCGCGTCGACCCAGAATGCGTTGCTTACTTTTATCGGGCGATTGCCAAAAAAGTTCGAGACCAAGCTCGTCGGCCTTCACGACTTTCGGCGGCTCGCTCAACCCTTCACCAGACTGGGCAAGGAAGGTGACATACCCGCGTGCTCGCGCGCTGTAATCGCGCAGTGTGGTGTCTGCGAGTTGCGCTGACCGTCGCACAACGGCGCGCTGGGCGAGCGTCAAGGCTCGCGCGTCATTCCATTCTGGCGCTTGGCCGAGTACGGTGCATGGGTGCAGGGCGACTGCGGCCAGCATTGTGGCGCACGCGCAGATTGAAGCTCGTTGCATTTCGTAATCTCTCTCCGACCCGTTGTGCGCGGCACCCATCACTCTGTCCCGATTCCGTGTCACTGATTACCCCGTACGACACCTTTCGCGAATTGGCAGGTATCGGACGATTGGTGCCTGTCTGGCGCGATTGTCTCCTCGACTTAGACACGCCCGTGTCCGCCTTCGCGAAACTGCGCCGCGGTCCGTTTGCATTTCTGCTGGAGTCCACGCCAGCAGGCAGCGAAACGTGGGCGCGCTACACCTTTCTCGGCACGGAGCCACGATCGGCGTGGCGGCTGCGTGACAGTACGATCGATCGATGGACGCCGGATGCAGGTTGGCACGGCGCGCGACCAGTCACTGACCCATTCGATTCGCTCCGTGAAGAGGTGTCGGCGTATCAACCGGTCGACGTTCCAGAGCTTGGCGATTTCTGGGCCGGCGCTGTCGGGTTCTTTAGCTACGACGTTGTGCGGCATATCGAGTCGCTGCCGCACGCGCCACCGCGAGGCACCGCCACGCCCGATGCACTATTCGTGAGCACGCGCACGTTGGTGGTCATGGACAATCTCAAGTCACAGGCGCGCGTGGTGACTGCGGTTCCGATTGACAGTATGGACGAGTCGGCGCTTCGTGTAGCCTATGACGACGCTGTGCGCGACGTTGAGATGACAGTGTCGCGGCTGCAATCACCGGCCACGCTGGCACCGCTTTCGCTGAACGATGATGCACCGTTAGCCGAGGGACAGTCGAACTTTACGCGCGAGCAATTTACCGCCGCTGTGGAGCGTATCAAGGAATACATCGTTGCCGGCGACTGCTTTCAATGCTTGCTCGCGCGACGTATTACCGTCCCACACGATTTTGATGGCGCGACACTCTATCGCGCGTTGCGCGCGTTGAATCCGTCGCCATACATGTTTCATCTGGTGTTGGACGGCATTGAGTTAGTTGGGAGTTCGCCGGAGGTGTTGGTGCGTTTGGCTGCCGGCACAGTGACCGTTCGCCCAATTGCTGGGACACGTCCGCGGGGCCGCACGCCAGCCGACGATGCACGCATGGCAGAAGAACTGCTGCATGATGAAAAAGAGCGTGCGGAGCATGTGATGTTGGTGGATCTTGGTCGGAACGATGTGGGACGACTCGCGAAGTACGGAACGGTGCGGGTAACCGATTTCATGACGGTCGAGCGCTACTCGCATGTGTTGCATTTGGTGAGCGAAGTGGTGGGAGAGGTTGGGCCCGACGCATCGGCACTGGATGTGGTTCGAGCCACGTTCCCTGCTGGCACGATGACGGGAGCGCCAAAGGTGAGGGCGATGCAGATCATCGATGAACTAGAACCGGAGCGGCGTGGTCCGTACTCGGGTGCGGTTGGCTATCTTGCAGCAGGTGATCGGCGCATGGATCTGGCGATCACCATTCGAACCTGCGTGATTGCCGGTGGAGAAGCGAGTGTGCAAGTAGGTGCCGGGATTGTGTACGACTCCGTGCCTGCACATGAGTGGAAGGAGACGGAGAACAAGTCACGCGCGATGTTGACCGCCATCGGAAGGGTGCGACAAGGATGATTAATGTGCACGAAACGGTGTCTCCGTTCGCGGACTCGCCTATTGCCTCGCCGGGCGGACTGATCCCCGATGGGATGTTTCCATCGGGCTACATCGAGAAGCTGATCCGCGACGCGAAGGTGGTGTCGCATGGCAGCACGATGGCGTATTTCGATGAAATGTTGATGGAGCATCGGACACTGTACGACTGGGCGTCCAAACACCCCGAGGCGCGCTCGCTCTCAGGTCGGAATGTTGCGTACGCCGTACCGCTTCCCGAGAGCGAAGTGTCCGTCGTTGTGCGCCACAACAATCACGGTGGTTTGTTGTCGCCGATCACGCGCGATGTCTTTCGTGCGCCGCGCGCGCCGGATGAATTACGCATCAGTTGGACGTTGCGCCACGTAGGTATTCCAACACCGCGTGTGCTTGGCTACGCGTTGTATCCCAGCTTGCATGGAAATTTGTGGCGTGCTGATGTCGTGACGCGAGAAGTGGTGCAGAGCACGGATTTGGCGACTGTACTGCAAACGGAGAACGGTGCGTTCCCGCATGCAGCGAGCATCGATGCAACGGTTACGCTGATCAAGCAGCTCTCGCGTACCTGGGCGTTTCATCCTGATTTGAATGTGAAGAACATTCTTATTGCGGCCAATGAAGAGGGTGTTCCAATGGCGTATGTGATCGACGTTGACACGCTGCGTTTTGCCGAAAAAAATGCCGAGTGGATGAATACGGAGCGGTTGGTACGTTCGGCGCGTAAGTGGCTGAGCAAAGATGGCTCGCCGGGATTCGCAGCACTTATCGAACGACTCGGCGGGTGATGACCGCACCGCAAGCGCAAGGCGCGAGCGTGCGCGCGTCACTCGACCGTGTCTGCATTGTGATGATGAGCGCCGTTGGTGATGCGGTGCATGTACTGCCAATTCTGACCGCACTCAAGAAACATCGCCCCGCTGCACAAGTGACGTGGATTTTGCAGCCTGGGCCTGCCACGCTGGTGCGTGGACATCCGGATATCTCGGACATTCTGCTGTTCGAGCGGAGCAACGGCTGGCGCGGATACAACGATTTGCGTCGCCAGCTGAGCGGACGTCGATTTGATCTGGCGTTGGCGCTGCAAGTGTATTTGAAGGCAGGCATGATCACGCGCATGGTGAAGGCGCCAGTGAAGCTTGGTTTTGATATGGCGCGCGCGCGCGACATGAACTGGATGTTCACCAACGCGCAGGTACCGGCACACAGCATGCAGCACGTGCAGGATCAGTACTTTGAGTTTCTTGATGCACTGGGCATTCCGCACGCTGAGCCGGTGTGGAATCTCGGGCCATGGCCGCATGAACTGGGGCAGCAGCGCGAGCGATTGCGCGTGTTTGATAAGCCGATCGCGCCGATTGTTGTCGCCACCAGTAAAGCGCAGAAAGATTGGTTGCCAGAGCGCTGGGCCGCTGTCTGTGATTCGTTGTATCACGACTTCGGCTTGCAGCCCGTACTCATCGGCGGCCGGTCTGATCGTGAATTGGCGGCAGAGCGAATCATCATGCAGCACACGAAAACGCCGATTGTGAGCGCGCTCGGCAGCGGACTACGCGGCTTAGTTCAGCTCATTGACGGTGCGGCGCTGGTGCTGAGCCCAGACACCGGACCGTTGCACATGACAGTCGCATTGAATCGCCCGGTGGTGAGTTTGATCGGCTACTCAAATCCCAAGCGTGTTGGGCCGTACGGCAAGTTTCACGATCTGATGATCGATGCGTACGGTGAACCAGGCGAAGACTATCCGATCAGCATGGACAATCGGCGAGATCGGTTGCCGCGGATTTCGGTCAATGATGTGCTGACGAAGGTGCAACGCTGGAAGTCTGACTACGCTGCGCAATACGGCGAGCGAAGCGCGGGCGCCGCAGCCGCATTGCACGGCTGACTGTCGCGCTCACGCGCGTTGCAGAGGGCCAAATTCATACTGCAAACCGAGGCGTGCAGCGAGCCGCACGGTTGCAACTAGCGAGAGCCCCATCACTGCAAAATAATCGCCATCAATATGTTCGACGATGGTCGCGCCAAAGCCCTGAATACCATACGCACCCGCTTTATCCATCGGCTCGCCGGTCTGAATGTAGCGAGCAATCAACTCGTCGCTGAGTTCGCGAAACCGCACACCAACGCGCACAACTTCCGCTTCGACCCGATCACCGTTCGCGACAGCAATGGCGGTGTACACCTCATGCGAACGACCGCTCAACCGCCGCAGCATCGCGTGAGCGTCGGCCGCGTTCGCAGGCTTGCCGAGAATAGCGTCGTCAATGACCACAATCGTATCGGCAGCGATCACGCACGCATCGGGATGCTGCGCTGCAATCGCGCGTGCCTTGCCGCGAGCCAATCGTTCCGCGTGCGGAAGGGGTAACTCATTCGGCCAAGGCGTCTCATCGATATCCGCTGGCAGTACCTCGTGCGAGATGCCAATTAACGACAGCAATTCGCGACGGCGTGGCGACTGCGATGCGAGAATCACGCGCATAGAATCATCGTTCCAGACTAAGGGTCACGGGACCATCGTTCACAAGGTCTACACTCATGTGCGCGCCAAACTCGCCAGTCTCTACGGGCAACGACTGAGCGCGAAGCAACGCAAGAAATCGTTCGTACAACGGGATTGCAGTTTCCGGTCTGGCAGCCGCAATGAAACTTGGGCGACGCCCCCTGCTCGCGTCGCCGTAGAGCGTGAACTGGCTGACCACCAGCACCGCGCCACCAACATCCGCTAAGGACAAATTCATTTTTCCTTCAGCATCCGCGAATAATCTGAGACTGGCCACTTTCTCCGCCATCCACACGAGCTTAGCCTCGTCGTCATCGTGCGTGATACCTACCAAGAGCAGGTAGCCGCGCGCGATTCGACCCGTCACGCGGTCGTCAACACGCACTTCGGCTTGGGTCACACGTTGGAGGAGGACTCGCATCTCCACCAAAGTTGACGCGCCGCGCTCCTGGCACCAGACTCCGCGCACAGCTCGACGCCGACGCTGCCAGTTCCGGGCGACCCATTGCCCACGTGCACACACTGCCTAAGGGAGAGTTCGTCAGTGAGAGTTCTCGTAATTGACGTTGGTGGAACGCATATCAAAGTCGCCGGATCCTGGGACCGGATCACCGAGAAAATTCCATCCGGCCCAACCATGACGGCGGCCGATATGGTGCGATCGGTGCTCGCGCTGACGCAGACCTGGGATTACGAGGCAGTCTCGCTCGGGTACCCAGGGCCCGTGAAAGAAAATCGACCCATGCGCGAACCGATCAATATTGCCGGCGGTTGGACCACCTTCGATTTCCAGAAGGCGTTCGGAAAACCGGTGCGCATTATCAACGACGCCGCGATGCAGGCCCTTGGCAGCTACGCGGGCGGACGCATGCTCTTTCTTGGACTCGGCACCGGACTCGGCACGTCGATCGTGGACAACTGGCGCGTGGAGCCGCTTGAGATCGCGCATCTCCCGTATCGCAAAGGGCTGAGCTACGAGGACTATCTCGGCGAACAGGGTTTGCAGAAGTTGGGCGACCGTCGCTGGGAGCGACATGTGCACCGCGTCTGCGATCTGTTTCGTGCTGCGTTGCTTTGCGACGGCATTGTGCTTGGAGGCGGCAACGCGCGTAAGCTGGTTGATCTGCCAGACGCCGCGACGCGTGGCGCGAACGAGAACGCGATTCAAGGTGGCGTGCGTTTATGGGAGCGTGTTGCCGAGTCGATGCCGCCCGAGTTTATCGATGCGAAGACGGCGAGTGAGACGATTGTTGGCGATGCGTTGCTGCTTGTACCCGCGACACGCGTCACGAAAGAACCGGTAGCCCTCGGCAACCGTGGTGTAAGGCTGAAACGTGGCGCAGCGAAAAGCAAAACCGTCAAACGCAAGATTGTCAAACGCAGCCCTGCAAAACGTGGAACCACAAAACGTGGTACTGCGAAGAAGTCAGCCGTGCGCAAGGTGAAGAAGGCGTCGACTGTAAAGCGCGCGACATCCAAGCAGAACGTGAGCCGTAAATCCGCAACCAAACGACGCCCATGAGAGTGCGTCAGCTACTTCGTATTCTCTCGCTTCTCTACTTCGGCGTTGCGGCAGCGCAGGCGCAACCAGCGGGGCCGCGTGCTGAACCGAAGGCCGAGGAGCGCGCGATTCTCGCAGAGTTAGTGAACGTGAACTCGTCGAGTGGAACGCTCGGCGTGCAGCGGATCGGACAGACCATCGCTCGACGTTTGCGTGCGGCTGGATTCGCGGCCGCAGATGTGCAGTTGCTTGGTCCATCGCCAACGTTAACGTCGCTGGTCGTCCGATATCGTGGGCGCGCGACTGGTAAGAAGCCGATGTTGCTCATGGCGCACATGGACGTTGTGACGGCACTCGCCAGCGACTGGTCGCGACCGCCATTTGCGTTCGGTGAAACGGATGGCTGGTACTATGGTCGCGGAGTGGAAGACAACAAGGCAGGGCTTGCGACGATCATTGCGAACTTCGTGCAGTGGAAGCGCACTGGTTGGATGCCGGAACGCGATGTGATTGCCGTGCTCACAGCAGACGAAGAAACGGACGGAAATTCTGTCAGGTGGTTGCTGGCAAATCATCGCACGCTGCTGACGGCTGAATTCGCGCTCAACACTGACGCTGGTGGTGTTGGATTGCAAAATGGTCGCGCAGTTGGCGTGACGATTCAGGCGAGCGAGAAAGTGTTTGCAAACTTTACACTCGAATCGGCGAACGCCGGCGGTCATAGTTCTCTGCCCCGCGTTGACAACGCGATCTATGAGCTCGCGAGTGGTTTGTCGCGACTGGCAGCGTTCGATTTCCCCGTGCGGCTCAATGAAGTGTCCACTGCTTTTTTTCGCGAAGGCGCTGCGTCACAGGAACCGGAGCTGGCCAGTGCGATGCGTTCAATCGCGAGTGGAACGGCAGATTCAGCGACAATCGCGCACGTCTCTGCGATGGATCGCTACATGAACTCCGTGATGCGTACCACGTGCGTCGCGACACGACTTGCCGCTGGTCACGCCGACAATGCGCTGCCGCAGACCGCGACCGCATTGGTGAATTGCCGCATGCTGCCAGACGATCCGGTCGATTCGGTGTTGGCGGTTCTCGCGAGCGTGGTCGGACCGAAAGTGAAAGTTGTGCGGTCGCGCGAGATTGTGCCGAGCCCGCCCTCGCCGCTGCGTCCCGACATTGTTGGGGCAGTTGGTGCGCTGTCGAAGTCATTCTTTGGCGGTGCGCCGGTGGTGCCGGAGATGTCGACTGGCGCCACGGACGGCCTCTTTACGCGCAATGCTGGCATCCCGACCTACGGCGTCGGTTCGCTGAGCTTTGAGCAGGCTGAACCGTCGCGGGCGCACGGTCGAGATGAGCGGATTGGTGTGACGTCGTTCCACACATCGGTCGCTTTTTTCCGGCAACTCGTCGAACGGCTCGCCGGTCCAGCATCGGCCGTGCCGTAGTCACAGATTTGCCGGCAATTTTGCGTGACCGATCGCCGGTACAGTCGTAAGTTCCACATATGCGCCTCTCTCGCCGAAATCCGCTCTGCCTGCTGCTTGCGATCGCGAGCTGCAGTAGCGGCGCACCGGGTGATCCCGGCACGAAGCCACCGGGCCAAAGTCGAATCTCGGCTACGGCGTCGCGCATCACCCTGTCTGCGGACTCGACGAGTCTCGGCAGCACCGCGTTACTTGTTGTGACGCTCGTTGATGCCAACGGCGCTCGAATTGGTGAGGGAGAAAGTGTTGCGGCAAGCGTCAGTGGTGGCAGCAGCACGGGCAGCTTTAGCGTCGCGACGTTCACGTCTGTTGACACATCGTATCGCGCCACGTTCACGGGTTCGCGCGTTGGAACTGATGCAACTGTGCGCGTTGTTGCTGGCGGCGTGACACTCGCACAAACGCCGACGATTCGCGTCACCGCTGGGCCGGTTAGTGTAAGCGCAAGCACGCTGCAGGTGAGCGCCGATTCGATTCCGATCGGGACCGGTGGTACGATCATCGTCACACCGCGCGATGCATCGGGAAACAAAAAAGGTGCCGGTCTCGCTGTGACGATCAGCGCGAGCGGTGGCACAAGCGCTGGTCAATTGACTGCAGTGTCGTATGACGCAGGCGATTCGAGTTATCGCGCGACGTACATCGGCCTGACTTCGGGTACGCCAGTCACAGTTCGAGCCGCGGTGTCCGGCGCTGATGTGAGCGCGACGCGCGCGCTGACGGTCAGCCCTCCGCGTCCGCAGACCTTCACCCTCTGTTCGCCCGTGGGTGCTGTCTGTCAGTTTATTGGCCGACGCGATGTGCGCCTGGTTGCCAGCACTGGTGCGACATACACGCAAGAGTTCTACGCCGAAGTACCGTGCGCGCAGAGTGGCTTTGAGGGTGGTTTTACCGGTGCGCCTGATGCGCCGTACGTCCGCTGTGACGTGGGTGAGATGAAGACGCAAGCGGTGGTGAATACGATGGTCGGCATGTCGGGGCTTAGCGGCACGGTGCTTACGCTGCCGTTGGGCGATGTTGGTGTGAACCGACAAGTGGTCCGCACCGGCGCGATGCCAGGTTCAGCAAGTGGCGAAAGTGCATTTCGGATGACGTGCAATCTGGTGTTGATGGATTTCTTTGATCCGATTGTGTATCCCGGTGTGCGCAACAGTTCGCACTTACACATGTTTTTTGGTAATGCGGGAATCAATCCCAATTCGACCGCGAGCACGGCGACGAGCAGTGGCGCTGGCAGCTGTTTGGGCGGGACAGTCAACCGTACTGGTTACTGGGTGCCGGCACTCTTTGATAGTCGCACCAGTGCGATCATCCCACCGGATTTCGCGACGATTTACTACAAGTCTGGCTACAACGTTGATCCCACCACGCTACGTGAGATTCCAGCTGGACTGCTGATGATCGCGGGCAACAAGAATAACGTTGGCGCGGTGCAGTCCGTGAATCAGTTGGAAGTCGCGATCTGGAGTTGCGTAAACACGGTGACACGCAACACCGGCGCAATTCAAAATTGTCCAGTTGGTGACATCGCGACTCTCACCATCACCTTTCCACAGTGCTGGGACGGAGTGAATCTCGATTCGCCTGACCATCAGAGTCACATGGCGTATCCCAACTATCGCAATCAGCCACAGCGCTCTACCTGCCCCGCAACGCATCCGGTGATGATGCCGGTGATCAGCGAAATTTTCCATTGGAAAGTTGAGCGCGGCATGGATCCAAATTTCTGGCGTCTGACGTCCGATATGTACGCGAGCTCCACGCGCGGCGGCTACTCGGCTCACGCCGATTGGATGAACGGCTGGGATCAGGCGTTCTTGCGCACGATTTTGACGCGGTGTTTGCAGGCTGGGCGCGATTGTCAGGTGGGATTGCTGGGGGATGGTCGGGCGTTGCAGTAAGGGACGAAGCGCGTGCTGCCGGTGACGAAACGGACGACGTGCATGATGCGTAAGTAATTTCGTCTGCAGCTAAGTGTATCGTCAGTCACGCGCTGCAGTAGTCATCGCGCTGGATATCCGCAATACATCAACGCAGGGCGCTCCTAATCGGCGGCGCCCTTTGTCGTTGTCAACGATGCAAAGAACGACAAACGCAAGAGTCGTTTTTGTTTTCACTCAACGCCGCATCAACAACTCGCGTAAACGGGATGCGAGCGCGACTGTGCTGCGAAGCATATCTCCTCGTTCAAGTTGTGATTGACCCACCCACGGCCAACCGGTCACGAAACCGTTTGGTGCATCGCTCGTTGACGCCTGCGCGTCAGCACCTCCCTCGGCTTGTGATTGACATGGCGATTCACACCGCATGGTTACGCGCAGGATTTTGCGCGCTCACTCTCCTCACTGCCACAATTCTGCCGCTGCATGACGCGCTGGCGCAGAATACGCCTTCCGCTCGTCGACCCCGGGTGACGGGACGCGTTACCGATCCCGAAAGCGGACAGCCCATCGTTGGCGCGACCGTACAACTCAAGGGAACCGGAACCGTCGCGAGTACAGGGCCAGACGGTCGGTACGCGATCTTCAGCGGCCTGACTGGAATTTACAGTCTCGAGGCACGACGGATCGGATTTGCGAACAGCATCATTTCGAATGTCAGACTGTTTCCGGACAGCACAGTCACGGTCAATTTCGCGTTGACCAACAATCCGATGCGCCTTACCGAGCAGGTTGTTTCTGCAACGGTTGATCCGGTGGCGGGAACACGAACGCCTTACACCGTGGATCGACTGACGGCCGCGAACTTGCCAGTTGCGCCCCTTACGTCAGCGGCCGGTGCCCTGATTGGCAAAGTCGCAGGCGCGACGATCATTGCCGCCAGTGGTGCACCAGGTTCTGGCGTCAACATTCAGCTTCGCAGTCCAGTATCACAGTTCAATTCCAACTCGCCGTTGTACGTTGTTGACGGCGTGTTCTTGAACTCGACGCAGGTGGTGACGACGCAAGATATTGAGTCGATGGATATCGCGAGTATCGAAGTGATCAAAGGTGCTGCTGCAGCGTCGCTCTATGGATCACGTGCCGCATCTGGTGTCATCGCGATCACCA
>JANNWU010000546.1:0-4649 GCA_031408755.1 Gemmatimonadaceae bacterium | reverse complement strand
TTCTGTTGGCGGTGCATCAGCCGCACAAGAGTCGTCGGCACCGGTGGACGCGATTCTGACGAAGCCAGTCCGTCAGCGCGAGCTTGCGGAGCGACTGACCTCGATGATTCGCGGCAGTGTTGAAGGGCGTCTGGCAAGTGGCCATACTGTGCGCAAAACGCCGCAAGCCACTCGTCAGCAGATGCAGATATCGGCAAGCGGCATTGACGGGATGCGTATTCTCCTCGCCGAAGACAACCCCGTCAATCAGCGTGTAGCGGTTGGTTTTCTGGAGGGCTTCGGGTGTCACGTTGTGGTGGCGTCAAACGGCATTGAGGCGTTGCGACACGCCACCTGCGAGGCCTTCGATGTGGTGCTGATGGATTGCATGATGCCTGAAATGGACGGCTATCAAGCGACGCGTGCAATTCGCGAGACGGAAGTGATCGCCGGCACGCGCACGCCAATTGTCGCGCTCACTGCTTCGGCGCTTGACGGCGAACGCCAGCGCTGTTTGGCGGCGGGTATGGATGACTACCTCTCAAAACCGTTCCGGCTTGATGATCTGACCGCGATGCTTCGACGGTGGGGCAGACCCGCGAAAGTGACGGCTATCGCTGTTGAGGTTCCAGCACCAGCTTCAGAACAGCTTGGAGCATCCCGCGCATTCACGCTCGACGTCGCAGCACTCGAAAGCATTCGCACCTTCCCCGGTGGTGTGCGAATCCTCGCGGACTCCGTAACTGCCTACCGTCGTTCGGCGCCCGAACAACTGAGTTCGATGCGCACCGGCGTTGAAACGGGAAATTGGGCGGAGGTACGCCGACATGCGCACACACTCAAATCCAGCAGCGCGATGTTGGGTATTGCAGAACTCGCGACGGCGCTGCGTCAAATCGAAATGCAAGCGGAGTCAATGGATCGCGACAGTCTGCTGCGGCTGTGTGCAGATGCGGAAGCGATCTACGACACCGGTGAAGCTGAGCTTGTACAATACGTGAACGGATAGGGCACGGTATGGTAAGACGACAGCCGTTGATCCTTGTGGCAGACGACGACCTCGTGATGCGATGTACCATGGCCGCGGTGCTCCGCGAGTCAGGGTACAGCATTGTAGAGGCAGAAGACGGCGTGCAGGCGCTATCGATTGCGCTCTCGGAGCAGCCCGATCTGATCGTGCTGGACCTCGTGATGCCTGGACTCGACGGCTTTCAAGTCTGCGAGCAGGTGCGCGCCGATCCTGCGATGGCCGAGACGCCGATACTTGTACTCACGGGCCTTGAGGATATCAATGCGATTCGCCGCGCCTTCGAAATTGGCGCCACTGACTTCGCGACCAAACCGCTCAGCGCACCGCTGCTCAGTCATCGGGCGCGCTTCATGCTGCGTTCCGTGGATGTGATGCGCGAGTTGCGTGACAGCGAATCACGACTCGCGGACGCGCAGCGGTTGGCACGCCTCGGTAATTGGGAATTGGATGCTCGGACGGGCACCGTCGTCGCATCTCCAGAAGCGTTTGCGGTGCTCGGCCTGGACCGAAAGTCATCACTGTGCCACATCGATGAACTCCGCGGTATTCTCGTGGTGGAGGACGTTCCGATGCTGCAGGAATTGGTAGCATCAATCAGTGCAGGCGCGACGAGTTTCGATTTCACCTGTCGCGTACGACAACCCGATGAACGCGAGCGCAACGTGCACCTGCTTGGGCAAGTGGTGCAGCGTCGCGGAAGCACCGGCTTGCGTTTTGCAGGCACAGTGCAGGACGTTACAG
This sequence comes from Gemmatimonadaceae bacterium, assembly GCA_031408755.1. Classification (GTDB taxonomy): domain Bacteria; phylum Gemmatimonadota; class Gemmatimonadetes; order Gemmatimonadales; family Gemmatimonadaceae; genus JACMLX01. Next base: position 2,899 of record JANNWU010000546.1, on the reverse strand, counting down.
AGCGTTCACGCGCGGAAGCGCGGATCAAGAACTTGGCGTACTACGACGCGTTGACCGGGCTTCCAAATCGGTTGCACTTTACCGAGAAGGTTCGCATGTCGATGTCGCTGGCGCGGCGCGGACAAACGAAATTGGCGCTGCTGCTCATCGATCTGGATAACTTCAAGGGAATCAACGATACGCTCGGCCACGGCGCCGGCGACGCAGTGCTGCGCGAGGTAGGCGCGCGCTTGCGCGAAGTAGTCCGCGATTACGATACGGTTGCACGCGACCCAGAGCGTGATCCGTTCCTGCCCGTTGCACGACTAGGCGGTGACGAATTTTTGGTCGCGATCAACGATCTGACATCGGGTGATGAAGCGGCGGCCGTCGCGGTTCGCTTGCTCGACGCACTGCGCGTACCAATCATCATCGATTCTAACGAACTGTTCGTTGCTGCCAGTATCGGAATCAGCGTGTTCCCCGATGATGGTAGCGATTTCGAGGAGATCTTCAAGAACGCCGACGTGGCGCTGTATCATGCGAAAGATGTAGGGCGGAATACGTTCGAGTATTTCAGTTCGTCGATGAACGAGGCCGCGATGTACCGGCTGCTGATTGAAACAAGTCTGCGGCGTAGCCTGGAACGTGACGAGATGACGCTGCATTATCAGCCGCAGGTTGATGTGGTGAGTGGACGAATGCTCGGCGTGGAAGCGCTACTGCGTTGGAGCCATCCAGATATTGGCGTGGTGCACCCGTCGCAGTTCATCCCTCTCGCTGAACGAACGGGGATGATCGCATCACTGACAGAGTTTGTGGTGACGCGCGCGTGCCAGCAGTTGCGTCAGTGGCAGTTGAATGGCGCAACGGAACTGCGCGTTGCAATCAATCTCTCGGCACAACTCTTTCGGCAGCGTGAAGTGTTGCAACGGTTGAGTGAAATTCCGGCCGAGTGCGGCGTACTACCATCTTGCATTGAGTTCGAGATTACTGAAACTACGCTGCTCGAGAATCCAGCTGATGCCGAGAAGATGTTGACGATGCTGCGAAGGCAGGGATTCCGCATAGCGCTCGATGATTTCGGCGTTGGGTTCTCATCGCTCAGCCATCTGCGCCGGTTCCCGCTCGACACGTTGAAGATTGATCGGTCGTTTATTCGTGATTTAGTCGACGGCCCGCGTGAGCTTGAAATTGTGGGTGCGCTGATTGACCTAGCACACCGCTTAGACATCGAACCGGTGGCTGAAGGGATTGAGGACGTCACGCAGCGCGACGTCTTGATCGAGCGCGGGTGCCGCGTGATGCAGGGGTACTTTATTGGACGACCCGCTCCCGCCGATGAAATCACCAGCTTGCTCACGTCGTCAACGTGGCTACAGGCGACTCTTGGGCAAGAGGCGTAGTGCCGTCGTAACGAACGTATGCACGCAGGCATGGAGTGTCACAGCGTGGAAAAGTGATAAGGCTCGATGAGTCGCGCCGGTCACTCTGATTGCGCGAGCAGGCGCTGTGAGTGATTTTCTCGCGTATGCCTCTCGATCTCGCTCGGCTCAGAAGTTTCGCCGTTAAGCGGCAATTCCCTGCATTGACAACGCTTGGTCGAGCAATCGCTCGCCTTGGTTTTGTGCAAGCTGATCCCATCCGTGCGCCGGCTCGCGCACAAGATCTGACGCTGCGGCATCGTGTCACTGACTACTGCGCCGGTGATCTTGAGCGAAAGTACGCGAAGCTCCCGATTGAGGAAGATTTCTTCATCAATTACGGCTTCGTGACACGTGAACTGCACGCGCTGATGCACCCTCGCGTGGCGCAGCGGAAACTTACCGCGACCGAGAAACGTCGCACCGCCAGTATCCTTGCGTTTGTCGCTGAACGGGGCGTTGTGCATCCGCGCGAAGTGGACGCGCATTTTGCGCACGGGACAATCGTCAACTGGTTCGGTGGCAACAGTAGCGCCACAACTCGACTGCTCGACACAATGCACTATCACGGCATGCTTCGCGTAGTGCGACGAGAGAGTGGTACGCGACTGTGCGGTATACGCACGATGTCTCCACTTCGCGCCGAGACTGACGTGACAGCGACGATGGATGCGCTCGTTGATATCGTTGTGCGGAAGTACGCACCGGTGCCGAGCGCGACGCTCGCCCATCTCATTCAGCGCCTTCGGTACGGTGCGCCGCAGTGGACCGCTGCTCGCCGTGAGGCCTTGGCACGCGCGAAAAAACGGCTCGTGAGCGCAACGGTTGACGGCATTACTTGGTATTGGCCCGCTAACGAGTCTCCACCGCAACGGCGCATGGCGCACGACGCGCAGGTGCGCGTACTCGCACCGTTTGATCCGTTGGTGTGGGATCGCGTGCGATTTGAAGCGATCTTCGGGTGGGCGTATCGCTTTGAAGCGTACACACCGGCGCCCAAACGAGTGCGTGGGTACTACGCGCTGCCGCTCCTCTGGCGCGATCAGGTAATTGGGTGGGCAAACCTCGCGGTGCGCGATGGCGAGCTTGTGCCCGATCTTGGCTTCGTCAGCGGGTCGCCACCCAAAGACTCAGCTTTCCGCGATGCCCTGGAACGTGAGCTCTCGAGTGTCCGTCGCTTCCTTGGCGTGGCACCGTAAGTGGTCCGCCATGCGAGTCACGCCTTCCGCAGGAAGGCTGTCGCTATCGGATGCACCGGGCCCACTCGCACTCCGGAGCGCACACTGTGATAGGATAAAGGCGGGCATAAGCGACGCGCACCGCTGAGGCGAGAGGATGGGTATGCTGATTGTTGTGGCTCAGCTTCTGATCGCCACGCAGATCGCTCCTGTTACGGTGACCGGCACCGTGCGCGATGCGGACACGCGCGCGGTGCTAGCTGCGGCGAGCGTTACGATCGTGCTCACGGGTCAAAGCAGTACGACCGACTCACTTGG
>JANNWU010000545.1:0-12901 GCA_031408755.1 Gemmatimonadaceae bacterium | reverse complement strand
TGGGCTTGCCGAAGCTGTGCTTCCATCTGCTGCGCTTCGGTAATATCGCGAATTGTTACTAAATGCTGCCCCGGCGTGATGTGCGCTGAACCGGCGATGTCCAGCACCCGCACTGTGCCGTCGACAACAATTCGCCCTTCACCGCGCCACTGGCCGTCGCGCAAGAGCCGCTGCCATGCGTCGCTCGGTGCCACCGGCGCAACTCCAACACTGAAGAGTTGCGAGAAATCGAGCGCCAGCGTCTCGGATTCGTCGCGCGCTAACAGCCGCCGTGCTGCGGGATTGCACGCCACCACACGACCCGCAGAGTTGACGATGACCATGGCATCTAACAGTTCAGCAAAAATCGCCCGAAAGCTGACATCGTTCCCACGCGTGACCGCACCGTCGGCGACGGCCACAGGCGCTCCATGCACAAGCGCACCAGCGACTGCGTCGTCGAGCACCGCGGTCACTCGAAGCAGCCACCGCTGCGTGGCGTCGGTGACCGCCGCAAACTCCAAGCTGAAACTGCGCTGTGTGCCGCGCAGCACCGCGTCAACGCCGAGCAGCGCTGTGGTGGCGTCGTCCGATGCGAGTGGGAGGAGAATCGACAGCGTCTCGCGTTGCATGCTGCGCGTCAGCAGGTCGCCCGACGCAACTGCCGTGGCCCGACTGGCGGCCCGAATCACTCCGCTGCTGTCCACAAAGACGCTCGGACCAATGAGCGCATCCAGCACACTGCTGAGCAGCACACGTGAAGCAGGCAGATCGACGGTAGTCATGAGCGGGCAAGCTAATCCCGCGTCACGCTGCGTCCGACACTTGTACGGCGATGAACCGGATCCATGAGGGAGCCGGTACAATGCGGCCGTTCCTCTCATCACGGGTGTGTGATGCTGCCCCAAGTTCTGACTCGTCTCGCCAGTAAAACACCGTTCGCCAGCGCCGCCATTCGCGCTGAGGTCGCCGCGATGGACGCACCCACCGTGCGCCACCCAACGCCGCCGCTAACGGCGGTCGCGGTCGCACCGATTCTCGGCGGAGATCTTAACATTCATGACGAAGTTGAGGCTGGCTCTGATGTGCGCCGATCGCTGCGCACGTCACTCGCAGAATTGGAGCAATCGCTCGACGCGAATGAACGACGCGGTGATGCCCTTGGCTTCTTTGAGCGCCTCGCCAAGAGTGGAGAAAAAACCGTGCGTCAGCCGCCCGCCGCGGCGCAACGCGCACTTGACCTGATGCGACGCGAAGTCGCGATTCCCGCATTAGTCCGGCTAGTGGAGCAGGACCCAGTGCTCGCACAATCGCTGCTCCGATTCGCAAATTCTGCGGCGTACAACGCGGGAGCAGCGCAAAGCACGTCGCTCGCGGAATGCATTCGACGCGTCGGCGCACAAGGAATGCGCAGCGTGATTTTGAGCAGCATGGTGGAAGGTTCGTTTTGCCGTCCAGGATCGGCGTATGACGCAATGGTGCGTCAAGTCTGGGAGCACATGGTTCGCACCGCGCCAATTGCGCGCGCGCTGGCACCGGGATTCGGAATAGCACCGGATGAAGCGTTTACACTCGCTCTGCTGCACGATGTGGGCAAACTGGTTGTCTTTGACCGATTGGGTACAATGCGCGCAGAACTGCGGCGAGACGTGCAGCTCAACGCTGCTGTTCTCCCGCGCGTTCTGAAGTCATTGCATGAGGCGTTAGGCGGTGCGGCCGCATTGCGTTGGGGGCTGGGGCGAGCGGCGGTGGCTGTTGTATCAGCGCACCACCGAAGCGGCGAGTCACCAGAAGCGAGTCCGCACGCCGAGTGCGTCTTTTTGGCGGAACGGTTGGATTTGGCTCAGCTTCGAGGCGAGACTCCCGACCTGGGCCGTTGGTTTGAAGAGGGACAACTCCAAGCCAACATCGAGTTCGTCATGCCAATTGTTGATCGGCTTTCCGGCCCAACCGCTGGCTCGGCGTTCTCAGGTGATGTGACGCGAGGCTGATTCAGAATATTGGACCACCTTAATGTCACAAAAGGTTAGAAAATCTCGAAGAGACTCCGTGATACTTTGAAATTACGCTACCTATTTGTGACCATTAGCCTCTACTTCACCCGTAACGCCGATGTTGCGGCACGCCAGATGGCGAAATCGAGGCAAAGTGAGGGAGGTTCAGCATGAGTGCCAGACAGCACAGCACGCCGCTCGCGTCGGAGTTCAATCGAGGTGGTCAGGTTCCGGGCTCAATTGACCCTGCCATCATTGGCGGCATCGAAGCGCGTGCACTCGCCTTTGGCACACTGTTTGGCTCGGTACACGTTGATGAGAGTCTCGCGCAGGCCAAAGCATTTTGCGCGACTCTCGGTGTGACGGTCGATCATCTAGAGATTCCCGCTGACTCTGCACGCGTCGGCACGGTTGGCCGAATTGGCGTACCAGCGGCGGCGGTGGCTGTCATGTCGACGCAGCGCGTCTTGATCGGCGCGACACTTGGCGCCGATCCGCTTACACCCGTTCCGCGGCTCTGGAGAGGACTACAGCGGCGAGCGGAAGTGCTGCTTGATTTGCGCCAGTGTACCACGCTGCCGGGTACAGCGTGCGCACGTGCTGGTGTCACGCGTGACGTGCTCCTGCTCTCGCAGCGCATCCAAGAGCGAGCGACCGGCCGTACTGGTCGGAGCGACGAGAACGCCGAACAGTGGAGTCGCGCACGACAAGCGGCTGAGATGACGTTTCGTATCGCGTCGAAGGAAAATCGCGAACTGCTGTTGGTCCTACCGATTGGTCGAAGCACGCCAACGCAGCAACTCTTCGCCGACGCGCTGGAACGCCAAGCGCGTCAGCATCGTGCAAATCCACCGCGTGCGGTGAAAGCCGGTCTGCTCAGCGCGCTGTTGAGTAGTGATTCTGGCGCGTCACGGTTGCTCGTTGCGTCTGTGATGACAATCAGCGAATTGAGCACCACCGTTGCGGAGGCAGTTGGCGACACAGGGCCGTGGCCGGTGATAAGCGTCGGCAAGGACGTGCTGTTTTATGACATTCCTGCCGAGCCAGAATCGCAGGTAACTCCGCTGGCGTTGATGTTGGTGATTGTGAACCTACTGCAGCGTGCTGGACGCGCCGAGCTTGCACGGCAGTTGCTCCAAGCGACGCTGGTTACCACCGAGGCGCAATGGCGGTTGCGCGATGATGATGAGCACTTGTTGCGTGCCCCAGCGGCAGCGTTTTTCGATGGTATTCGCGCCAACTGGGGTCGTGCACCATATGCCGCGATGCACCGCCCGGTTGTCACGGCTGATACGCTGCGAAGCGAGAGTGAAATGAGCTCGTCGGGGCTGCGCGTGCGAATTGAAACGCCGTTGAGCGCGGCAGCACTTCGCGATGCGATGAGCTCGGCCGTATTGCCCGTGGGATTGGAAGTTGCCTCCGTGCGCAGTGTTGAAGGTATGCTGGTTCCCGGCGTGTCATCCTACGACGTTCGCTTACGTAGCCAACTTGGCGAACCACCGCTCAGTGACAGCGCGGCAATTGGTATTGTGCGGGCGTTGGCGCATCCGGTGAAGTGCGTTGCAGTGGAGCCGTGGAATGCATCGACAGCAGCACCAACGCGGCCGCGCAGCATGGCCGCGGACTAACCGAAGAGTCGCATGCGCGCCGCCCGTGCGATGGCGCTGACAGCGGGGTGCTCCAGTCGACGTTCAGCGGAGACCGCGAAAAATTGTTCGCGTATCTCGGGGACGTGTCCGACAATCTGCACGGAGTATTGTTGTTGCACTTCGGCGCTCAACACCGTTGGTGCGGCGAACAACCCGAATCCATTCTGACCGAACACTTTCAGCAGCGCGCTGTCGGCAAACTCCCCAGTCACTGACGGCCGCACATCCTGCTGCTGGAACCACGTATCGAGTCCACGCCGAATCATCGATTGCGTGGTGGGAAGCAGGAACGGCGCACCGTGCAGCGAACCGGGAAAGTCCGGGCGATAGCGATCCGCCAGTGCAGCGACTGCAAAAATAGTCGTTCCGCTTTCGCCCAAGAGGTGGTTAAACGCGCGCACATTGGCCGCGGGTGTCACCGGCGCATCGGTGATCAACAGGTCGAGCGCGTGAACTGACAGCGCCGCAATGAGTCGCTCAGGTGTATCGTCGGTACAGTGAACGGTCACGCCACCCGCAACCAGAAGTGCGGGCTCAAGCAGCCGAAACGCAATCAACTTTGGAACCACGTCGGCAATGCCGACCAACAAACGCTGCGGGCGATCGCCGTGCTCACCATCCATCGCCCGTGTCAATTCGTCGCTTAACGAGAAAATATCATCCGCATATCGCAATGCGGTCTGACCCGCATCAGTGAGTTGCATGCGGCGCGTTGTACGTGAGAACAACGCTTGCCCCAACTGCTGTTCCAGCGCCTTGATCTGCGTACTGACGGTTGGCTCAGTGAGGTGCAATTCTGCGGCTGCCCGCGCGAGTGTACCGGCGCGCGCTACAGTCCGGAAGAGATGGAGATGGTGAAAGTTGATATTGGCCATGGCAATCAGTGCGGGAGCGGTGAAGTGGCATCAACATGCACTCGGGTGAGTGGACCAGAGAACACCCAACGCAAACGCAGCGTGAGAACTGCGGCCACGGCGGCGAGTCCTGCAACCAAACCCCACCACAACCCTGCCGGTCCTTGTTTCATTTCGAAGGCGAGAAACAAACCGACCGGCAGACCAATGGCCCAGAATCCGAGAATATTTGCGACCATTGCCGCGCGTGTGTCGGCGGCACCGCGCAACGCGCCACCGGCAACGGCCTGCATTCCGTCAAACAGCTGAAACACGCCGGCCAACGGTATCAACGTCGCAGCCAGTGCAATCACACCGGGCTCGCGCACGTATGCACTCGCGAGCAGCGTCGGCATCGTCAAAAACACCACCGCACTAAGTGCCGACACCGCAACACCGGCGGTTAAGCCGGCGACCGCTGCACGGCGCGCTCCGTCAGCATCGCCTCTGCCAATCGCGCGACCAACCAACACCGCGGCCGCCGATCCAATGCCCATCGGCATCATAAATGTGAAGCTGGCTAAATTGATCGCCACCTGATGTGACGCGAGTGTGGTAGTGGCTTGCACGCCCATCAACAATGCGACGGCGTTAAAGACACCAACCTCCAGCAGATATTGGACACCCACCGGAATGCCAACGCGCAGCATTCGTATGAGCGGTGCAACGTGAAACAGCAACGGATCACGTTCGCGCAGTAGCGGCCAAAATGCATCACGCGCCCACCACAACAGCATCAGCGGCATACTGGTGCGCCCGATCACGCTCGCAATCGCAGAACCGTCCACGCCGAGCGCCGGTGCGCCAAGTTTTCCGTGAATGAGAATCCAGTTGCCGAGGGCGTTGATGATGTTCGCAATGACCACTGTCCAGAGTATCGGGCGCAGTCGGTCCATCGCTTGGAGTGTTTGACGCAGGACCACGAACACCATTGCGCCTGGCATCCCGAGCATCGACAGCCGAACAAATCGCGCGGCGACTGGAATGATCTCCGGCGGCTGATGCAACAACCGGAGCACGCGCTCAGTGGGCCAGAGCACGATCGCCATCACGACGCACAGCGCGAGTGAGAGCAACAGCCCGCGCTGCAGCGCGCGTCGGACACCAACGGTGTCACCCGCACCCACCGCCTGGCTGACCAGCGCGTCGAAACCGACCAGCGTACCCCAACCCACTACCAGCACTGTCACGTAGTAGATCAACGCCAGCGACACAGCGGCGAGTGCCTGGGCCGAGAGATGCCCAACAAAGAGCGTGTCCACCACGTGCATAGACATCAGTCCCATCTCGACTGCCATCACCGGCAACGCGAGTTGCGCCAACGAACGCATATCGGCGCCGGTTGGCCGGACCAGCACCGGCACGCGTGGTGATGTGGATGAAGCAGAGACAGGCGACGACATAGTCGCTACACTGTAATGAGTTCCGCAGCAATCCTCCGTCTTACATCGTGTATGCCACCACGCGCATCGTCCGTAACGGCCACCACACTGCTCGGTCTTGTGACTGGACCGGTGAGCGCGCGCCGTTGGTGGGTGCGTGCGTTGGTGCGAATCACCGGCGGTGGCTTGGGTGTGCTTTTGGTGATCGGTGGCGTGATCGCGTATCTGCTGACGCTTCGTCCGGACATTCCCGCCGCTCGGCAGTTAGCACAGCGCGAGTTACGGGTATTGCTCGAACCAGCCGAGCGTGTGCAGTCGGCCGCATGGGCACGGCGGCGCGAATGGTGGGACGGCTTCCGTGAGACATATGGAATTCTCGCGCTCACTGATCGGCGGGCGATTTTCGTTGGAATCCCGCCGCGCGAACTGATCACGCCCGAGCGTGGCCCGCAGCAGTTTGTCATTATGCAGGTGTCGCGCGATAACTCAATGAAAGTGCGGCAAACACGTGTCGATCTTGGGACCGTGGCTGGTGTAACAGTCGAGAATGATCGTGATCGGATTGCATTCGCGTCCAATGACGCCTTGGGCGTTGGGAGTATCCTGGCTGATGTGGCGCGCGGGCGTCGGACCGAGGCCGCGACGTCGGAACTCGGAAAGAGGACGCGAGACTACGAGGCAGAAGTGTCAGCCCGAGCGGTCTGGCATGTCGTGGCCGCTGGCGACGCGCTCGCGTCCGTTGCAACACGCTATGGCACCACTGAAGCGCGACTGACCGAATGGAATCGACTGCCGAACACCACCATTCGTATTGGGCAACGACTTTTGGTCAAGCCCGCGCGCTGACGCGTTCGCGCGCACTGGTGCGGTTAACTTTCGTGTGTCCGCTGGGCTCGTCGCCCGGCGCTGAGCCAGGAATTTGATGCAGCATTTATGGATGTGGGTTGGCTTTGGGCTGGTCGTGGCGGCAATGCTGGCGCTCGACTTGGGTGTGTTTCACCGCAAAGCGCACGCTGTCAAGCCGCGCGAAGCGTTGATTTGGAGTGCCGTGTGGGTCACGCTCGCTGGCGTGTTTGCGCTCGTACTCTGGCGCGTGGATGGCCGGCAAGCAGCGCTTGAATTCGCCGCTGGTTACGTCGTCGAAGAAGCGTTGAGCGTCGACAACCTGTTTGTATTTCTGCTGCTGTTCAGTTTTTTCAAGGTGCCAGAAGCGCTGCAACATCGCGTGCTGTTCTGGGGCATCATCGGCGCGCTCATCATGCGCGGAATCATGATTGGCGCTGGTGCGGTGCTGCTGCATCGATTTCACTGGATCATCTACATCTTCGGTGGATTTTTGGTGTTTACCGGCATTCGGATGCTGCTCCAACAGGACAGCGAGATGGAGCCGGAGCGCAATCCGATTTTGAAACTCGTGCGACGATTTGTGCCCGTCACTGATCACTTTGAAGGCGATAGGTTCTTTACGAAGGCAGCGTGGGGACCGGACAAGATCATGCGCACGGTCGCAACGCCGCTTTTTGTGGTGCTCGTGCTCGTTGAAACCACTGATCTGGTGTTCGCGGTGGATTCTATCCCGGCAGTCTTCGGCGTCACGCGCGACCCTTTCATCGTTTACACATCCAACATTTTTGCGATTCTTGGCCTCCGATCGCTGTACTTCCTACTGGCGGCGGTCGTGCACAAATTCTGGCTGCTCAAGCCAGCGTTGTCTGTTGTGCTGATGTTCGTGGGTGCAAAGATGCTGCTCAGTAGCATTTATCCTATTCCGATAGGGATTTCGCTGGCCGTAATCATCGGAATTCTCGCTGGATCGGTTGGGCTATCGCTTGCATTTCCACGTGCGCAGTCGGCGGCGGATACTATCCCGGCTAACGCGCCAGCCGCCGCGCCGACAGCGCATGATGCGGCGGTCACGACGCCGCGTTGACACATCTCGCAGCCGCACCCAGCGCTGCGACGCAACGCACGCCGTTCGACCTCTCTCGCGCGCCGCTGCCTGCGGTGTCGCGTCCCGATGCAGCGCTCGCGGTGCTCGACACCACCGAATGGTTTGCAGAGACGAGCGGTGGAATTCGCACATATCTGCTGCAGAAAGAGCAGTACGTTGCAGAGCGTCCGTGGTTACGACACGCGCTGGTTGTTCCCGGTGCGCGTGATGCGATTGTAGAGCATGAGGGTGCGCGCTGGTACGAGTTTGCGGGTCGGCGCGTACCGCGAAACGAACCGTATCGGCTGCTCACATCAGTGTCGAGAATGCGTCGCGTCATTGAACACGAGAAGCCCAATGTCATTGAGTTGGGGAGTCCGTTCATTTCGTCGTGGGTCTTGTTTCGTGCGCTGGGTATGCGCGACATCCCGGTTGTGAATTTTTTCCACAGTCATTTTCCGGCGTTGATGCGCGGCAGTCGCACCCCTGTTCCGCCGATGCGTGCGCGCGTGGAGCAGGCTGCGTGGTGGTACGCGCGCCGAATGGATCGTCGCGTGGCGGCAACAATTGCAGCGTCACAGTTCGTTGCCGATGATCTGGAAGCAGCGGGCATTCGCAATGTTGTGCGTATTCCCCTGGGCGTCGATCTGGCGCACTTCACGCCTGATCGGCGCGCGAATACGGCGGAGACTCGTGCACTGCTTGAGCTACCAGCAGATGCGCCGCTGGTCACATTCGTCGGCCGGTTTGCGCACGAAAAAGAGCTCGAAGTGTTGATGGATGCGTGGCCGAGTATTGAGCGACAGACCGGTGCGGCATTGGTGATGGCCGGCGATGGACCCGAGCGGATGGCGTTGCAGCAGCGCAACCGCGGGCAATCGGTGTACTGGATTCCATTCGTCAACAATCGTGAAACACTCGCGAATCTGTACGCGGCATCGAGCGTGTATGTCGCTACCAGTCCGCACGAAACATTCGGCCTCTCGCCGCTGGAAGCGATGGCCTGCGGTACGCCGGTTTTGGCGGCCAATGGCGGCGGTGTGCGTGAGCATGTTGCATCGTCAGGCGCCGGTCGACTCTTTACACCGTGCAACGCCGATGATTTGACGGAACAAGCCGTTGCATTGCTGAATGACGATCTTGCGGTACTGGGCGTGCGCGCGCGCGAGTTCGCTGAACGTGAACATGGATGGGAATCTGTGTTTGATCGAATCTTCGCGGTGTATCAGCACGTGCAACGATGAGTGTCCTGCTTTCAATTCACGATGTGACGCCAGCGTGGAAGGAACAGGTGGCTGTGTTGTGGTCGATGTGTGTTGAGCGAGGAGCGACGCCTGCGTTGTTGGTGGTTCCGGACTGGCACGGCGAATGGCCGCTGCGCGCGTCACCAGACTACGTCGCATGGATACACGAACGCGTCGCGGACGGTGCAGAAGTGTTTTTGCACGGTGAGCGGCACGATGAGTATGGACTTCGCCGAAGCTGGCGCGATTCGCAACGAGCCTTTGGCAAGACCAATCGAGAAGGGGAGTTTCTGACTCTTGATCACGACGCGGCGGTGCAACGTATTGGGCGCGGGATGCGGCTGTTCGCGGATCTCGGACTTGCGCCAATTGGATTTGTGCCGCCCGCATGGCTCTGTCGCGAAGGGACTCACACGGCGTGCGAGAAGCTCAGACTGCCAATTCTGGAAGATGATGTTGCCGTGTATCTCACGCGGACTGCACAGCGTTTACCAAGTCCTGTGCTGCGCTGGAGTGGCCGGACCGATTTTCGCGCGCGCGGGTCTGCTGTGCAAGCCGCACTTCGCTGGCGCACGCAACAAAATGAGCCACACTTTCGTATCGCACTGCATCCTATGGATCTCGAACATCCAGTCACACGGCAGTCGGTGACCGACGAACTGGATCGCTGGCTCGCGGCGCGTGGTTCGCGATCGTATTCATCATTGCTTGAGGCGTCGGTTCGAATATGACGGATCAGCAGGTGCAGCTCGATAGTGTTCGTCTGGCGTTGTTCAGTGACACGTTCCCGCCGCAGATGAATGGCGTGTCACGCACGTTGGAGCGACTGGTTGCTGCAGCGCGTGAACGCGGCGCGCAAGTGCGCGTCTTCACCACCACTGATCCTGAGCACGAGCACGATGATCCGGATGAAGTGCGGTGGAATAGCGTGCCGTTTTGGGCGTATCCACAGGTACGTCTGTCAGCACCGCGGGCATTGGCCGCGCGCGCGGCGTTGGCGGAATGGAAACCGTCGATCGTGCATGTAGCAACGGAATTTGGTGTCGGTTTGGCCGGTCGTTCTGCTGCCAAGGCACTCGGCATTCCGCTCGTGACCAGCTATCACACCAGCTTCAGCGCTTACGCAGAGTTTTATCGCTTGGGCGCGCTGGCGGACATGGGATGGCGGTACTTCCGGTGGTTTCATTCAGCCGCTGCGCGGACGTTTACACCAACCGACGCCATTCGCGCAGAAGTCGAGGCGCACGGATTTCGTAACGTCGGCGTGTGGGGCCGAGGTGTGGATGGCACGCGATTTGATCCGTCGTTTCGCTCTATGGACTGGCGCCGATCACTCGGCATTGCTGATGACGCGATGGTGGTGCTCTACGTCGGTCGAATTGCGAAGGAGAAAGGGCTGGAGCACGCGCTGCATGCCATGCGCGCTCTGAGCGTTGATGCACCCGAAATACGTTTTGTGTTTGTGGGTGATGGTCCGTACGATGCTGAATTGCGTGCGGCTGCACCCGCGGCCACAATTTTCACCGGACGTTTAAGCGGTGATCCACTCAGCATTGCGTACGCGTCGGCTGACGTCTTCCTGTTTCCGTCGGTGACGGACACCTTCGGGAATGTGTTGCTTGAAGCGATGGCGTCCGGACTGGTGGTGATTGCTGCCGATGCTGGGAACACGCGTGAACTGGTAGGCACCGATCGCGGATTGATTGTGCCCGTCGATGCCAGCGGTGCGATTGCAACGTCGCTACGCTCGCTCAATCACGATCGCAAAATGCATCACACCATTCGTGAACAGGCGCGAATATGGGCTGCTCAGCGCACATGGCCGCTGGTTTGGGATGGACTCTTTAGCGAGTATCGCAACGTGATTAGCGCGCAAGCGACCAATTCGTAAACGCGGTTTCGTCGGTCACTTCCCGGACGATATACGGCGCGAGCCAGTCCGGTGGCATCACCAGATCGTCTTCTGTTTGTAGCTCGACTTCGGCAAGCACCAACCGACGATCGGTGAAGTAATCGATCTCCCAAGTGTGAACGCCGTCGACCACTGCGTAACGATGCTTGGTGACCCGTTTCCCGTTGGTGAGAGCGAAGAGCGCCTTGCCAATTGTTGATGTAGTTGCTTCTTCGAGTTCGATGCGCGAGAGGCCGCGGCCAAACTTGATAGTGCGAAACCACGTTGTTCTGCCGCGCCATGTCACACTCCGGATCCGCTCAATCAGCGTCGTCCCTGGGATATAGCCTTGGCTGAGTTTGGCGGGTGTGAGACGCTTGACTCGTGGCGGAAGCGCCGAAAGCAGCCATTTCCGCTCAATTTCGACAGGTGGCTCGGTGCCGGAATACGGTGGGATCCCAGAGTACGGCGGGATCGCAGAATTCGGCGGGTTTATAGGAGCGGAATTCTCGCCAGCGGTTGTCGGCGCGAGCCCGGTTTTCGTTGGCGTGAGCATATGTCGGATTATGACTAGCAGTCAAAGCGGCCCTTGCAAAGTCGAATCGATTGAATATTATTTTGATATCGAAAGATGTGATATCGAATGAATAGGGACGGCGATCATGGGCACCAAGCTGCGAGGGACGGAGTCGGAGAGACGCGCGCTGGACGCGTACGTCAAAATGATGCGAGCAACTGGTGCGGTGAATTCGCGCGTGCTGCCGGTTTTGTTCGCTGAATCCGGCGTCACGACTTCGCAGCTCGGCGTCCTTGAATCGTTGCATCACTTAGGTCCAATGGCGCAGTGCGTGTTGGCCGGCAAGCTGCTGGTGAGCGCGAGCAACCTCACCACTGTGCTCGACAACCTGGAGCGCGACGGGTTCGTGCGACGAGAGCGCGACGCAAGCGATCGGCGAGTCTCAATTGTCTCGCTGACACCAGCAGGCGACGCGAAACTGGCATCGTTTTTCCCCGCACATGTGCAGCGATTGGTGTCTGCGATGTCGGCGCTTGAGCAGGATGAGCTAGAACAGTTTGGATCACTGTGTAAAAAGTTAGGACTGGGCGCGTCGGCGCCGGTCGCATCTCGCGCAGGCATCGCGTAAGCGAAAATGGCGCACCCACAATTTTGAAATATTGAGCTACGTATGACTACCACCCGTGCAATTCTGAGCGTTGTTGCAGCGGCCGAAGCACGTCGGTCAATTCGTAAGTACGTGCAGGCGCCAATACCGCGTGCAGACCTTGATGAGATTCTTCGCGTCACGCAGCTCGCACCGTCGCCCTGGAATCTGCAGCCGTGGCGTTACGTGATCGTGCAAGATTTAGAAGTAAAAGAGAAACTTCGTGCGGCGGCGTATGGTCAGCCGCAAGTCGGCTCTGCGTCGACAGCCATTGTGATGTACTCAGATATGACAAACGCGATTGCGACAGTTGAAGAGACGGTGCATCCAGGAATGGCCGGCGCGGTTGGCGACAAAGCGGCAGCAGATATTCGCGCGAACTTCGCAGCGATGACTGAGTCCGACCGTGCAGCGTGGGGCCAGGCAGAGAGCAACATCGCGCTCGGCTTTCTCCTGCTGAGCGCACAAGCGCACGGGTACAGCACCAGCGCGATGCTCGGGTTTAATCCAGAGCAGGTTAAAGCGTTGCTCGGCTTACCGGCCGACTGCAGAATTCCGGCATTGGTCTGTATTGGTCTCGGTGACGAAGCGGGGTTTCCGCACCACCGACATGCCGTGTCGCGCGTCGCACGATTTGTGTAAGTGAAACGGCAAATTGCTCCCGCGCTGCATTGCGCGGTGTGGGAGCAACGGCGTGATGATCTGCGCCGACTGCTGATCATACAGGAGGAAAGATGTATCGAACAACAGGACTGCACCATCTGACGGCGATCGCA
>JANNWU010000544.1:0-7122 GCA_031408755.1 Gemmatimonadaceae bacterium | reverse complement strand
GCTGGCGCTCGCGAGCACGCAAGCCGCGCAGGTGAGTGTGCCAACGCTAGTGTTCGATGAAATTGACGCTGGTATAGGTGGGCGTGTCGGCCAGCAAGTAGGTGAGGCGTTACGCGCGCTCGCGTCGCGTCATCAGGTGTTCGCGATTACGCATTTAGCACAACTAGCGTCGCGTGCACATCATCACATCGTGGTTGAAAAGGGTACGGCCGACGGTGTGACATCAACAGACGTACGTGTTGTGACCGACGCAGATCGTGTCGCAGAAGTCGCACGGATGCTGGGCGGCGATCCGTCGAGTGCGGTGAGTCTCGCGCACGCGGACGAATTGCTCCGCGGAGCGGCCGAGCCAGAACACGGGTCTCGCGCGACAGCGAAGTCGGCGAAGCGCCGGTAGCTACCGACCGCCGAATAGACGGCCGTACACGCGTACTTGCAGTTGGTGGATCGACAACTTCGGTACTTCGCCACCGGAGCCCAAAATGCTTCGTGAGTTGAAGTACTGCACCTCGACGGGAAATTTTGCCTTGCCTCTCGCGAACGCTGCAGTCGTCGAGAAACTGACACCAAGACCGAAGCGTTGCTCTGTCGCTGATGACTCTTGATTCAAAGTGCTCGCGTCAAGTGTGATCGCACTCGGCAGTCCGGACTCCGACTGTGGGACCGCGAATGTCCCGCTGTACTTGTCTTCAGCTTTGCTGCGAAAAAAGTATTGCGCGCCGACAGAGAAGAAGTCGTTAAACATGAATCGTGGCGTGATTTCAAACTCGATCTGGTCGCCGAGATCACGTTCGACGAGGCGGCGGCGGTAGAGCGCAGCGAGCTCCAAGTCAGGTTGGTCGTTGATGCGAAGTACTTGTTGATCCGCGAGTTGCACGACGTAGCGCGCCGCGAATGTTGTGAAAAAGCGTCGCCCGATGATCAGATCGCTCAGTGATCGCACTTCAACGTCGTTCTGCCCATTACCGGTAGAGAGATCCACAAAATTGTCGGGTGACTCGATCGTTCCTGTCCCTAAACGAAACAGGCCGGTGAAACTCTGTCGAAAGTTCACGCCGCGCGGATTGAATCGCGCGGTATCGTTGCCAACGCCAAATGAATCGAACGCGCGAAACTTCATCGCAATTTCAACATCGCCCAATCCCTGACGAGTGAAAGTGCGCAGCGGCGCAGCAAGAATGCCAAAGGCCGAATCTGTCAGGATGCGTTGTGCGCCGTCGGGTGTGATCGCGACACCGCGAGCAGGTCCCACAGTGGTTGCAGCGATTGCTGTTATCCCAAACTGTTGATACGCACTCCGCAGCGTTGTGAGACGGAGTCGAATCGCCGAATCAGCACCAGTGCCTGCATACGGCACAAAAGGCGCGCCGGTGGATGCGGACGTTCCATACAATTGCGTGATTCCCTGCGAGAACGCACCGGTACCCGTCGCGAGCCCGGGACCGCTCGCAATGACGGCGGGGCACAAAGCACTCGCGCTCGGATTCGCGGTGCAGGTTGCGATGAGCGTGGTGAGCTGCGTTCTGGCGCCATCGAGCTGGGCGACCAGCGTCGCGTTATTCTGCGCTGCTGTTGCGTCTCCAGACCGTACTGGATTGAACGAGACGTTGCCTTCACGCCCCGTTGGATTGACTGACAGCGTGATCTCGTTGCGCGCACTAACAATCGGAACTATGGCGCCGATTGAGATGCGGTTGGTAAGGCCCATCTCCAGTACGAGCGGTGTGGTCTGCACGCGCGCTTGCGAAACTACGACTGTTTTGCCAAGGCTCAGATTGAAGTTCGTGATCCCAGTCAAACTGCGCAGACCTGCTTGCACCGGTGCAAGCGATGGGAATTGGCGCAATCCGACAGTGTCAAGCGTGATGTCGACGCCCAACGGTTCTGCCGATCCGTCGGCGCGTCCGGGTGTGTTCTTCCCGAATCGTTCGCTGAAGTTGACCAGCGACGTGAGGACGCGTACGCGCACCACGCCGCGCGGTAACGTGAGTGCATCGTCACCGAGTCCGAGCACCGGTTGTGCAGCGAGCGGTTGTCCCGCGAGGAGAAGTGCCGACACCAGCGTTCCCGCGAGCGCGCTCAGTCGCATATGTTCAAGGCTCTCGGGCCAGGGTGTGTTCATTGCACCATCACGCTCGCACGAGGCGTCGCCGGAGTGGCGAGCCGACCTCTCGAGCCGTTCCCGTTCAATTTACTCGCGTTTGTCGAATGGATCGAATTTCTCTTCCCAATATTCCGTGGCAGCTCACCGGCAACCATTGGTTGGCAGTGCCGTGCATTCACCCTGCGACCGGCGCGCTGCATCGCATGAGCGTGCTGCATCGTGGAGCGCGCGCTGCGCTTGAGTTCGTAGCGCGGCACGGTGACCCGCACAGTGAGGCGCCACTGCTGCGGCCTGTGATGACAGTGAATGGGCAAGACGCGGCGCTGGGTGTCAGCGGCATGGCGTGGGAGCGTGCCTTGGGCTGGCTGCCGACGTTTACGTGCACGGTTGGCTCGCTGTTGGTGCGCGGAATGGTTTTCTGCCCGTTTGGGCGCGACGCAGATATGGCTGGTGTCGTGTACACCTTTGCGATTGAGAACCGTGGCGACGAAGAGTGTACCGTCGCACTTGCATTGCAGAGTGATGGTGGCGCATTGGTTCCGCGTGTGCGCGTGGCGGGTGCGGTTGCTGGACAGTTACAGAGTGCCGCGCATGCTGGCGTTGTCGTTTTGGATCCCGGAGTGACGCCGGGGCTCGCGGCATTCGCGCTGGCGGCGGATGGCGATGGTGACGCAAGCGCGTCAGCAAACGGTGCCTGCCGATTGTCGCGTACGGTAGTCATCGCTCCGGGATCGCGCGATGAGATGGCATTCTATATCGCCGCCGGTCCGGAACGTGATGGTGCAATCGCCACCTCAGCCGCGATGCGTCGTCGCGGGTGGCAGTGGCTGTTGCGTGCCACGCGTGATGCGCTTGGCACGCTGCAGCAGTCTACCGGCAGCGAATCCCTTGATCGATTAGTGAACCAGAACCTGCTGTTCGCGTATTTCTACGCAGTGGGTCGTGCACTTGACGACGCGCACTTCTATCTGATGCGCACTCGCGTGCCCTGGCATCCGGCCGGCGTCACCATGCGCGAATGGGACGCGCTGATGATGACACTGCCGGCAGTGCAGTTGGCCGATCCCGGACTTGCCCGCGAATTGTTGCTGCGGATGTGCGAGCTACATGGTTACGCACCAGGCCGCGGCACGCACTATTTTGACGGCACAATGTTTGAGCCTGGCTTCTCGCTTGAAGGTGCTGCGGCGTATGCATTGGCGGTCGATCGGTATACGCAGCAATCAAAAGACGACCAGATCGTTGATGATCCTGTTTTGGCCGACACGCTCTATTTGGTCAACGATGAGCTAACGGATCGGCGTCACGGTGAGCTGCCACTGTACGCTACCGAGGTCACGCCATCGGGCGCCGTTGCGCCGTTGCCGTTTACCGCTCACGGCAACGGCGTTGTTGCGGTCGCGTTGGATATTTTGCGACGCACGCTGGATGAAGAAACCGCGCGCGACGTTCCAGATGGTGAGGGAGTGCGTGCGTCGCTTGAGCGGAGCTTCTCGCGTACTGAAGGGGGCAAGCGCGTGCTCTGCACTGCGCTTGATCTTGCTGGTGCATCGTCGCAAGAAGACGATCCCGTTGGTTCTGTGTTATGGTTGCCGATATTTGGCGCCATTGATCATGACAACGTTGTGTTCACACGTACGGCGCGTTCGCTGGCGCAGCCTACGCAGTCGCTAGCGACGATCATCGCGCGACTCTGCGGACCAGATAGCGTTGCTGTATTAGAGTGGTTGCGCCGTGCGCCGCTGGACGGTGGCGTCGCGGCGGAGTTTGTGGACGCGGATGGTCGCGCGATTGGCAACGGTGGTGATGCGTCGCTGGCGGGATTGCTCGCGGTGACGGTGTGTGCGCTCACGAAACCAGAGGTGCCAACGATCGATTGATTGCCGCGTGCTTGTCGCGGCGGCCTGAGCATTCTATACTCATCAGCATGCGGGAATAGCTCAGTTGGTAGAGCACAACCTTGCCAAGGTTGGGGTCGCGGGTTCGAGTCCCGTTTCCCGCTCTGTGTACGCGAAAACGGGAGTGGCTCAGGCGCCATTCCCGTTTTGCATTTTGTCAGTATGCTCGCAGTAGTGAAGCGAAAGTAGCCGATCTTTACGCTCTCATTTCAAGAATCGGCGCGCTATGCGAGTGTTTCCGTGCACTGCCAGCTATGCCACGCGCACGGGTCGTTCATGGTCCGGCGATTCAACGGTTGTGCGCGCACGTTCGGCAGTGGCCAGTGCACTCGTAACAATCGCCGCCGTCGCAGGCGCAGCGCCCGCCGTCACGATATCTAAGTGCCGCACAGGTACCCGCTCAATCCGCAGTTCGCCGGTCACATATTGCCGCCAGCCGTTGGACTCGTGCGTGCGATGGCCGATTCCTTCTGTCGCGCCGAGCCGCATTGTTGCACACAGCAAAAGCACTTTGCCAGCGAGTTGGCCGGGCAGGTACTCTTGTTCGGCGTTTCGAAACGCTTTTGCCACGAAATCGGTGCGCAGCGCAAAAGAACTGGACTCCAGTAACTCGGCACGCACGCGCTCGAGTTCCTCGCGCTGTTTTCGGTCGCGCATTCGATCAAGAACATAGCTCGGTCCTTCACGTACAAAGCGACCAACGTGTGCCATTACGCGTTCAGAGAGTGACCAACTCGGCATGGTTGGCGCGTACGTGTCCAACAGGATGAGTAGGCCAATTTCCTCACCTTGCTCCTGAAGTAACATCGCAATTTCGTACGCGGGAACACCGCCCATTGAGTAGCCACCAATGAAATACGGACCATGCGGCTGCACAGACCGGATGTCAGCGAGCAGTTCAGTGGCCATCTCGCGCATTGTCGTGTGCGGAGGACGCAGCCCGTCAACTCCACGATACCGCAATCCATAAAACGGTCGTTCACAGCACATCGCATCAGCGAGGTGAATAAGATTCATTGGGTCACCTCCCATGCCGGCCGCGCAGAAAAACGGAGCGCCGCTGCCACCGCCGCGAATTTTCACGACGCTTGTCCAACTATCGGCTGCAAAGCCCTCGGCGATTTGTGAGCGAATGCGATGCGCGAGCAAGCCTACCGTCGGACCATCAAAGAGTGCGGTCAACGGTAGTCGTAGTCCATACGCGGACTCGATCTCGTTAAAAATCCGCACGGCCAGCAACGAATGCCCGCCGAGGGCAAAAAAGTCATCGGTGCGGCCAACTCGTGGCACCGCGAGCGCCTTCGACCAGATCTCGCAGAGCGCGCTTTCGACGGCATCAGTTGGCGCTGAGTATTCGCTCTCGGTCAGCGCAACTGGCGGAGCAGGGAATGCTTTCCGATCAATCTTTCCGTTTGCTGTGAGCGGAAACTCGCGCAGCTGAATGAAAGTTGCCGGCACCATGTATTCTGGTAGTGTGGCGCGAAGCTGCGAACGCAGCGCCTGTTCTGCCGGATAGTCTGTACCTGCCAATACATACGCAACCAGATGACGCTCGGCACCTTCTCCAATCGCAAGGACTGCGGCGTCGGCGATGCCTGCGGTCCGACGCAGCACGGTCTCAATTTCTCCGAGCTCAATGCGATAGCCACGGATTTTAACTTGGTGGTCGTTCCGCCCTAAGTACACGATGTTGTCGTGCTCGTCGAGGCGAACCAGGTCGCCGGTACGATACAGTCGAACAACATCACCGTTGCCAATAGCCCGTTCAACAAAGCGATCTGCGGTTAACGATTCGCGCCCCAAGTAGCCTCGCGCGACGCTGGGACCACCCATGCACAATTCGCCAATTGATCCGTGAGGCACAGGATTTAGTGCATCGTCGAGAATGAGCGCATGCAGATTTGCCAGCGAGTGACCGATCGTAATTTTCTGGCCGTGGAATACCTTTGCCATGGTCGAATAAACCGTGACTTCCGTAGGCCCATATCCGTTGATTACGTCGCCTGAGACAAGCGCTGCCAGCTCGTCACCGAGGTCTTGCGGAAGCGGCTCGCCACCAACAATAAGTTGCTGCAGCTGACTCAGCATTTCGCGCGAATCATTTTGCAATAACAGCATGCGCGCTTGCGACGGTGTGCACTGAAAGTGCGTGACGCCGTGCTTGCGCGCGAGGGCTGCAACCCCGTAGCGTGACTCACGCGCATCTCCCAGCACCATATCGCCAACCAGAACAACCGTTCGGCCGTGACAGAGCGAGCCGAAAATCTCGAGCACACTAATGTCAAATCCAGTGCTGGTGCCGGCGAGCCAGACGCCATCTCGATTTAGCGAAACCTCGTGCCGCATCGCTGCGAAGAAATTGATCACGTTACCGTGTTCAATCATCACGCCTTTGGGTGTGCCGGTGCTTCCTGACGTGTACAAAACGTACGCCAGTTGTGCAGAGTCATAAACCGCCCCGCAACGCGTTACAGGATGCGCAACGATTTCGGCGGCGTCGCGATCTACGAGTAACGTGAGCGCTGCCGCCGGAATCGCAACGGCGGTATCGAGCGCCGCGATCGTAAGCCGCGCACCGCAATCAGCGAGAATGGTTTGCACCCGTTCATCGGGCAGGCTTGGGTCGAGGGGCACATACGCGCCACCCGCCTTGATGACACCGAGAATTGCAACCACGAGATCTACGCCGCGATGCAAGCAGATCGCGACGCGATCGTCACGCGTTACGCCACGCTGTTTAAGTGCGTGTGCAATCTGATTTGATCGCGCATCAAGCTCGCTAAATGTCAGCGACTGATCCTCGTAATACAGCGCAGTATGTTCCGGTGCGAACAACACTGCAGCCTCAAACATCTCTGGGATGCTGGGCTCCTGAGTCTCAACGCTTACACCCGTTGCAATTGCAACAAGCGCACGTTCGTCGGCTGCTGCAAGGATCGGGATCTGATCGAGCGCGATATCGGGATTCTCTGCCACCGCGAGCAACACCGACTGCCAGCTTCTTAGCCAACGGTCGGCCGTTGCTTGTGTGAACACGTCGGCCGATAGCTCCATCACCATCAGCGCCCAGTCGCCGTGGTCGCGAATCCAGAACGTGGCATCGGTACCGGTTGCGCCGGA
>JANNWU010000543.1:0-14362 GCA_031408755.1 Gemmatimonadaceae bacterium | reverse complement strand
CAGATGATCGTGAGCGTTTTGTGGTCGCGTCGAAATACTCGCTCAAGTGGCGCGACGGTGATCCAAATGCGGCGGGAAATCATCGCAAGAATCTCGTCCAAGATCGGCCACTCGCGATTCGTCCACTGAGATGGCTTGGAGATCTGGGGGCGTGACCGTCGAATCGGACATTAAAGCGCGTTAAGGCGTAATCACGTACGCGTGCAGGATGGCGCAGTGTAGCGGGAAGAGCGGTCAGACCAGCCATTGAGCGCACGGATTGTGCCGAACTCCACCAGACTCAGGAGGCCAGCTCAGTGCGAATACTGGCGTTGGTGTGCGCGACGATTTTGCGGTATCGCAGCGCCTCCGCCACAGCGGATGGCGTGACGTCACTTGTTTCACTTAGATCAGCGATAGTGCGCGCAACACGCAGCGTGCGATGCCATGCGCGAGCGGAAAGTCCGAGTCGTTCACTTGCCTCCTTCAGCAGAATCAGCGCACCGGGAAGTACTTGTCCAGCGACAGCCAGCCGCCGCGGGCTGACGGATGCATTCAGGGCATCGAAGCGCGACACCTGTCGCGCGCGCGCCGCAGTCACACGGGCACGCATCTCAGCGGACTCGTCCGGGCGAATTGTGGTGTCCAGTTCAGCGACCGGCACTGCGCCGACTGGCACATGCAGATCGATGCGATCGGCCAGCGGGCCTGAGACTTTGCGCCGGTATTTGGCGATCGCGCGAGCGTCGCACTGACAGGCGATCGTCGGGTGATCGGCAAAGCCGCATGGGCACGGATTCATCGCGACAACCAGCAGCACGTCAGACGGAAATCGAATTGAGCCCGCCACCCGTGCAATAGTGACGACGCGATCTTCGAGAGGTTGTCGCAGTGCTTCCAGTGCGGACGATTGCAATTCGGGGAGTTCGTCTAAAAAAAGCACGCCACAGTGCGCGAGTGAGACCTCTCCCGGTTTTGGTGTCGAACCGCCACCAATTAGCCCTGCCGTACTCACGGTGTGGTGCGGCGCGCGAAATGGCGCAATGCGCGCGTGCAGTTGCGCGTCACTGAGCGTGCCCGCGATTGAGTGCACTGCCACCACATCAAGCAATTGCGAATCGGTGAGAGGTGGCATGATGCCAGCTAAGCGTCTCGCGAGCATGGTTTTGCCGGTGCCGGGCGGTCCCGTCATTGCGACGTTGTGACCACCGGCGGCGGCGATGAGCAGCGCGCGTTTCGCAGCGGGTTGGCCCACGACATCGCAAAAGTCGGGAATGTCATGCGCGAACGGCACATCGCGTGGTGCGGCAAGTGTTGGGGTGAGCGGGCCGCGCTGCAGCGCGTGCACCAAGTGCTTGAGCGATGACGCCGTGACGACACGCAGTGTCGTGACAAGCGACGCTTCAGCAACGTTACAAGGCGGCAGCAAAAGCGTTGCTGCGTGTGGCAATGCAGCAACCATCCGCGCAACAGACAGCGCACCGCGCACGGGTCGCAGCGAGCCATCGAGGCCCAGTTCACCGATCGCGACTAAGTCAGCAACTGCCGCCGGCGCCAACTGTCCGGTGGCAACGAGAAATCCGAGTGCTATCGGCAGGTCAAACGCGTTGCCGACTTTGCGCAGATCTGCCGGTGCGAGTGCGGCGAGCACACGCACAGACGGAATACGAAAGCCACATTCGCGGAGTGCCGCGACAACACGTTCCTTCGATTCTTTGACGACGCTGTCAGCGAGTCCGACGATTGTCCACAGTGGAAGGCCTTGGGAGACGTTGACTTCCACGGTGACGAGCGTGGCGTCAATGCCAAGGACGGCGGCAGACCGGAGGGTGGCGAGCATGCGCAGATGGTCGCGATTGCTTCGCCGCAGCGCAACGCGAAAACGCGCACGGCGTAGCAATTCCGTGCGCGCTGGTAAAACTGCTTCGCCGCACGCGTGATTCACTCCGGCGTGCGCCTCGGCTACAAAGGCGAACGACGATCGCTACCCACGCAAAATTCGCGAATCCATTCCCGCCGTGACCATCTCACGAATGTTCGGCTGATTCAGAAACTGATGTGGAAAGCCGAGGTCAATCGCACTCACCGAGTTCAGGCGCTTCCGCTGATCAGCGCTGAGCTCAATATCAAGCGCATTCATGCTGTCCTCAACTTGCGCCACGTTGCGTCCACCAATAATCGGAATCGACGTATGCGATTGCTCAAGCAACCAACGAATTGCAACCTGGCTGGCACTGCATCCAATCTCCTCCGCTACCGAAACAACCGTCTCGGCAATATCCAGATTGCGTTGCGAGAGGCGAGCGCTATTGGCGGCCAGACGAGTGCTTTTTGCGGCCGGCGCCTTCCCGCGAGAATACTTCCCGCTCAACACGCCACCACCAAGCGGCGACCACGGCGTGACGGCCATCCCAAACGCCTTCGCCATTGGGATCAAATCACGTTCGACCGTACGCTCTACGAGGCTGTGTTCCACTTGCAGCGCAACGAACGGCGACCAGCCTTTCAATTCCGCTAGCACGTTGCCCCAACTCACAATCCACGCCGGCGTATCAGAAATGCCGACGTACATCACCGCGCCTTGACGCACCAAGTCGTCCAAGGCGCGCATCACTTCGTCGATGGGTGTGAGATAATCCCACGCGTGCAGCCACAGCACGTCGAGATACTCCAGATCGAGCCGCTCAAGCGATTGCGTGACCGACTGCACGAGATTCTTGCGATGATTTCCCGCCGCATTTGGATCACCGTCGCGCCACTTGAGCGAGTATTTCGACGCGACCACAAAACGCTCACGATCATCTGCCACGCATTCGCCGACAATCCGCTCACTGGCGCCCTCGGTGTAGCGATTCGCTGTGTCAATAAAATTGCCACCGCGCGCGACATATGCATCAAACATTCGCCGTGATTCTTCGGCGCTCGCACCCCAACCCCACTCTTCGCCAAACGTCATCGTACCCAACGCCATCTCCGATACGCGCAGTCCGGAGCGCCCGAGCAACCGATAGTTCATGAGACGCGACATGCTTGCTCCAAGATGATGAAAGCTTATGACTTGATCAGCGACGTGACGCGATGCGTCAGCCCGTACTCTTTGTCATAAATAATCAGCATCTCAAAAAACCAAGTGATCGCGAGCGGGCCGAGCAGCACACCAATCAAGCCGAAGTATTGCACGCCGGCAAACGCACCGAGGAGCGTTGTGAGTGGATGCAAATTGCCGACTCGCTTCTGCACGATTGGGCGCATGACGTTATCGAAATTCGAGACGACGACAGCACCAAAAACCGCGAGACCAATAGCCTGACCAACATGGCCGAGCGCAAACAGCGTGATCGCGCCGGGCACCCAGACCAACGCAGATCCGACAAGCGGCAACACGGCCGCGATTGCCGTGACACTGCCCCAAACAATCGGGTTAGGTAAACCGAGTACAGCGAACGCTGCGCCCACAAGAATACCTTGCGCAACTGAGACGACAACGACACCCAACACCGTCGCCATTGTCACTTCATAAAACTTGGTGCGCAAATCTTCGCTGTCAGCGTCAGTGAACGGCAAGAAGCGTTTAATTTTCGGCCACACATCCGCGCCGGAGATGAGCAAGTAATACAAGCCCAGTAACGCAATCACGAGATTCAGCGTGCCGCGCGCCGCGCCGCCAACAGCCGAGAGTAGCTGCGCAGACGCCCACGCACCTATAGTGCCACTCGCTCGTGCAAGCTGGTCGCCAACGTTGAATGAACCAATGCGCAGTCCCTGCACCTTTGCGACAATCGGGCCTGCATCAAGTCCTTTGATCGCGCTCGGAATTTCATCGGCTAACACAGTCACCAGCGCGCCGCCTGGAATCAGAATGATCAGCAGCACTGTAAGCACGATGAGTGTCGCGGCGAGCGATTTCGGCACGCGTTTCGCCACCATCCGCTCATACAAACCAATCGTCAGTACATAAAAGATTGCGGCACCAAGAATGCCTGGCAGGTACGAGACCATTGACCACGCGATCCCAATGCCCAACAGCACGAGGATAGTCCCAGCGCGCCATTGCCCATCAGGCTTTGGCGGCTGCAGTTCGTCAGGCTGCCGGGCAACCGGCGTGACAATTAGTCCTGCGTCGAAATCGCTCATAACTCGCTAAAAAAGAATTGCGTCAATGGCCACTTCCACCGCCAAGCCAGCGCCACCACGTTCTACGCTCAGCATCGTCAGTGAGTTGATCCAGCGCTGTGTGCCACGCCAGCCGCATCTCGGCCGCATCGGCAAAACGTGTTTCAGCGTGCGGCATCAACCCGCGATGGAGAAACGGGAGCAGAGGAGCAGGTACACCATCCAAGTCAATTTCGCCTTGCAGTTGCCGCGCCACGATCACGCGCGCATCGCCGCTACCAAATGGCGGACGACCGGTAATGGTGTATGCGATAATCGCAGCCAACGCGAACAGATCGACACTCGTCCCTTGCGGCTCGCCCATGATCTGTTCCGGCGCGGCAAACTCCGGTGTGCCGGTACCACTCGAACGTTCTGTGATGCCCGGACCGTGCGCAATTCCAAAATCTGTTAAGCGCCACCGTTCATTTCGATCGATCAGTACGTTTTCTGGTTTCAGATCTCGATGCACAATGCCAACGCCGTGTGCTGCGTCCAGCGCATCAAGAATGCCGTCGACTTGTGTCGCGATATCGACCGGCGGCTGTCCTCCGCTTCGTGTCACAAGACTGGCGATCGATCCACCTTCGGCTAATTCCATGGTATACCACGAAATGCCATCGCGCGTTTCCCAATCGTAGATGGGAACAATGGCGGGATGCGCGAGTTGCGCCGCCAACTTCGCTTCGCGCCGAAAACGCGCCACCGCGACATCGTCATCTGCTACGCTGGGATGCAGCACCTTCATTGCGACTTCACGTTCCAGCGACAGATCACGCACACGCCACACACTCCCGAATGTGCCGGCACCAAGCCGCGCGAGCACTTCGTAATCGTCACCAGTCGCCCAACGCAGGCGCACCTCTTCTTGATCAGCTGCACGACGCGCCGTTGGTGGCACGCGTTCCACACCAATGACACTCGTGCGCACACTCGCAACGCGCTCCATTGCGCGCAGCATATTTGCGACGGTCGCGTGACGTTCACCGGGATCAATTGACAATGCGCGATCGAGAATGGCGGCGACCTTCGCTGGACAATCGGGGCGCACTAACGCCAACGGTGGCGGTGTCTCCGTTCGTGACGGACGTTCACCCGTCAACATTGTGAATGCCAGCGCGGCAAGTTGCCACTGGTCACTGAGCATGGTTGGCTGCCACGCCTGCTCCCACTCAGGTGCATACGGCGTGAACGTCTCCGGTGGTGCGATAGCTGCGGGACGGCTCGCTGCCGGTAACGCCCACTCCCACCCTAGCTGCCAGAGTCGGCCAGTTGGCGTGATCCAACACCTTCCAGTGCCAATGGCGCCATGCGCCAGATTTTGGTCGTGCATGTACACGAGCAGCGTGCCAACGGTGCGCAACAAATTCAGCATACCAGGCGCGTCGTCAGGGCCGATACGTCGAGTACGACCTTCTACAGACTCACCGGCAATCCACCGACGTAGATAACCCGGACCACGCTTTACATCCGGCGAATCTGTCCAATAGTGATACGTAGTGGGAATTGCAGGATGACTCTGATGCGCTAATGATCGCGCTTCTGCGGCCAACCACTCGCGATGTTCCGCATCGGGCACTGTGACCAGCGAGAGCGAACGCCCCAATGCATCAATGACTTCCTGATAATGTCGAACGGCGCTCCTCACACTGCCGCGACCCCACCGCCAACCGGGAGGCAGCATCCACGGTTGCAAATGCGGCGGCAGTGTTGGCACAACAATGCGCGCTACACCGCCTGCGGGGGTGAGCATCGACGGACGCTCCGAGCCTGGACCTGTCATGCGATCAAACTAGCGGCGCAACGAGCCCCTCGGTGCCGCGCAGGTCCATGGCGATGGTTGTCCCGTCCGGTCCGCTGTGCGCGAGTGTCAGCGAGCCGCCCCACCCGTCCACCAACCTGCGACTTATCGCGAGTCCAAGTCCACTACCACTGGTGCGTGTAGAAAAGTGTGGCTCAAACACCTTCGATTGCACCGCAGCAGGGATGCCGGTGCCATTGTCGCGCACCGTGATCTGCACACGATCGTCAAGTCGTTGCACCGTCACGTCAACTGCCGTTGCGCCGGCCTGTCGTGCATTCTCCAGCAAATTCAGCACAACATCGCGAAGCTCCGGCGCACGCGCGAACGCAACCGACGACGCATCACCCGGAAGCAACGCGTTCCACTGCACGGTGTCTTCCGCCATTCGCTCCAACGCAATCACTTCACGAATCACGGCCGCGACGTCAGTGGGCTCGGCAATGGGCGCACTTTCAGGCGATGTACCATAGCGGCTGAATGTCTTCGCAATTTCGTCCAACCGATCAATCTGCGTCAGAATCGTTCCAACGTTGCGTTCTAAAATTGCATCAAAATCGGCGCGGCCATCTTCACGCGCTCGACGTAGATGTTGCACGCCAAGTCGAATTGGCGTTAACGGATTCTTGATTTCGTGCGCCACTTGTCTGGCCATTTCGCCCCACGCGAGCACGCGCTGTGCATGCGCAAGCTGCGTCACATCGTCGAGCGTGACAACCACGCCGCCGCGATCGAGACGCGTGAATCGTCCCTGCACCGTTCGCTCGCCCCACGCCTCTTCAAATGCATCTTCACGTTTGACTGAATCGGCGAACGCACTCGCCCGCTGCGCCAACGATGGCGACACGATGCTCAGGTGTGTACCAGCCGGCACAGGTCCACCTAACAACGATTCAGCGCGTGGATTTGCGAGCACAACTCGCGACTCGGCATCGACAGCAATCACGCCGGATGCGACCGTGCTCAGCACGGCATCGGTCCGCCGTCGCGCCGCATCCAACGCTTGCTCGCTTTCGCGCAAATCGTCAGCCATGCTGCGGAATGCATCAAACACAGGCACAAACTCACTCGGTGGGGCTTCGCCAAGTCGAGGCGCACGCTCACCAGCCGCCACAGCCACAGCCGCGTCACGCAATGCGCCGATTGGTTTTGCAAACCGTCGCGCCGCGATGCCCGATAGCCACAACGCTGACAGTACGCCCATCAACGCGCCGAACAACAGCAGCACCACCAAATCTTCGCGGCGCTGATCGAACGTGGATTCTTCAAGCACTGCGGGCGCAGCAACCACAATGCGTTCGCCGCGTGCGCCGCGCGTACTCAAATAGCTGAGTAGAACATTGGTGCCCGCTACATTCACGGTGCTCGTGGCCGTGAGCGCTCCACCGGGTGCCAACGCGAGTGCAACGTCTGGCGGTAAAAACAGACCCACTGGCGCGAGCGCATAAAACAACTCGTCGCTCACGTCCACCAGTCGACCAACCGAGTAGCCTAACAGCGGCA
This sequence comes from Gemmatimonadaceae bacterium, assembly GCA_031408755.1. Classification (GTDB taxonomy): domain Bacteria; phylum Gemmatimonadota; class Gemmatimonadetes; order Gemmatimonadales; family Gemmatimonadaceae; genus JACMLX01. Next base: position 6,927 of record JANNWU010000543.1, on the reverse strand, counting down.
GGCCAATTCGACGGCTCGCCTGTTCCAGCTCCGGACGTTCGCCTGATCGATCGACGGCGCGCAGAAATTCACGCACCAGCAACTCACGTTTCTCGGAATCGTCCGTGCGCAAACGTTGAAAACTCCAGACGGTCAACACGCTCAGTGGAAGTACGAAAAAGAGCAGCAAAACAAGCGTGAGTTGTAGACGGTAGCTGCCGCGCAATGACCTGCGACGCAGGCGCCACCAACGCCATGCACCGGCACGAGAAAGTCCACTCGCCGCCGATAACGTAAACAACAGCGCGAGATCAGCGGCAACTAAGAGCGCACCGCGTTGAATAAGTGACCAGCCGCCAACAACTCCAATTTTAGCATGCGCCTGCAGCGGTCCGAGTACCGTTGGAACGATGCGCGAGCCATCGAACGCACCACGTTCACGTGTCCAACGCATGCCGTCATCCTGCTGTCGGTCTGCCAGCACTTCACTCAATGAAAACTTGTACGGCGATGCACTCGACGATGGTGTGACATACCCAAGCAACGCGGCAACGGTAGGCGTTGCTGCTGACTGCGATCGCGGCTCAACGATGACCGTTGTCACCGTACTGTCGTCGAAAGGCACCGCTAAGACCTGGTACACTCCAGGGTAACCCTTCACGGTGTCACTGATCGCTGCGCGTCCAGTTCGCACTGCGCGCTCCACCACATTGCGCACGTCCAACTGTTCGGTCTGGCCAAACACATCGAGATTTGCGAGCAGCGTGCCATCCAAGCGCCACGTTGCGGCTGTCAACGGGTATCGCGCAACGAGGTCACTTGACGACACGCGATCCAGCAGATCCGCGCGCGATCGGGGAGATGGCTGCGTTTCGATTTGCGACGCAAATCGCGCCAGCAGTTGACCGGCGTCAGCATCAGGTGATGTGAGTCTCGCCGTCTCCACTGTCGCCAGCTCCACGGTCTGGCGCATCACCGCGCCCCACGTCAGTACAGTCGCGCCAAGTGCGGCGACAACACCCACTTGTAGCAGCACCGCACGCGTGGGACGCGACAACGCAGTCCCAGCGATGACGGCGATCCAGAGGAGCGTATACGCGTTATTCCACGCGGCAGTCGGCTGCCATAAGGCAGGTGCAAGTGCAGCGGCGCAGACGGCGAGTGCCGGGCCGAATACGGGATCAACGCCGCGATTTCCGCGAAGCAATGCGCGCCCAGCCGCCGCGCCGCCCAACAACACGACCACTGAGAAAAGAAAAATTCCGAGTTGCCACGCCAGCCACAACGTGGTGCGCGTGCCGCTGGCGGGTACCGCGATGCCGCTGCCCAATGCCCGTAACAGAAACGGACCTAACACGACGAGCAGAAGGAGCACAGCGCCCGGCACCACGCGCGATTGATAGCGCGGTCGTGCGCGTCGCAGCGCAAGCCCAGCCAATGTCAGCAACGCACCGGCGAGGATCAGCGCTGCCAGACCCGCGATCGTCACGCTTCCTACACGAACGAAGTAGTAGCTCGGATCAAACAACCACGACACGTTGCTGAGTGCCCCGAGCGGCACGAGACCCACGACAATCGCACTCGCGGCCAACGCACCAAGTTGCTCCGCCAGCGACGGTTTGCGTCGCCAAGCAATCGCGATCAAGACCAACGCCCATGCGGCGAGCACTGCGCCGCACAGTCCACGTGTCGTTTCCAATTGCCGAGTGATGGCGTTGCCGCGCGTTGGCGCCGTGGCACGATAGCGAAGCATCATCTGTCCATCGACGCTCCACGGATGAAATCCACCGTCGTTCGGTGCATCGGGCGGCGCGAACTCAATCGCGCCCACCGCAGAACGCTGCGCGAGATCGGCGCCAAGCCCTTTCACCAGATGACGCGCTGGTGGATCGGCGTCCAGCACCATCGTCGCCACGGCCACCGCGTCACCACGCCGTTCCGCAGCGTACAACACCAGATAGAAACGGAAACGCTCGACGCCCAGATCACCGCGCAACACTTCAGGTACAGCGCGCGGTTCGCCAGCCCACGCGGTCGGAAGGCCGTTGCGATACAACACGACACTCGTGCGTGCGTCAATTCCGTCGAGCGTGGCGAGGTACGCGAACCCGGCCGGTGCCGCAATTGGTGTATTGAGCGCCGAAGTTGCGAGTTGCCGCACGCGCATCGCGGCGATGGGCAGCGCCTGTGCCGCGCTCGCGTCACCTCGTCGCGTGGCATCAGCGGCCCACTCGTCGAAGCGAGTCTCAATGCGATTGAGCTGGTATTGCTGCCAACTCCCGAGCGCAACAAAGAGCGCTCCCAGCGCAACTACCGCACCTGGCGAGCGACGCCGCTGCGCCAGGCGGCCAAAGATCCCTGTCGCCAGCGTTGCAACGGCAACGGCGATCAGCAACACCGTAGACGGCGAGCGCAGCCACAGGGCGGCGCAAACCACCCCTGCCGCGGCCGGGAACAGCCAGCGGCGGCGCGGTGTCAGGAACGGTTCTGCCGAGGCGGTCTGTATCAGCGGACGGGGAGCAAAAGCGGGGGAGGAACGCCGAAGCGACGAGCGGTACTCGCGTGCAATGGCTGAGACAGGTCAGTTTATAGCGTGACGCGTTTAACCAATACACCATCGCGACTGGCTTGGGCCACCGTTATCGCACTCGCGATGACGACAGTTTCGCGGATTCTTGCCCAGTCGCCGAGCGCCGGCACGCTCCTCGACGCGCTCTCGATCTCAGTGCAGTATGACTCCGTCACGGTTGCCAGGGGTTCGCTCCGGTTTCGATCGGTCCGTGTGGGCAGTGAGGCGGAGCTGCTGGCAACAGGGATCGTCGTGAAACGTGGTCTACGGATCTCCGCCGAGCTTCGCGTGGATACGCTCTATTCGCTACGGCGGTACGTCGCTGAGTCCCGTGACTCAGTCGGTCGGATCGTCGATCGGGTGCAAGTTTCCAGCGTCGGCGGCAGGGTGACGCTCGAACGGGTGACGCCCGGGCGGCGTATGGTGCGCGAGTTCGTCGCACAGCGCGACCTGATGATCCTCGACACGGCGGCGGTGGTTCCGTTCGTCGCCTTGGCGTGGATGAGCCCGCGAGCGGGCCCGGTGCTTCTCCTCGATGTGCGAAAGGGCACGCTCACATCGACCGCCATGAGCTCTGGCGCACCGGTCGGGATGACAATCGCGGAGGCTGCGGTCACTGGTACCACGGTGTCGCTCTCCGGTGCGATGGGCTCACTCGGATGGTGGCGCGATGTCAAAGGACGATTGCTCCGTGTTGTTTATGGCGCACGCGGTCGGATATTGCGCGATGATCCTCCCACGTAGGCCGACGTTCGCACATCACAAAGTGACGCACACATTGTTGAAACCGGCGCGCACGCAGTTCCGTACGCTGCCGTAGCTCCACCACACTAAACCTTGCCTATGCTGAAGACTGTATTGCTCCGTGGCCTCCTCGCATCGCTGACGCTGCCGTCGCTAGTGGCTGCGCAATCGCCACCTGTAAGCGCAACGCTCAGCGTTGAACAGGCTGTCGACATTGCCACCGCAAACAATCCGGGCTTGCGACAGACGCTCAATGCGAAGCGATCTGCCGCTGCTGCAACTCGCAGCGCCTACGGACAACTGTTGCCAGATCTCTCGTCGTCTGCCACACTCGGTTGGCGCGAAGGTCGCCAACAGGTATTCAACGGAGTTGGCTTTGGTGCAAATGCCAACACGGTCGGATCCAGCGCTGACTTGAGTGCACGCATTACATACGGGCTCGACGTACTGTTGCAACCGCGAGCCGCGAAAGCCAGCGAGCGCGCAACGTTCGCGGAAGGCGACGCGGCAGTGCAGCAGCTCCGCGCCACCGTCACGCAGCAATATCTAGCGGCTTTGCAAGCGCGCGCGCGCAGCGTGCTGCAGGATACGCTGCTCGAAAGTGCGAGGCTCCAAGTGGATCTCGCCAAGGCCCGACTCGCTGCCGGCAGCGCAACCACGCTAGATGTGCAGCGTGCAGAAGTGACGCTCGGTCAGCAGCGGGTGCAGGTTGTACAAGCGCGCAACACGTTGGCGATCGAAAAGCTTCGTTTGTACGAAAACCTTGGTGTTGTTCCCCCAACGGGTGACGTTTCGCTGACATCGCAGTTCGCCGTCACGCCGGTGGGTACATCGCTGCCTGAATTGATCGATCTGGCTAAGCGGAGTAATCCAAACATTCTCGCCCGCCGTGACCGAGAAGATGCTGCTGCTGTCAATCAGCGCATCGCGCGCGCTGCGTACTTTCCACAGGTCTCGCTCTCGGCCGGATACGGTGGCTTCACGAACTCATTTACCGACAATAATTTCACCGTTACGCAAGCACTGGCCGGTAAGCAGGGTTCGTGCTTTCAGCGCGGCAGCATTTTGCAGATTGTCGGCCAACCGTTCGACCCAGCGTCGTGCAGCGCCATCGCGCTAACACCTGCCGAAGCAGCAAGTGCGCGCGCAAGCAATAACGGCTTCCCTTTCAGTTTGACGCGCAACCCGTACGGCGTGAATGCATCGGTCTCGCTACCGTTGTTTAATGGTTGGCAGCGCGAGCAGCGAGTTGCTGAAGCGGCGGTTGCACGTGATAACGCCAAGCAGGCCGTGCGTCTGCAGGAATTGGCGGCGCAGCAGGCAGTGAGCGTCGCGCATCTGAATCTTGATGCCGCACAGCAGACCGTTGCCATCCAGGATGAAAACGGTAAGCTGGCACGCGAAGCGTTGCTACTTGCTGAGACGCGGTATCGCGTTGGACAGGCCACGTTCCTTGACGTGGCAAACGCACGCGCAGATTTCTCGCGAGCGGCGAATGACCGTATCACAGCGGTGTACGACTTCCACCGAGCGTTTGCAGCGCTTGAGCAAGCTGTCGGCCGCCGGCTGCGCTGACCCACCCACGAGACTCACATGACGAAAGGCGTAAAAATTGGGATCGCGATTGCGGTCGTTGCAGCACTTGGCGCGCTTGGCTACATGGCCAAGCAGAAGGGAAACAACAAGGCTACCGCCGTAAAGATGGAGAACGTGGAAGCGCGTGATCTGGTCGCAAGCGTGACGGCGAGCGGACAGGTGCGCCCACGCACGAAGGTTGACGTGAGCGCTGACATCACCGGTAAAATTATTCGCCTGGCTGTGAAGGAAGGCGATCAGGTAACCAAAGGTCAGTTCTTACTACAGATCGATCCGCAGCAGTTTGAAGCGGCGCTTCAGCGCTCACTTGCAGCACTCGCGTCAGCGAAGGCGCAATTCGCGCAAGCCAACGCAAGCATGATCCAAGCCAAGCGTAACTACGATCGTTCGGCCGAAATCAAACGCTCCACACCCACGCTTCTCAGCGACGAACAACTGGAACAGTTGCGGACAGCCGTGGAAGTGAATCAGGCGTTGAGTGACGCGGCCAAGTTCAGCGTCGAGCAGTCAGAAGCAGCCGTTCGTGACTCACGTTTCTCGCTAAGTCGCACCACGATTCTGGCACCAATGTCGGGTCGCATCACTCGCCTGAACGTCGAGAATGGTGAAACGGCAATTCAAGGCACGCTCAACAAGGATGCGGCCACGTTGCTGACCATCGCGGACCTGAGTGTCCTCGAAACAAAGATCAAAGTGGACGAAACGGATGTGTCGCGCATTAAGCTCGGTGACTCAGCAGTGGTGCAGATCGACGCGTTCCCTGACACGACTTTTGTAGGCAGGGTTGTGCGTATCTCCAACAGTTCTGTGAAGGCCGCGAGTGGTGCTGCAACCGCCGATCAGGCGGTGGATTACGAAGTCGTTGTGCAGCTCGTAAATGCACCGAGCGAAACGCGACCAGATTTCTCTGCGACCGCTAAAGTCATCACGGATGTGCGCACGCGAGTGCTCTCGATCCCGATCATTGCATTGACAGTGCGTGAGGATTCAGCGATCACCAACGGTGATACGGCGCAAGCGCCAGCGGGCCGGAAAGCGGCCACGAAGCAGGTCGGCAAGCGCGATATTGAGGGCGTGTTCGTTGTGACCGCCACCAATACGGTCAGCTTCCGACCGGTGAAGGTTGGCATTGCGGGCGATCGCTACTTCGAAGTGCTGAGCGGTTTAAAGGCGGGTGACAGGATCGTAGCGGGCACCTACCAAGCCATCCGCGAATTGAAGGAAGGTGGTGCGGTAAAGGAAGAGGTGGCAGCCGATGCGAAGGGCAAAATGGAGAAGAAGGCGTGAGTGCATCATTTGTCCCTGACGGCGGACTTACTGTCACCGGAGAGAGGCGCGTAGTCTCCGAGGCACAGGGAAGCGCACCAACGAAGGATTGGATCATCGTGACACGCGGCATCACTCGTCAATACGAAATGGGTGGTGAGATTGTACGTGCGCTGCGTGGTGTGGACCTGGCGGTGCGTCGCAACGAATATGTCGCCATCATGGGACCCTCGGGTTCAGGAAAGTCGACACTGATGAATCTCATCGGTTGCCTCGACACGCCATCTGCTGGTGAGTATTGGCTGAATGGGCAACAGGTTTCGAAGATGAGTGACGACGCGCTCGCGCATGTGCGCAACAAGGAAATTGGATTCGTCTTTCAGACGTTCAATCTTCTACCGCGCGCGACTGCATTGCAGAACGTTGAACTCCCGCTTGTGTACGCTGGCGTGTCCAGCGGCGAGCGGAAGAAACGTGCAGCAGCCGCACTGGATCGCGTGCAACTGTCAGAGCGTATGTCGCACAAGCCAAACGAATTGTCGGGCGGACAGCGTCAGCGTGTCGCGATTGCGCGCGCGCTGGTAAACGAGCCATCTATTCTTCTGGCAGACGAGCCGACGGGTAACCTCGATTCGCAAACGTCGGAAGAGATCATGCGCGTGTTCGAGAGTCTGTCAGATCAAGGCCAGACGGTAATCATGGTGACGCACGAGCCAGATATCGCCGCTCATGCACGTCGAGTGGTGGTGCTGCGCGACGGTGTAATCGCGAGT
>JANNWU010000542.1:0-14660 GCA_031408755.1 Gemmatimonadaceae bacterium | reverse complement strand
GAAACAAAACGGCAAACCAGCGCGGAGCAGGACAGTACGGCCAGTCGTGAATCCGCGCCAGCGTTCCGCAAAGGCATACCGGAGCAACAGTTTAGCGCGTCCGTGGTCACATTCATACTGTTTTACAATGTTGGCAGCTCGATCGTCCGTGGTAGCCAATCGGCTTCTCGCGCCATAAATTAGCGCCTGCCAATGTGGCGTAAACTGTTGCGCTTGAGTGCTTTAGGTTGCACGAAGCGGGCCGAGAGCGTCGCTTGAGACCGGTGGACTCCGGCTTTCCACATCGTCCACATTGATCCACAGACGTGGACATTGCTCGCCAACACGACACCGTAATGAGCGCACCATTGAAGTCCGCTTAGCAGACCACGCGTGTTACCGGGCAAGCAAAGCAGAAGAGCCGCGGCGGTACGAATGACTGCCTCAAGCGGGGGCCGCGTCGTTACAGATCAGGCGTGGTACAACACCACCCCATCCCGGTGCGCCACCGCCATCCGCTGATACCCCAACGCCGATTGCGCAATCTTCGCCCGCTCCGCCGCTGTCGTCTCACGCACGACGCGGCCAGGCATGCCTAAGACGAGCGAATTCGGCGGGATCACGACGCCCTCCGACACCAGCGCGCCGGCGCCAACAATGCTTCCCGTGCCGATGTGGCAGCGGTTGAGCAGAATCGCGCCCATTCCGATCAGCACATCGTCGTCAATTCTGCACCCGTGCAAAATGGCGCGATGACCAACGGTGACCCGTGCGCCAATGATCGTTGGAATGCCGAGATCCGCATGCACCATGCTCAGATCTTGGATGTTCGAGCCCTCGCCGATGGTAATTGGCTCGACGTCACCTCGAATCACCGCACCACCCCACACGCTCGCGAACTCGCCCACTGTGAGCCAACCGCAGATCGACGCGCGCGGGTGCACGAAGGCCGTCGCGGCGACAATCGGCGGCCCGCGAAACGCGGTTCGGTCACTCACGATGTCGCTCGCATCGTTGCTCAATGTGCGGCCCTCAAAATTGCTCATGATCTTGCTATCTGTGCCATCTGTGGTGCTCACGGCGATGCGCTACTCGTTGCGAGTGACCGAAACCAGTTCTCCAGCCCTTCGACAATTGCGCGCGCATACGCTTCCTGAAACTCGGGCGTCCGCAATGCCGCTTCCTGTTCGGGCACAATGACATACGCCCCTTCAACCAACACACTCGGCATCCATGTCTGTCGCACTACAGCAAGGTTATCAAACCAGGTACCCTCGTCGGTGAGGCCAAGGTGCACGAGCAATCGCGATTGAATGGCACGCGCGAGTGGTGCGCTTTGCGGTTGGAAGTAGTACGTGCCACTGCCATTGTTACGATAGGGATTCGCACCATCTGGTTTGGCATTGAGATGTATTGATACGAATGCATGCGCATCGGCTTGGCGCGCCAGTATTGGACGCGCGTTGAGCGCCACCGGCGCAGCAGAAGCTCGCATCATAATCGGCACGGCTCCGCGCTCCGTGAGCATCCGTTGCACACGCTCTCCGATCGCGAGCGTCGCAACCCCTTCATACAAACCAGTGGGACCAGTTGATCCGGCTGGCGGATGGCCGGGATCCACCGCAATACGCAAACCGCGCAACGGGCTTGCCGAGTTTACGGCAGGTTGGCGACGAATGCGCAACACGAACGCGTCGCCGCGCCAGAATGCCAACCAGCCATACACCGCATGCTGCAAATGCACCGTAAACACTGCACGATCTGTGGCGTCATTGGTCCATTGCACATCACGGACGAGCGAATCGCTGCGCTGAAACCACACAATATCAGTATTCGAAGTGGTGCCGTGTAGCGTGAGCCTGAGCGTGCTACCCTCCGCTTCCAAGCGATACGCTGGCCGAACTGATAAAGGGAGTACGAGATCCACATATCCACTGTCAGGCACCACACGAGCGTTACTCACAACTCGTCGAGGCGCGGGCGAACCAATCGGTAATGGCGATGCGGCGTCCGCATCGATCCAGACGTCCAAGCCACGATCCAACTCGACTCGCAATTCATTACCAAGCTTGCCGGTCGCGCGCAGCACGGTGCCCGGCAGCAGAAACCACTTGTAGGTACCGCCCGGAATCGGTCGCGCGATCACCACCGCATCGGTGTCAGCGCTGGCCGTACCAATGCGATAGTAGCCGAGCGAGTCCGCGTCACCGACAGACGGCAGCGCGCGCGTGGCAGGCACCGCGTCGCCGCGACCAAGCACCGAGAGCGTCGCGCCACACCGAAGCGCGCGTGCTGGCACGTCACGCGCGACAACATCGCCTGAGAGCGGCGCGAGCATCGGCAGCGGTGCGGCACTCGTAAGCGGTGCGGCACTCGCCAGCGCGATAGCGGAGCAGTCTGCCGGCGTAATCGTCGCCTGCGCACCATCTGCCAAGCGCGCAGACACCCGAACCAGCTCGTCGCCGCGTAGCACCAGGCCGGATCGCGGTGTGACGGTCGCTGTATCGAAGTAAGGCGGCGCGGTGGCGCTTACGGGCAGTCGTTCGGCGGGGAGGCGAATTGGCAGCGTCAGTCGCTGCGTGTCACCGCCCGGTCCCGTCGCGATGAGCGCGAACTGGGGCTGCGATCGTGGCGGCATCGCCACCCACGCGAGGAACGCCCCGTTCGGTCGCACTACAACCGGCGCGCCGTTGATGGTCAGCGTCGCGCCACCAAGTTGGACGGAACCGAGCAGGAAGGTGGAGTCACGGGCCGCAATGAGGGCGTTCGGCGACGGATACTGGACGCGGATCGCGAGCGGTCCCACCGCGCTTGGAATCGCGGGCCATGTTGGCGGCGACTGGGCGCGCCCCGTCGAGATCGTTCCTCTGCCCGTGGCACAGGCATTGAAGACAAGGAGAGCAAGGAGCGCGCACGCTGGGCGCCCAACGAAACCGGACGGTACTGGGACTCGTAGCATGCTGAAAGATAGCTGGACTTCACGGCCCCTCCATTTGACCGTGTCATGCGCTTCGTCCTAGCTTGACGGAGTGCGTGTCGCGCCCGGAGGGGGCGAGCTCGCGGAAGTCAGCAGGTTTTCCACCCTCTTCACGCGCCGACTTTGCCAGTCATGACACACCCCACGCCGCCGGAGACGCCAGTGCCACGTATGGGCGTGCGGCTGCGGCTTGCTGGTCTGACGGACGTTGGGATCACTCGTGATCACAACGAAGATGCGTTCGCGTATCTGGACCTGACAGCCGGACACACGCACGACGCTGTTAACGACGGCGCGATCGACGTAGGATTGCGCGGCGTTGTGCTTGTGGTCGCTGACGGCATGGGCGGTGCCGCTGCCGGTGAGATCGCGAGCGAAATGGCGGTCGAAGCGGTGCTCGACACGTTTCGTGCACAATGGATGCGCAGCGTCGGTCGCGACGTCGACACGTTTGTCGAAACGATTCGTGATGCCGCAGACACCGCGAACCATCGAATCTTTGCGTATGCTGGCGCACATCCTGAACACGCGGGCATGGGCACCACCGCAACGATTGTTGGGTTGCTTGGCAACTCGTTGTATCTCGCGCAAATTGGCGACAGTCGCGCGTACATTGTTCGTGACGGAGTCGCGCTGCAGATCACGAAAGATCAGTCGCTCATGCAGCAGTTGATCGAAGCGGGTGAGATGACGCCCGATCAGGCCGAAGTCAGTGAGCGTCGCAACATCATTCTGCAGGCGCTTGGTCCCGATAGCGCCGTGCGCCCGGACTTTACGCAACAGCCAATTGCGCGTGGCGACACGCTGGTGATGTGCAGCGACGGCCTCACAACACATTTGCGCGCGACTGATATTGCGCGCATCGTGAGCGGCGGCGGCGAACCGGAAGACATTTGTCAATCACTGATTGATGCGACCAACGCAGAAGGTGGCCACGACAACATCACCGTGGTGGTCGCACAGTTTGCTGGCGACGGATTGCCTGAGCACGATGATCGCATGCGTCAGATTGGGCATCAGTCGTATCCACTTTCCGATAGCGGCTCACCAACGCTTGATCGGATGCGCGGTCGCATGCGGAGCGGCGCAGTCCCGGCAGTGACGCGTGCACCAACGCCAGCGATGGGTGTCCAAGGTGTGAGCGCCGCGGCAGACGCAACCGGCACACCTGCCGCGACGCCGCGAGATCCGGCGCAGGCGTACACGTGGGTAGCCATCTTTACGATTGTCGTGCTCGTCGCATGGGCAATTTGGAACTATCTGATCAAGTAGCTCGGTATGATCGACGAGTGCGGTTCGGCATTTTATCTGTGTAACTCATGACGTTCAGCGCAACCACGCGATCATGAATCGGCGAAAATTTTTGATCGGCGTCGGTGCAACCCTCGTCGGAACTGGCGTCTACACGCATTGGATCGAGCCGTTCTGGCTCGACGTTACACGCCGCGATCTCCCGCTCGCGCGACTGCCGCAATCGCTGGATGGCAAGACGTTGCTGCACATCAGCGACATTCATATGGGCCCAGTCCCTGACGATTATCTGGATCGGGTGTGGCGCACAGGGAATGCGTTGCAGCCAGATATTGTCGCATACACCGGCGACTTTGTGTCGTGGCGAGGACCGTCACAACTGTTGCAAATCGATCAGCACTTGCCGCAAATGCCGCGCGGGAAACTGGCAACCGTTTCGGTGCTCGGCAATCACGACTACGGCGTTGGGTGGCGTGAAAAGCGCGTGGCCGACGACATCGCCGACCGGTTACAACTGGGTCGGTTCACTGTGCTTCGTAACACCACATTGGAAATTGACGGGCTGACAGTTTTCGGAATCGATGACTACTGGTCGCCATTCGCGCGGCCGGAGAAGGCACTCGCCACATGGACACGTGACACGCCCTCGTTGGTGCTCAATCACAATCCGGACTGCATGGATGAGCGCGCACGTTGGCAGGGTTACAACGGTTGGGTGCTCTCTGGTCACACGCATGGCGGGCAATGTCGATCGCCATTCCTTGAGCCGCCGCTGATTCCCGTGCGCAACAAGCGGTACACGTCGGGAGAGATTTTGGTAGGAGACGGGCGCCGCGTCTACATCAGCCGCGGCGTGGGATTCGTGTCGCAAGTGCGCTTCAACGTACGGCCTGAGATGACGCTCTTTACGCTTCGGCGGGCGTGAGTTCGTGTGGGTGTGCGTGGGTGTGGGTGCGTGTGCGTGCGACAAACTACTGTGAACGCATGACCAGCATCGCCACCGCGATCGCCGCGCACATCGTTACCACTGACACAACAAGATTGACGCGCGCCAACCGCCAGCTCGCATACAGATCTGCGTCATTCAGTGCCAGCACGGCTTCGGATTTTCCAAACAGTTTCACGCGTTCAAAGTGCGCCGCGTGGCGCTTCCGCAGGCCACTGAAAAACACCCACGTGTATTGCAACGCGAGCCCAGCGCACACGAACGCGATTGCGCCGAGTACGAGTACCACGATCACTTTTTAACCGCGTTGTTTGGCGAGCCAACGCGCTGCGGCCGCTTGCATGCACGCGTCACCGCTCCACGCAACCAGCAGCGGTGCTTCGTCACCAAAAGCGCTTGCCAAGCGCGGATGTCCAAACCAGATAATCAATGCGTCGCGACCCGCTGTACGCGCATCGGCGTACAGCTGCAACGCGCCATCACGCACATCGGGCGGTACTTCAAGCGAACCACGCCCCTGCACCGGTTCACCGAATGCGCTGATCACCACCGTGCCGCGGCTTGGACCATCCGCACGATCTGCGACACGCGCATCAACGCTGAGTGTTCGCAACGTGTTGGTGAGCGTTGCACGCGGCGCACGGAGATCACCGCGCGCGTCCCCATCAAAGGAGCAGAGTTCGACGGGCGCACGAATGCCGCGCGCGAGCGGACGCACGACTTGCAACACACGATCGGCAAGGCCCGCACACCACAGCACATCCGTGCCAGACGGCCGGCGATAGTCGTTGGGCGGTGACACCCACTGCGCCCACTTTAACCGACGTCGTAGCGATAAACGCAAGCGATCACGCTCAATGCGGCCATCGGCAACCGCGTCTTCCAATGCGTGCACCGTTTTCTGCAAATCGCCCGGTGCCAGTACCAAATCGCAGCCCGCGAGAATTGCGCGCACCGCCGCTTCGCCTTCGTCAATTCCTTGCAACACCGCCTGCATGTTGATGGAATCAGCGACAATGAGATTCTCGTACTCGCAACGCTGACGCAGAACCCACGTGATAATTTCGCGAGACAACGTCGCGGGCTGACCAGCGGGATCGATTGCGGGATATGCGACGTGCGCGGTCATGATGGAGCCAACACCTGCGTCGATCGCCGACTTGAACGGCAACATGTCATCCTGCATGAGCACCGAATGCGGCGCGCTGACCACAGGCAGTGTGAGATGCGAGTCTTCGAGCGTGCGACCATGACCGGGAAAATGCTTGGCACAGGCCAGCACCCCTTCGCTCTGACACGCATCAATAAATTCGGCCACATAGTCACCCACTTCGCTTGGCTGCACACCGAACGCACGCGTGTTGATCACCGGATTCGCCGGTTCAGCGTCGAGGTCTGCGACCGGTGCGTAATTCCAATTCACACCCATCGTGCGTGCTTCGCGAGCGGTGTGTCGCGCCGCACGGCGCACAGCGTCGCGATCACGCAGTGCCGCGATGGCTGCGACAGGAGGCAAACCGGTGGAACCCTCAAACTGCTGCCCCGCCCCGCGTTCCATATCAGCGCCAATCAACAGCGGCGTCTTGCTCCGCTGCTGCAGGTCACGCGTCAACGCACGGACGGCGTCTGCAGTGCCGCCGTAAATGGTAAAGCCGCCGACACCAAGCTTGAGCGCCGCGTCGATGTGCGGACGTGCGTCGCCGTAACCACGAGCCGGATCCCAACGAATCGCGGCGATGCATAACGCTGCTGCGTCGCTCATGCGGCGACCGCCGCTTGGTGGCGGTGGATCGTCATGTGTGCGCCGATCGGGTACAGGAGGTGTCGGGTGCGACGACATGTAAGCGCTCTAGCCTGATCATGGCAACGTTCGGGTTCCGAGAATCCGCGGCCCAACAGCTCCCGTCGCTGCTGGCACATTACCGGGAAGTCCTCGCAGATGTTGCAACGCAATGTAGGCGAAGGCAACCGCTTCCTTCGCTTCACCATCGAAAAACAGTTCATCGAACGTGCGCACTGTACGCGTGGGCAACGCCGCACGAATCATGCGCACAAGTGTGGGGTTGCGTGCGCCGCCGCCGGAGAGCACAACATCTCGCAAATCTTGTCGCACAAATCTGTCGTACCCGAGCGCCATGGTTCGCGCCGTGAGCGCGGTGGCCGTAGCAACGATGTCATTATCGCTCACCTCTGGCCCCGACGCGCGACAGGACGCAACCAACGCTGTCACAAACGCCGCATCGTACTTCTCACGCCCCGTGCTCTTGGGCGGCTGCAGCGCGTACCACTCATCGGCGAGCAGCGCCGCCAAGACTGACTCAATTGGCGTACCATCGGCCGCCATACTCCCATCCGCGTCGTAGAAACGCGTTGGGTCAAGCAGCGTGACAACGCGATCAATCACACCGCACGCTGGACCCGTGTCGAAAGCAATCGCGTCTCCACTGCTGCCGAGCGGCGGCACGACGGTGAGATTGCCAATGCCGCCAAGATTCTGCAACGCGCGCCATCCATCAGCGGCAGCGAACAGTTGCAGATCCGCCAGTGATACAAGCGGTGCACCTTGGCCGTTTGCAGCCACATCACGCGCGCGAAAATCGTGAATGACGCGCACGCCCAATCGTTCGGCAATGACCGAACCGTCACCAATCTGCCACGTCGAATGTCCGGGCTCATGCCACAAGGTTTGGCCGTGCGACGCGACTGCCGCAACATCATGATTTGTGACGCCAGCTTTCCGCATCACCGTTGCTGCTGCATCGCTCAACCAGGTCCCTAGATCGACATGCAAGCGGCAGTAATCACGCGCTGAGCCTTGCGACATCGCACCAGCCAAGCGCGCACGCTGCTCTGCGCTGTAGCCGATCGATTCGAACGCAAGCAGCTCGGCCACATCACCAGCCCGCGCGCGAGCGTCGCCACGACTGGTCGCGTCGGTGCGGTGAAAGCGCACAACCGCAGCGGCGATTCCGTCAAGCGATGTACCAGACATCAGCCCGACGAGAATTGGCGCATCGTTCAAGGGAGCATCGACGGGCATCACCGCGCTCCAGTCGAAATAGCGGGCGGTTCAACATTCACCGTACGCCGAATAACACCGTGCGCGCTTGCCAGCGCCGCATCCGCTGCCGACGCATCCACGCCCAACAACTGCATCACAATCGCGCGCTTCACCGAGCCGTCAGCGCGCGAAAGCAACGTGCTCGCCGCTGCCTGCTCAACGCCACAAATCTCGGCCACAATTCGCTCACTCCGATCGACGAGTTTCGCATTTGTTGCTCGCAAATCGACCATCAAATTGCCAAACGTTTTGCCAATACGAATCATCGCGCCGGTGCTGATGATATTGAGCGCAAGCTTCGTCGCCGTGCCGGACTTCATCCGCGTTGAACCTGTCACAACCTCCGGCCCAACAATCAGCACGATCGGGATGTCAATCGCATCGAGAATGCTCGGTGGCAGCGGTGTACACGCGATCATGCCTGTGGTCGCACCAACGGACTTCGCGCGACGCAACGCACCATGGACGTACGGCGTTGTGCCACTGGCCGCGATGCCAACGAAGAAGTCCTTGACGCCGATGCGCACGGCATCAAGATCGTCGGCACCACCTTGCACACTGTCTTCGGCGCCTTCTTGTGCGCGTAAGAGCGCGGGTGTTCCGCCTGCAATGAGGCCGACAACCAAGCCAATATCAGCACCGAACGTTGGTGGAATTTCGCTCGCGTCGAGCACTCCCAACCGTCCGGACGTACCAGCACCGGCGTAAATAATTCGACCACCGTTGCGCAGCGCCGTCTCGGCTGCACTGATCGCGCGCGCCAACGCTTCGCGCGCCGCGATGAGCGCTGGAACAACTCCCGCGTCTTCAGCACAGATAATATCGACAATCTCGAGCGGTGTCGCGAGATCGATCCCGACGGAGCGCGGGTTGCGCTGCTCAGTCACTCGGGGATCACGAAATGGGCGGTGGTCGGCGGTCACAGACGCGGAGAGCGAGAACGAAATGATTGTTTCAGGATGGCACGCTCTCGGCGGCGTTAATTGCCGTGTTCGCGTTGCGTGGTGCAAAGCTAGCGTGCAAACTGTCATGACGATGGCGCGATCGTGACAGCCCACTCGCGCTCGCATGCTATCTATTCCGCTCCGTCATTCCTCAACACGCCTCTGTGGATGGTCGCTGTGCCGCTGTCGTCTCGTTCCCTGGTTCGGCTCGCTTTGATGGTCACAATCACGGCGTGTCGGACACCGACCCCAGCCGCAGAACCGCCGGTGACGGCGCCATTTCCTGCTCCGACACCGCGGACTGACGTTGGCGCACGCGAAGATTCAGTGCGTCGCGATCCGGTGGTGTTCGCTGACGGGTGGCGTTTTGCGACCAATCAGCCGGCGACGTTTGCTGAGCATGGGATGGTCTCGAGCAACGCGCCGTTGGCGAGCTCTGCGGGCGCCGAAGTGATGCGAAATGGTGGGAACGCTGTCGATGCGGCGGTCGCGACTGGGTTTGCTCTCGCCGTTGTGTGGCCGGAGGCGGGCAATATTGGCGGCGGCGGCTATATGGTGATTCAGATGGCGGATGGCCGTCGCGAGGTGGTGGATTACCGCGAAGTCGCACCGCTGGCCGCGACGCGCGACATGTATCTCAAGCCAGATGGCACCACCGACGGCAGCATCATTGGGTGGCGCTCAAGTGGTGTTCCTGGTGCGGTCGCTGGTCTACTCGCAGCGCACGCCAAGTACGGCAAGCTTACGCGCGCGCAGGTCATGGCCCCTGCAATTCGGATGGCACGCGACGGTTTCGTGATCGACTCCGGACTCTACACGAGCATTTCGCGCAGCAAAAGTTTGATCGTGCGATTTGCGGGGCGTACGGTGTTCACGCCAGGAGACAGCGCACCGCCTATCGGCTCGCGGTTTGCGCAACCGGTGCTCGCGCGCACACTTGACGCAATCGCTCGCGACGGCGCTGATGCGTTCTATAAAGGTTGGATTGCCGATAGTATCGCGGCAGAAGAGTTGCGCGGCGGCGGCATCATTACGAAAGCCGATCTCGAGAAGTACACGCCACGCTGGCGCGCGCCGTTGGTCTGGACGTACCGGAACTACACGCTGGTCGGTATGCCACCGTCGTCGTCTGGCGGTGTGACGATGGCCGAGACGATGAACATCATCGAGCACGAATCAAAGATGCCGACGTTCGGTAGCGTTGCATATCTGCATCTGATGGCTGGCGCATACCAACGCGCATTCGTCGATCGCAATAGCAAGCTTGGCGATCCGGATTTCGTGAGAGTGCCAATGGATCAGCTCACGAGCAAGACGTATGCGCGTGGGCTTTATCAGTCGATTGATCGGACGCGTGCGACGGCAACGCCGACGGTCACGCAACAGATGACTGAAGGCACGCATACAACTCACTACTCAGTGGTGGATGGCGACGGTAGCGCGGTCGCGACAACCACGACGCTCAACAATTCGTGGGGCAGCGGTGTGTATCTCACAAGCGTCGGCTTCATGATGAATGATGAGATGGACGATTTCGCGGTGCAGCCTGGCAAGCCGAACATGTTTGGACTCGTGCAAGGGGAGGCGAATGCGATTCAGCCCGGTAAGCGAATGCTTTCTGCGATGTCGCCAACCGTGGTGCTTGATGCTGCAGGCAAGGTGCAAATGGTGGCGGGCGCTGCGGGTGGGCCACGCATTATTTCTGCAACCAGTCAGGTCATTCTGAACGTGATTGAGTTTGGGATGCCGTTAGCGGACGCGATGCGTGCTCCGCGGCTGCATCATCAAGCGTTGCCTGACGAACTGCGGTTGGAGACGAATGGATTTGGTTTGCTCACCGTTGACTCACTACGTGCGATGGGGCATACCGTGGGGTTTCTTGGTGGGATTGCGAATGTGAATGCGATACGGAGAGTGCCGGGTGGATGGCACGGAGTGAGTGAGCCGAGAGCGTTTGGTGCGGCGATTGGGTATTGAGTTGTGCTTCGGTGTGCTTCGGTGTGCTTCGTTGAGATTTTTGCGCGGGGGGGGGATTTTTTAACTGCTTTGACGCAAGCGCTTTGCGCCGCAAGCGCTTCGCGACGCAAAACTACGCAACGGCAAAACGGCAAAACGGCAAAACTGCTTAACTGCTTAACTGCTTGACTGCTTGACTGCTTGACTGCTTGACTGCTTGACTGCTTGACTGCTTGACTGCTTAACTGCTTACTTGCTTAACTGCTTAACTGCGGGACGGCAGAACGGCAGAACGGCAGAACGGGAGGATTGGCGAGCGGTTATTGGCTAGCGCATGCGCGCCATTTCTACGCGGGCGCCTTTATCATCGCGGACGCCCATGTACACGACGCCGGTTCCGAAGCCGGCGATGACGCGGCCGAAGGGCAGTTGGACACGATCGATCAGTGCGCCGCTGCGATTGACGATGTCGTAGATCGGACCGCTGCCGGCGCTTGGTGCCTTGCTGGTGCGGATCCAGAGATTGCCATCAGCATCGGCACGCGTGGCACCGGCGCCAAACGCTGGACGGTAGTCTGGCAGCTCGGTCGGCGACACCATGTTGATACTCGGCGGCGAGATCCGGCTTTCGATTGGCCCGCTGGCTCCGGGGCCGCCAGATGGCGAGGCCGCTCCGGTTGCACCGCCCATTTCGATTCGCATGGTTACCGCGCCGCCACCGGGCGGACCACCGGCGCTGGGGCCACCCATCGTGACCGCGCCAGGACCGTTCGCGGTACCTGCGGCGCGCGCAGCAGTGAGCGCGGTTTTCGCCGAGTCGATGAACGCGACTTTGCTTTCATCCGTCATGCGCTGCCACTCAAATGGAATCTTCGGCGTGCTTGTGCGCGCGCCATCCGGTGCGATCCAATCGATGTGATAATCCGCACCGCGCACAACGGCCATCGTGCCATCGGGTAATAGTGTCCAGTCATCAACAACTGGCATCGGATTCATCATCATGCTGATCGAAATCTGCCCTCGATCGTTCTGCGTCATCTTCGCCGACGTGCGCGGAATCTTGAAGAATGCGGCGGTATCGAGCGCACGCGTGGCAAGATCGACGCGGAGGATCGGCGCCGAATCTGGTTGATCTGGCATGACCATCGCGCCGCCCGGCTGCGCACTTGGTACCGGCATCGTCGGTCGGGTAAATCCACGATAGACAATCCGCCCTTTGCTGTCGAAACCGGGCGTTCCAAATGGTCCGCCAACCATGAACTGCGCATCGTTCGGGCGTGGGACAGCCATCACACGCGACACGCCGCCAGCCGGATCAATCACAAGCATTGAGAGCGAGGCCGGATCGATGTACAACGATGAGTCGCCGCGATACCGAATCAAGCCGCCGGGGCGCGCGCCATATGCATTTGCAGTCGCTGCCGTGGTATCGGCAACGATTAACTCCTTTGCAAATGTGGAGTCCAGTAAAATGAGCTGACGTCGCACCAGATCATTGATCAGCAGTTTGCCACCGGGCAACGGTCGCACGGTTGACACACTGCCCAGGAGATCGGCGGGCGACACGCGCACAACGGGACCAAGTGCGCGTACAGGCGGCAAAGTCTGCGCGCCAAGTGTGGAGAGTGCGCTGAAGACTGCCGCTGCCGCGCACATCGTAACACGAAGTAAGGAGGACATTGCTTCTCGCTTGAAGATGATCGCTACTGACGAATAATGACTTGCGTGCCGCCACCACCCTGCGGAATACCGACTCCGCCGGGAATAAACCCACCACCATCGTTTCCACCGACGGTCGCCGACCGAATTGACGCCAAGTACCGTTGATCGAGATGACTTGCGACGATCGCCGGTAACTTGCGTCGCTGCTCTGCTGTGAGCAGTCCACGGATGTCGGGCGCGAATGACTTGAGCAGATCAATAGTCCCTTCACGCGCCTTCTTGTACCGGTTGTAGGCCATGTCGTGATCATACGTGTCAGTGAGATTCGCAAACTCACGCACGACCGGTGCCCACAGGCGATTCTGTCGAATGGTGAACATGCGATTGAGTGTCGCGATACTATCGGCTTGCGGTCCAGTGAGGCGAAGCGAATCAGACTGCCGGAGAATCTGCGCCATCGGATTGATCGTGACACCACCTGATCCGTAAATGGCATTGAGCATTGGCTCCGGCATCTTCTGTCCGGGAGAGCGGCGCCCACGATCAAGTTGCTGCGTGAGCACTTGGCGTTCGCGCGCTGCGCCAAGGTCGAAGCGCATCAACGCGGTGATCGTCACGGGCGAACGGACAGAAGTGACACCTGGGCGAGTGGCACCAAATCGCTGATTCACTTCGTAGCGATACTGGCGTGCCGCAGGATCAAATCCACGAACGTACAGCAGCGTCGGATCGGGAGCGGCAGGCTGACCCCATCCGCGCAACTTGTCAGATCCATTGAACAACAGATCGGCGGCACCCAATGGATTGCTGATCTGGAACGACAGTGTCGCGCGCTGAGGCAGACGCAGTTTTCGCGGATTGAACGACACACTCAAGAATGCGGTTTGCGTCCAAACACCCTTGCAACTGTTGCGATCCGCCAACGTTCCCAGTTGACGCTGCAAACACTCACGCGCGTCACCGGTAGCGCTTGCGAGAAGTGCACGCATTCCAGCGGCGGCAGTTTGATCCGACGTCGTGCTCGGATCGGTGATGAATGCGCGGTCATTGCTCAAACCGTCGCCATTGGCATCACCACCAATCTGTGGCGTGTACGGATTGCCTGATCGAATGCTGCCAAACCAGTTCACGCGAACAGCGTCAAAGAAGTTGTAGCCCAGTGAATACTGAAGCTGATGACGTGAGTCGAAAGAAGAGCGCGACCACTCAATACTGCGCGGATCGCTTGTGGTGCTGGAGAATCCGCGATACTGCTCGCGCACATTGCCATACACATATGACGTGCTCCACGACAGCTTGCTGCTGAAAGTGGACGGTGACAAGCGCACGCTGAGCTGCCGCGATTCGCTGCGTAAATCTGACTGAGTTGCGTTGACGACGTTGTACAACGGTGACAACCGGGATGCGCGCGGCGCAACGGCGCCGGTCAATGCGTCGATACTCGTGACCGGCACAAACACCGGGCGGTTTGCTTCATCCGCCAAAACGAATTGCTGCGAGCCGGCAAAGTTCAGATCCAACACACTCGGCTGATTTATGTTTCGTGAATACGTCGCGTCAACCGACACGGAAAAACGATTCTTCAGCACCGGGCCGTTCCACTGCAAATTGGAGCGAAGGCTGCGCGCCGCAACGTAATCACTCGAAAAGAGACTGACGTTCGGCACTCCATTCGCGAATGGCGACGTGACTGAGCCATCGGCGCATTGCAGCGGAATTTGCGAGGGGTTGGCAAGCCACGTTGTCCACTGCGGCACCGGCGCTGTCGCACCGAAACATCCAAGCTGCTGCACTGCACCGGGAAGACCGGTGTTATCCAATGCGGAGCCGAGCAGCGTTGCTTGCGGCGTATTCTGAAACATGCCGACGCCGCCGCGCACTACT
>JANNWU010000541.1:0-3135 GCA_031408755.1 Gemmatimonadaceae bacterium | reverse complement strand
GACCGTCAGCGCGTTGCAGCATCAGTCTCGCGGTCTGGTCCTTCGCGCCACCAAGAAACACGTCGTCTAAGCCATCCTTGTTCACGTCGCCGACAGCAACCGCCGGACCTTCGGTCGACAGCATTTTCGGAATCAAGCGCTCGCGGTCAAAGTCGACGTACTCGTTTTCTTTGTGCGCGAATGAGAGACCAGAATTAGCGCTCACGTCGCGCAGCAGGCCTTCCGGCATAACGGGCGCAGTCGCGGAAACGACCGCAGCATCTGCATGACGCAGCACTAGTCGCGAATCAGCCGACACAGTGCGGGTCACCGAGCGCTTCCCATCGGGCCAATCAACGCTGACGGAATCCACGGTCGTGTCGGATCCAATTCCGAAGACTAACGTGTAGTCCATACTCGACTGAAAACCGCGCGAGGGCAGCAGTTCCTGCACGCGCTGCTGCGAACCACTCGCGACAGTCACACGCGCACCCACCGCGAATGGATTCCGCCCACTTCCTTCCAGCTTCACCTGCACAAAGTGATTTTGTGGCTGCTTGGAGCGCACATTATTTCGATACACAAACGCTTCGAGATTGGCATTGTTAACGACCAAATCCAGCGCGCCATCACCATCCAAATCGCCGTATGCCGCACCGCTCGAAATGTTCGGCGTGCCTAGGCCCCATGCCGCCGTCTCGTTCGAGAAGGCAAAGTTTCCATTATTCCGAAAGGCGTAATCAGCAATTGGTGTTGACGACATCGCCTTCGTCAGTGCCATGAAATCGACATTACCATCGCTGCGTACATTGCGCGCCGTTTGGTCGTTCGCGAGAAATGCGATGTAATCCTGCGACGTCACATTCCGAAGCAATCCGTTCGTGACGAAAATATCTTTGTTGCCATCCAGATCGAGGTCGCTGATTAACGCACTCCAGCTCCAGTCGGTGCGAGCAACACCAGCCATCTGCCCAACATCGCTGAAAGTGCCGTCGCCATTGTTGCGCTGCAGCATGTTGCGCATGAACTGAAAACCATAATCGTTGCGTAGTTTCGCTTGGTACGCGTCCCAACCGTCGAACGATGATGTGGTCCGCAGTCGGTACTCATCTTCCGGGAACATATCGGTCGTGTAGATCTCCGGCCGCCCATCATTATCAACATCCGCGATATCCATTCCCATCGAGAAGTAGCTGCTATTTGCCAGCGACTGCGTCATCGACTCGGTGAACGTCCCGTTCTTATTGTTCAGATAGAGGTAATCATGCTCAAAGAAATCGTTCGCGACGTAAATGTCGGGCCAACCATCGCGATTGATATCTGAGATACCAACGCCAAGACCAAACGCCACTTCGCTGGCGAGAATACCAGCCGTCTCGCTCACGTCAGTGAAACGCGCACCGTCATTGCGATAGAGCCGGTCACCGCCATTGTGATCTCGCTCAAGACGCGTGTTCCGCAACCCAAAGCTGCTTGCAGGCCGCGGCGAGTTATTGACGACCATAAGGTCAAGATCACCGTCACGGTCATAGTCAAAGAACGCTGACTGTGTTGTGTAGCCGTCGTCATCAATGCCGAATGCGGCAGCCCTATCAACGAAGCGCGGCACCGAGTCAGCGCCGTTCCCTTCGTTGATCCACAACTCATTCTTCCGGCTCTCGGCGTCACCAATGCCGGCGTGACTGACGTACACATCCAGTCGACCATCGCCGTTCACGTCGGCAATAGTCAAACCAGTAGTCCACGGCTTGCGCGTGGTCAGCCCCGATTGCGCCGTGACATCTCGGAAACGAAACTCACCCTCATTCAGGAAGAGTTTTGGCCCCGTGTGATTTGAACCAAGCACCACCTCGGCGCGCCCGTCACCATTCAGATCGCCAATTGCGACACCACCACCGTTGTAGTAGTTGCGATACGTGAACACGTTCATTTCTGGTGATTCACTGAGAGCGTTCGTGAATCGAATGCCGGTGTAGGACGACGGCATTGTGGTAAAGAGCGTTGCGCCGACAGCGGGCGCCGTGCCGTCGCGTGCCGCAACCGTTGCGCTGGCATCGGACTTCGCGTCTCGACACGCAGCAGCGGTGCACGCGAGCAATCCACTGAACAGCCACCGCCGCATCAGGCACACTCGCGCGAACAATTCACGTTCAGAGGTCATCACCATCTTTGAGATAAACAGGCAGCATTCGAACACCAGCAGATGCATCAAGGTCCGCTTCGGAATCTCCGAAGCGGACCTTGAAAGTTACAGCGCCGTGCGACGAACTGTACCGCTTAGTAGCCGGCGTTCTGCGTCAGCAACGGATTCACGTCGAGCTGTGGCTGCGGAATCGGCAACAGAATCTTGTACGCCGGTGCTGCAGTCTTTCCGAACCAGACACCCGAGGAGTACGTGCCTTCGCGGATCTGGTCCGTGCGACGCTTGCCTTCGGCGTAGAGCTCAAACAAACGCTCGTCGAAGATAGCCTTGCGCACGTCAACCTGCGATGTCGCAGGGGTTGGCTTCGCTGGCGAGAAGGAACGAGCGCGGAGCGTGTTCAGCACCGCGATCGCTTCTGCCGTGCGGCCAAGTTCATTCAACGCTTCAGCCTTGATCAGCATGATTTCGCCCAAGCGATAGATCACGAAGTCATTGCCGTTCCACGAACCAGCCTTCGCTGGATCAACTGGATACTTGTACGTACGCACACCCTCGGCTTCGTTTGCCGCAGTGATGTTTGCGATATCAACAAGGAACACCAGCGGGTTACCCTGACGATCGAAAACCTGTGCGCCATTCAAGATCGCCGTCTGGTTTCCTGCCAGGATCATGCTGCGGCGTGTATCGACAGGATCGAAGCGGCGATACGACTCCGCAACCACTGACCAACCATTCCAGCCGCCGTCACCTGGCGAAACGCTGTTGTAATGCAACGACTGCCACTGACGACGGAAACCAAGTCCATCTGCGGCCGTGGCGCGCACAACGAAGATGTTCTCGCGTGAGTTCTGGTTGTCTGGTGCAAAGTTTCTGCGGATGTTCGGCTCAAGCGAATACGTGGTCGAGTTCAGCACCAAGTCCGCCGACGCCAATGCATCGGCCCACTTCGCCGTTCCACGCTGCAAGCCAGCAGTCGTGACCGTACCCGTGTAGACCTGCGCATTGATGTAGAG
>JANNWU010000540.1:0-39524 GCA_031408755.1 Gemmatimonadaceae bacterium | reverse complement strand
ACCACCCCGCGGGCGTCTTCGGAAAGGCGACCCTTATACCGCAGAGAAATCCGGAGCATGCGGATTCAGAGGTTTTGGAGAACAACACTGGGGGACAAAAACAGCGGCGGCCCCTCCTTAAATTGGACGGGCCGCCGCGTTGCACAGTGCCTACTCGCCAGACCTACGCGATGCACCATACCGGGACGACGCCCGTCGGGCGGCGAACATGATGATGATGGTGGTGCTGGGCAGAGGCGTAGCGCATGAGAAGTAGAAGAGTAGCGAGCAAATGAACGACGGTCAACGCGGTCCGAAAGCTGGAACGCGAGACGGGGCGACCTGTGTTCTTCTCGTGAGGTTGAGCATCTCCTCTGCGGGAGGTCACGGGTTGGGGGGCTTGTTCCCGGCGTCTGGCCCCGTATGCTTCCCGCAGTTTCGCAGTGCTCGATGCGGCGAAACTGAGCGTTGTTCAGGACCGATAGGCACATGTGTCCGATATTCACCGGTTTTTTCTAGGAGAGTTCATGCAGTTCAAGGTTCTTGCAGTCGTCACAAGCGCATTTGCGCTTGTCGCATGCAGTGGTGGCGAGAAGAAGGCCGCCGACACAGCAGCATCAGTCGCAGTCGCACCGGCTCCGGGCGCCACAGTCGCACCAGCAGCGGGCGCAATTGCCGCAATGCCGATCACGGGCACGACGCACACCGTGAACATGGTCGGTGACGAGAAGGGCTATCGTTTTGAGCCAGCCGAGATTTCGGTGAAGGCCGGCGACGGCATCAAGTTTGTGTCTGTAAAGGGTGGCCCGCACAACGTTGCGTTTGATCCAGCAGCCGTTGGTGCAGCCGCAGCGCAGCTCGCGGCGAATATGCCAGAGAGCACTGGCGAATTGGCTGGCAAGATGCTCGTGACCGATGGCGATACGTACACGGTTTCGTTTGGTGGCGTTGCCGCTGGCACGTACACAGCGATCTGCACACCGCATCAGGCCATGAACATGGTCATGAAGATCAAGGTCAACTAGTTCTTCATGTCTGTAGTAACCGCGGGGCGTCTGACATCTGTCAGACGCCCCGCTTTGCATTACCAGTTGCTGTTTTTACGCACCAACACTTCGCGGCGTAATGCAGTGTGCGACAAATTGCCCGACAAGCGCACGAGAGCATAACAGCGCGCGTACCAGAATTGGTTGGTCAGCCGACTAACATTCGAGCGTGAGCACTACTCCCGATTCATTCACTGATTCACGCCGCGGCCGGTGGATGGCGGGTCGCGCGCGAAATCTGACGCACCGCGGCGGTGTACTTATCGGTGTCGGAAGTGTCACATTCGCAGTCGCGTTCGGCGTGCTGTTATGGTTTACGCGAACCGAACGCACGGCGCTACTTCGCATCCCTGCGCCTACGGACACGCTGGACTTAGCACGCGAAGCGACGAGCATGCGCACGCTGCTTTTCCGTGCCGATAGTGCGCTAACAGAAGTTCCGCCGGCCGTTCGTATGCAGGTTCGCGTGCGAACGAACGTTCTATCGGCCGTTCCGGGTGTTGCTGACTCTACTTTGCCAACTGATACGCTCGTGGCGGAGTCGAGCGGTGAGCCGGTTGATGGACCTGTCGCAGTAGCGCTTCCACTTTCTGACTCAATTCGCGTTGCCATCGCGGCGCTCTCGGCAAAATTAGAGCGCGCGCAAAACGCGCCGCTTGCGGCGTCGTGGCGCGCCCTCGCGGCAGATCCGTTGCTGCAACAAGATGTGCGCGTGCGATTACTCGCCGACTCATTGGCTGAAAGCGAGCGCGCGCGCAATGAGTATGACGCAGTTGGAGGCGTAGATCCGATCTATCTCGAACTGTCGAGTCGTGTGACCGGAGTTGGTCGCGCTATCGAACGCATTGCGATTGCGCGCCGCGCCGCGCTCTTGCGACCGGTATCAGTCGCACAATCCGCGCTGCCCATTGGGCCATCGGTCGAAGAGATTGCGAGGCGGTTTTCCGCCGACTCAACCCGTCACGCTGATGCGCAAGCTCGACGAAACAGTGCAGCGCGTGTATCAGATTCCGTGACCCGTCTGCTCGTGCAGCGGCGTACTGACGCCCAACAACGTGATGCCTCACGCGCGCGCGCGCAGCGACGCGTTGATGCGCTGGCGCCGCCACTTGCAATGCTGTCCGCCAGCGCATTTGCAGCGGCTGGTCTCGCATTGTTGGTGACGCTACTGATGGAAATTCGCTCGCCGCGTTTGGCCGACGATCGCGAGGTTGCGTCGCAGGCCCGCGTACCGGTGCTCCTGAGCCTTCGCGCAACCGATGCTGCAACACCCGATGCACTCACCAGCGCGTTCAGTCAGTTGGTGTTTGACCTTGAGCAGATACTGGCAACGTCGCGTACGCTGGTTGTCGTGAGTGATGATCCGATGCTCGCAACACGGACTGCAGCGCGCATTGCTGAGCGGCTTGGTGCCGACGGACGTACCGTGCGCGTGGTCTCGGCGCGTCATGGTACTGCGCGGATGAGCACGCGTGCGCGTCGCCGGGCTGCACCCACTCCGACGCGTACGGTGCACGTACATCCCGAACGCAATCACGGCGTAACGTGGACGGGTGAGTATTTTCTGGATCTCGTTGAAGAACATACGATTACGCTGCGCGCTGGTACCCTCGAGGATGTGCGCGCGACACTCGGCGCGCCAGACGGTTCGGTGCGTGTGCTGCTCGTCGTTCGCCTTGGCAGTACTCCATCGGCCTGGCTGAGTCTCGCTCGTACGGAGATTCATAAGACCCGCGGCGCCGCGGCCCACGGTGTTGTGATTTGGTCGCCTGATATTGAAGACACTGATCCCGTTGCGTTTGCGCTCGACACCGCGTTGCAACGAGCGCTGGATGCCTCACCCGCCGCCAACACCGTCTGACACATGTGGGCTGACCAAGTTCTCGCATTTGAGCGTGCTCATCTCGCACGGCTCTTAGTCTGGGGCATCGCGAGCATTGTCACTGGAGCTGGCTGCTGGGCGTTTCTGCGCCAGCAACGGATCGATTCGCCGATGCTGCGACATTTCGCGATCCAGACTGGTGCATGGGGCGCGATTGATGCGTTGTTGGCGCTTGTCGCACGCCCCACCCTTGCACTCCGTGACTACGACGGTGTGACGCGGCTAGACCGTTTTCTGTGGTTTAACTGCGGGTTGGATGTCGGATACATCGCGGTGGCTGTAACTCTCGCCATCTGCGGATGGCGCTTGGCGCGCTCCAAAGGCCTCATCGGTGCCGGAATTGGTGTTGGAATTCAGGGCGCGGCGCTGCTGCTGCTGGATTTGCGCTTAGCCGCACTGCTCTCGCAGGCGCGCTAAGATGACCCATGAAATTTCGGTCGCATTGACTGAGCTGTAGTGCGCTCTCGCGCACTCCTTGCTAGGTTTTCGTCTCGTATCGCTCGATCACCGTTTCAAGCCACAGGCTGTTCATGCGCGGATACTCCGACCGGATCAATCACGCGCTTGCCTTTGCGGCAAAGCACCACGACACACAGGTGCGCAAAGGCCTGCGCATGCCGTATATCACGCATGCCGCGAATGTGGCGCTGATTCTCACGCACTATCAGTGCGATGAAACTGTGGTCGTGTCAGGGATTCTGCACGATGTGATCGAGGATTCTGTACGCGACGGCTACTCGCACAGCGATCTCGTCGATCGTATCGGCAGTAAATTCGGCGATGATGTGTTGCAGACCGTGATGTCTGTCACGCGTCGTCGCATTGATGACGACGGCGTGGAGATGAGCAAAGAGGATGTGCGCGAAGACTATCTATCGCGCATTGCCACAGCGACTGATTCCGCGCGCTGGGTGTGTGCCGCCGACAAACTACATCACGCTGGCACTATCCTCGCCGATTTACGTCGTACCATCGAGCCGGCCACGGTGTGGACCCGCGGTGGTGCTGCTCGCGACAGCACGCTGCACTGGTATCGCACAATTTCCGATCGGTTGCGCGACGTCGGATTTACGGCGCCAATCATGAACGAGCTGAGCGAGATGGTCGCGCAACTCGAGCTGGCGCCGGAAGGCGACGCGCCAGCCGTGCGTTAGCGCGTACACGCCAGCCGAGCATTCTCGCTTACACGCCAGCGGGTACCGGCGTGGGATACGTTCGCGCAACGTACTCCTCAAGCAACGCAAGAAACTCGGGCACAATTCTATCGCCCTTAAGCGTCAACTTAAGCGCGCCGTCCACGTACACCGGCGCCTTCGGTTCTTCAAACGTGCCCGGCAACGAGATACCGATGTTCGCGTGCTTCGATTCACCGGGGCCGTTCACGATGCATCCCATCACCGCTACGCGCATTTCTTCGACGCCGGGATGCTTGCCACGCCACACCGGCATCTGTTCACGCAGATAGTTCTGGATGTCTTCGGCCATGCTTTGAAAAAATGTCGACGTCGTGCGACCGCAGCCGGGACACGCCGTGACCTGCGGCGCAAAGCTGCGCAAACCAAGCGATTGCAGAATCTGCTGCGCAACGTGCACCTCTTCAGCACGATCACCGCCGGGCTTCGGCGTGAGTGACACGCGAATCGTATCGCCAATGCCGTCGGTGAGCAGCAGCGACAATCCCGCCGCGCTGGCCACCATGCCTTTCATTCCCAGCCCAGCTTCTGTGAGACCAACGTGCAATGGATAGTCGCAGCGGGCAGCGAGTTTGCGGTACACATCCACCAGATCAGGCACCAGCGACACCTTCGCTGAGATCACAATCTGATTGTGCGCGAGCCCCGTTTCTTCAGCCAACTCAGCGCTGCGTAACGCGCTCGCGAGCATCGCCTCGACATACACGTTGTACGCCGTTTCTGGCGTTGCCAGACGTGCATTGTCGTCCATCATCTGCGTCAACAAATCCTGATCCAGCGAGCCCCAGTTCACGCCAATACGAACGGGCTTATTGTTCTCGACTGCGATCTGCACAATCGCGCGAAAGTTCTCATCGCGTCGCTTGCTGCCTACGTTGCCCGGATTGATCCGATACTTCGACAACGCACGAGCGCACTCCGGATACTTGGCCAGCAACAGATGGCCGTTGTAGTGGAAATCGCCGACGATGGGTACCGTCACGCCAATGTCGTCCAACTGGCGAACGATCTCGGGGACTGCGGCTGCCGAGTCCTCGTTGTTCACGGTGACTCGCACGATCTGCGAGCCTGCGCGCGCGAGTGATGCCACCTGTGTGACGGTGCCCACCACATCGGCGGTGTCGGTGTTGGTCATCGACTGCACCACAACTGGGTGCGCGCTGCCAACGGCGACGGTGCCAACCATCGCGGTCACTGTCTGGCGACGGGGGCGAAAAACGGAGGGAGTACTCACAGCGGGGAGATTCGGGGAACCGGCTTGGCGGCGTCTACCTACGAATCTAGCCCGTATGGCTTGCGTACTATAGACCGTCATCCATGCGTGGCGGGGTTGTGGCATGCCCACAGCGCCACCGACATTGCAGTTGCTGGATTTATCACCAATCGACCCGAGAGCCCAATGGCCGAAGAGCCAACCCGCACGTATAACTCGCCATCCATCGACACCGGCGCACCGCTGAAAACGTCGCCCACCCCCAAGCCGAAGGGCAAAGGCAAGTGGAAAATCACCGCAGCGCTGTTTCTACTCGTGCTGCCGCTGGCCGCGTTCGCGCTCTGGGTCACCATCACACTCAACTACACCTACGCCGATGGTTCGCGCGCAGGCTATGTGCAGAAATTCTCGAACAAGGGCTTTGTCTGCAAAACGTGGGAAGGCGAACTGTCGATGGCGAACGGCCCGAACATGATGCCAGAGCTGTTCAAGTTCTCTGTCCGAGATGACAAAGTCGCAGCGACGATCGAATCGCTCTCTGGCCGACAGGTGAAGTTGTCGTACGAGCAACACCTTGGCGTGCCAACGAAGTGTTTTGGCGAAACGGATTACTACGTGAACAAGGTGGAGCCGTTGACGGGTGGGCCACTGCCGGCGAGCGCCGCACCAACGCCAGCCGCAACCGCGCCCGTGATCGTGCCACCAGCCAGTGCACCACTACCGGCCGTCATTGTGCCAACGCCAGCCACCGCGCCGGTCGCCGTGCCAACCACACCAGCACCCGTCAAGCCGTAATGCCTTCGTCACCCACCGCCGCAACAACAATCGTTGTTGGCGGCGGTGTTGCTGGACTTATCTGCGCACGAGAATTGGCGCGCAGCGGTCACGCCGTCACGCTGCTCGAGCGCGCAGACACAGTTGGTGGTCGCGTGCGTACGACGCTGCACAATGGATTCCGGTTAGACCATGGGTTCCAAGTGCTGTTTAGCGCGTATCCGACGCTGGTTGCTGCATTGGATTTGCCCGCGCTTCGGTTGCGCACGTTCCAGCCCGCCGCGCGGATCGCTGACGGCAGCGGAATCGATGGGGGCAGAATCGATGGCAGCAGAATCGATCGTCCCGGCAAAACCGCGCTCATTGGTGATGCACTCGCTGATTCGTCGCTGTTGCTGCCGACACTCGTTGCGCCGCAACTCTCGCTGTTCGACAAGCTGCGCATGCTACGACTGCGATACGCGGCAACGTCCATGTCGTTTGACGATTGCTTTCGCGACCAGTTTGATCGCGTGACGACGCGTGCGTACTTGGAAGCCAGCGGTTTCAGCGCGCGTGCAATTGACTCGTTCTTCGCGCCGTTCTACGGCGGTATTTTGCTTGATAGATCGTTGGCTACATCTGCGTCCGTGTTGCTGTACACCTTCAAGATGCTGGCACAGGGTCGCACGGTGGTCCCCGAACTTGGCATGGGTGCGATAACTGCGCAGCTCGCGGCGCAGCTGCCCGCGAACACGGTGCGTGCAAACGCCGCCGTCGCAGAGATCAACTGTGTTGCAGAGCGCATTACCGGCGTCACGCTACAGAGCGGCGAGACGCTGTCTGCTGATCGTGTCGTGCTGGCGTGTGATCCACCGACGATTGCAATACTTGCCGCAGCAATTGGCGTGAACGTGGCTGTGCCCGCGAGTCAACTCGGTTGTACAACGGTGTACTTCGCATCCAGTGCGCCGTTGTTGCATGGAACAGCTCTTTGGCTCAACTCAGCACCAAATGCGACGGTAAGTCACGCGATCACTATCAGCAACGTGGCGCCGTCATACGCTCCAGCGGGTAAAGCACTCACCGCTGCGACTGTACTTGGCGACGCAGCGAAATTGCTCGATGACGAATTAGTTGCGCGCGTGCGAGCCGACCTCGGCGCAATGTCTGGTGCACCTGAGCCCGTTCAAAGAGCGGAACTTCTCGCGGTGTGGCGTGTCCCCTACTCTCAGTATGCCCAGCCGCCCGGCAGCACCGTTCGGCGCGTGCAACCGCAGACCAATCAGCCGGGTCTGTTCATTGCGTCGGAGATTGGGCATACCAGTTCGCTGGAAGGGGCCGCGCGAGGTGGAGTTGCGGCTGCACACGCCGTGCTGGGGAGCGCGAAGTCTCGCTAGACCGTGAGATGTCGCGCGCCGCACTCGGATGCTGTCAGTACGGCCGCACGGTCGCGCGTGCGTTTACCCAAACACCCTGAATTTATGTCAACACTTCGCACTACACTGGCGGGTATCGGCGTTGCGCTCGCCGTCGCAGCAGCACCAGCGCATGCGCAACTCGCGTTTGGTATCGCCGGCGGCGCATCGTTGCCGTCTGGTTCGCTGAACGATCGACAGGATCTTGGCTACAACGGCCTCGCGACCGTGCAGCTTGGCGTGCCGACGTTCCCGCTGCAGCTTCGCGCTGATTTGCAATACAACAGCTTTGGTGGAAAGAACTTCACCGACTCGTTCAATCGCGCGCAGAATGGCACTGATACGCGCGTAATTTCTGGTTCAGTCAACGCAGTGTTTGCGTTGCTTCCAGGACCGATCAAGCCCTACGTGATCGGCGGCGTTGGATACTACGACACGCAGCTCAAAGGCACTGAAAGCACGCGGAAGGTTGGTTACAACTACGGCGCAGGCGTGAAGTTCGGCTTGACTGGCGCAAGCATTTTCGTTGAAGCAAGAATGCATCAGATCAACGACGCCACTTTTGATGTTGGCAACAACAGAACGTCGGCGAAGTTCATTCCGATCACGATTGGAATCATGTTCTAACGTCCGCGCACGTTGCGAAAACGGGAGCGATCACACATCAGTGATCGCTCCCGTTTTTTTTTCCAGCCCGCCGAGTTTATCCCGCGAAACTGACCGTATTCGCGCGCAGTGCGTCGGCTGGGCGCAACGATGCGCGCGCTAACTCAAGCTGTTCGCGCACCGCACTGGGCGCCGTGCCACCAGGAACCGATCGCCGATCTACGCTGGCCTGCGCCGCCAGTGCATCCATGACATCCGGACCGAATGCCGAATGCGCCGCCGTGAACGCGCTCACGGGCAACTGATCCAGTTCAATGCGCTGCTCCTCTGCCTGCCGCACTAATGCACCCACCGCGCCGTGTGACTCGCGGAAGGTTACGCCGCGCATGACGAGATAATCAGCGAGATCAGTCGCCATCATCACTGACGTCACCGCGCTCCGCATCCGATCGGTGCGATACGTCAGTTCATCCACAGCACCAGCAACCGCTGGCAACACCAACGACATCACATCCACCGCATCAAACAACGCACGCTTGTCGTCCTGCAAATCTTTGTTATACCCGCTCGGTAATCCCTTAAGCGCCATCACGATCGATGTGAGATCCGAAAACACTCGCGACGCGGTACCGCGTGCGAGTTCCAACGCATCAGGATTACGCTTCTGCGGCATCATGCTCGAACCAGTCGAGAACGCATCGCCGAACTGTACAAAACCAAACTCGCTGGAGCCGAAGAGAATCAAATCCTCCGCCAATCGCGACAGATGCACTGACGTCATGGTCAACGAGTAAATCGTGTCGGTCACGAAATCACGATCACCAACAGCGTCAATACTGTTCTGCGAAATTGCGGCAAAGCCCAAAGACTCTTTTAGGAGCACGCGCGAAATCGGGAATGCGGCGCCGGCAATCGCACCTGAGCCCAGCGGCAACACACTCGTCGTGCGTGCCGCATCAGCCAAGCGCTGACGATCACGCGAGAGTGGCCAAAAGTGCGACATTAACCAGTGCGCCAAAGTCACCGGCTGCGCGCGCTGCAAATGCGTGTACGCCGGCAACAACGCATCCTGATACTTCTCGGCATGCGACAGCAACACCTGTTGCATATCGCGCACGAGTATATCCATGCGATCAATTGCATCCAGCGTCCAGAGTCGCGACGCGGTCGCCACCTGATCGTTGCGGCTGCGTCCCGTGTGAAGCTTTGACGCCAGATCGCCGACATGCGTGTGCAGCAGCCGGTCGATCATGGTGTGAATATCTTCATCGCTCGGCAGCGGTTGCGCGCCATTCTCAAAATCGATCGCAACCGCCGCCAAACCGGCGTCCATTCGCTCGCTCTCGTCGAGCGTTAGAACGCCGGCGTTCCACAACGCCATCGCCCACGCGCGCGACAAGCGAATGTCAAATGGCCAGAGCCGAAAGTCGACTGTAATCGATCGATTTACGGCTTCGAGAATCGCTGAAGGGCCGCCGGCGAACCGGCCACCCCACAACTTGTGCGTCGGACCGTCAGCCACGTTACGCGCCCACGTTCGACGGTGTGTTGCTCGGTGCTGCTTCCGTTGGCGGAGCGACGCCCCAACGCGGAATGAAACCCATCTCCGCATCCTTCAGCGCGCGCACGCGATTCGACAGACCGAAAAGGCGAATGAATCCGCCAGCGTCAGCCTGCTGATACACGTTGTCTTCACCAAACGTGACGAAGCGCTCGTCGTAGATCGCATGTGCACTCTGGCGACCGGCGACAATCACATTGCCCTTGTACAACTTGAGCGTGACCGTACCCGTGATCCGTTCCTGCGTGATGTTCACAAACGCGTCGTACGCTTCACGTTCCGTAGTCCACCAGCGACCCTCGTACACCAAATCTGCGTAGCGCGGTGCAAGCAAATCCTTCGCAGCCAACGTGCGACGATCGAGAATCAACTGCTCGAGTTCAGAGTGCGCCGCGTACAGCAGCGTGCCACCCGGCGTTTCATACACGCCACGCGACTTCATACCGATCAGGCGATCTTCCACAATGTCCACGCGACCAATACCGTTGCGTGATCCGATTTTGTTCAACTCCGCGATGATTGCTGCGGGGCCAAATTTCACGCCATTCACCGACACCGGCGTGCCAGCGTCAAAGCCAAGCGTCAGCATCTCTGGCTTATCTGGCGCAGCTTCTGGTGAAACGGTCAGCATGAACATGTCTTCAACTGGCGACCAGTTTGGATCTTCCAGACCGCCACCTTCGTGAGACAAGTGCCACAGATTCGCGTCGCGCGAGTAAATCTTCGCTGCGGTCGCAGAAACCGGCACGTTTTTCTTCGCGGCGTATGCGAGCGCGTCTTCGCGGCTGCGAATGTCCCACAAACGCCACGGCGCGATCACTTCCAGATCGGGCGCGAACGTCATGTAGGTCAGTTCAAAGCGCACCTGATCGTTGCCCTTGCCAGTACAGCCGTGCGCCAGCGCATCAGCACCATACTTGCGCGCTACTTCTACCTGCCGGCGTGCGATCAGCGGACGCGCCGTGCTGGTGCCGAGGAGGTATTTGCGGTTGTAGATCGCGCCGGCGCGAAGTGTAGGGAAGATGAAATCGGCGACATACTCATCGCGCAGGTCTTCGATCACACACTCCTCGGCGCCGCTCGCGATCGCTTTTTCGCGGACGCCTTTCAGCTCTTCGGCTCCCTGCCCGATGTCAGCGGCCATGCAGATCACGCGCGCGTCGTAGTGCTCACGCAGCCAAGGAACGACAATAGAAGTATCAAGACCGCCTGAATAGGCGAGTACGATGGTCCGGGGCATACGCTACTCCCACAAGTGAAATTTTATGCAGAATCGCTGCATAACTTCGCAAAATCCTGATCCCCCCACAAGTGCCGCCGGGGGACCAAGGGTCGAGCGCCGCAGCAGATGCTACGGGTTTCCTCAGCTTCGATCGCCGGCCAGTGTCGTCAGCCGCCGAATCACTCGGCTTCGTGCCTCAACCGAGCGGCAGACCAGCAGGATCGTGTCGTCGCCGGCGATCGTACCCAATACGTCTGGCCACGCTTCACTGTCGATGGCGGCGGCGACTGGCTGTGCGCCCCCCGTGACCGTGTGCAAAACCACCAATTCGCCCGTACCGTCAACCTTGTCGAAGAGCTGTGGCAACAGGTGATCGAGCGACCCACGGTCGTCCTCCATGGTCGCCATGCCGCCGTCGGCGAACGCGTATCGAACGCCGTCGCCGGTTGGAATTCTGGCGAGCCTGAGCTCGTGGAGGTCGCGAGAAAGCGTTGATTGTGTCACTTCCCAGCCCCGCTGACGCAGGTGTTTTCGCAGCTCATCTTGGCTTTGCACCGCCCTGGACTCCACGATTTCGTGGATTGCCAGATGTCGCTCGCGCTTGTTGGCCATGGTCTGGATCGCCGCCCGGGAGGTAACACCATCACATTGGCTACATCCAGCCATTGACGTGAGGGCGCTGAAATAATATGCATTAAATATGCATAAAATCCCTGTCGGAGTGCTAGGGGCGAGTGGATATGCGGGGCGAGAGCTCTGCACGCTCGTTGATAGGCATCCCCGTTTTGAGCTCGCCTTCGCAGCCGCGCATTCGCGCGCTGGCGACTCGTTGAGGCTATCGGGCCGTAACATCACGATGCTGCCGGTTGCTGATGTCGCGCTGGCCGACGCAGCGGTGATTTTTTCTGCGCTCCCGCACGGCGCGTCGGTAGAGTGGGTGTCGCGTGCGCATGCGGCTGGGGCGAAGGTCATTGATCTCTCCAGCGATCTGCGCCCCGGGCACGCGTCGACGATGTTGGATGACGTCGATGCGCCGTACGGTTTGCCGGAGCTCAATCGCGACGCGATTCGCACCGCGCGGGTGGTCGCGAATCCTGGCTGCTATCCGACGGCAACGCTGCTTGGCTTGTTGCCGCTGATTGCACGAGATCTGGTGCAGCCAGGTTCACCGATTGTGGTTGATGCAGCCAGCGGCGTTACTGGCGCAGGAAACTCGCCCAAAGCAGAACTGCTGTTTGGCGAAGTGAGTGAGGATTTTCGGGCGTACGGTGTTGGCAATACGCATCGGCATGTTGCCGAGATGCGCGCCACGTTCGATGCGTGTGGCGCTGATGTTGATCTGTTGTTCACGCCACATCTGTTACCCGTTTCGCGCGGAATTTTGGCCAGCATTACGGTCACGTTGCGCGAGCCTCTCACCGAACCGTTGTCGCTCTATCGAACGCACTATGCAGTAGAACCGTTTGTTGAGATTGCGTCGGCACCACCGACACTGCGCGAGGTGCAGCATCGGAATGTCGCGCGAATTTTTGCCACAACAGTTGCTCACGCACGCGCACCAATGCTGCAAATTTTTGTCGCTATCGACAACCTGGTGAAAGGCGCGGCTGGCCAAGCCGTGCAGAACGCCAATCTTCTTTGTGATTTCGACGAAGTGGCGGGATTGCCGTTGTGACGCAAGTGATGAAGCTTGGCGGTCGTGTGCAGAGTGATCTTGCGTTGCCAGCGCTACTCGCTGAAGCGTGGCGTGCGGAACCTGCGCTGGTGATCGTGCACGGCGGCGGTGACGAAGTGTCCGCGTTGCAGCGCGCGTTTGGTCGGCCGTCAGATTTTGTGGATGGTCGACGGGTAACGGCACTGGAAGATCTGGAGCTGTTGCGAATGGCGTTGTCTGGCAGTGCGAACAAGCGATTGGTGGCTGCAATGGTTGGTGCGGGAATCGCCGCGGTTGGAATCTCTGGAGAAGATGCGGGCATGCTGCACGCAGCGGCAGAATCACGTAGCACTCTTGGTGAAGTGGGCACGCCAGTGTCAGTCGATGCGACATTGTTACGCCACCTGCTGGCGGGTGGTTTCTGTCCGGTGATCTCGCCGCTCGCGCGTGACAGCGCGTCACACACCGGCGGCGTGCTGAATGTGAACGGTGATGATGCAGCCGCTGCAATTGCTGTGGCGATGATGGCCAATGAGTTGCTCCTGATCAGCGATGTGGAAGGTGTTTTGATGGATGGTGTCGCAGTTCCGAGCTTGAACGCCGCCGCAGCGCGGGAAGCGGTTCACTCTGGTGTCGCGCGCGGCGGTATGGCTGCGAAACTTGACGCGGCGCTCAGTGCACTGGCGCGTGGTGTTGCGCGCGTACGAATCGGCGCCGCATCGGCGATCACGGATGCAACTCGCGGAACGATAATTACTCTGTCTGGAGAGTCAGTATGAGCCCTGCCGTTGCCGCTGTGGCGACGCCGAGTGCGACGAGTGGCGCCACGCTAGTCGTGAACGCATCTGCAACGTCAAGTATCGCCGTTGAGAGCAGCATTGCTTACACCTACAAGCGATTTCCTCTCACGATTGTCCGCGGCGAAGGCGTCACGCTCTTCGACGACGCGGGGAATGCATACCTCGATTGCATGTCTGGAATCGCAACGAATGCATTTGGCTACAACGACGCCGGTATCAATGCTGCGATCGCAGAAGCGCTGTCCACTGGACTGATTCATCTCTCGAATCTGGTTGCGAATCCAGCCGCCGAACGCCTCGCACATTTTCTTACTGCGCGCACGTTTGCCGATAAAATCTTCTTCTGCAACTCAGGCGTTGAGGCGGTGGAAGGGTCGTTCAAGTTCGCGCGTCGTTGGGGTCGTACGATTCAAGCCGATGGCACCAAGCACGAGATTGTCAGCGTTCGCGGCAGCTTCCACGGCCGTTTGCTTGCGTCTGTCGCGGCAACCGATCGCGCTGCGTATCGCATGCCGTTCCAGCCGCTCGTGCCGGGCATCAGGATCGCAGAACGTGATTTGGATGAACTTGCGACGGTGCTCTCTGCAGCAACAACTGCCGCATTGATCATTGAACCGGTGCAGGGCGAAGGTGGCGTACGGCCAATGGATCACGGGTATCTGCGCGAGTTGCGAGCGCTGACCAGCGAACGTCAGATTCTCCTGATTCTCGACGAGATTCAGTGCGGCATGGGACGCACAGGCTGCTTCTTAGCGCACGAAGCGGCGGGCATTCTGCCAGACATTGTGACCCTCGCAAAACCGTTGGCTGGTGGGCTCCCGATGGGCGCGATCTTGCTCACCAACGCCGTCGCGAGTGCGATGAAGCCGGGTGAGCACGGCACGACGTTTGGCGGCGGACCGCTGATCACGCACGTGGCGCAACACGTGTGCGAGCGCATCGCGGAGCCTGCGTTCCTGAAGCATGTGCGCGATGAAGGGGCGTGGTTTGGTGCACAGCTCGCCGCGCTCAAAGACACGCACGCCAGCGTACGCGCCGTGCGCGGCGTAGGCTTTATGTGGGGTGTGGACGTCACCGAACCGGCGAGCGCCGTCATCGACCGTGCACGCGCGCTCGGCTTGCTCATCATCTCGGCTGGCGATCACACGCTTCGGATTCTGCCACCGCTGGTTGCAACGCGCGCAGATCTGGAACGCGCTGTCTCGTTACTTGATCAAGCGCTCAAAGGCGGTATCGCAGCGGCATGAACCTGCGATACCGATGCTGCTGACGCGCGAGGTCGTCCACGTGTTTGGCGTTATCGGTATCAGGGCTTTCGTGGTCCAATGTGGTGCGGCATTGTTGCGAGACGCGCACTTCCGCCCACGCAACGCGGGCTATCTTGTCACGTATGAATTCCTTCGTTGACTGGGTCAAATCGCGCGCCTGCGTCGCGGCGGGTGTTGCGCTGTTACTCAACTGTGGGGTCGCTCAATCTGCAACCGCGCAGCGTGTTGCCGCATCAGTGCCGCGACCTTCGCTGATTGTATTTCTCACGATCGACCAGATGATCCCCGAGTACTTCGCGCGATATGGCGCGGAATTCACAGGTGGATTGAAGCGATTGCAGCGCGGTGGTGTGTTGTACGCAAACGGGTATCAAGATCACGCCACCACTGAGACGGCGCCGGGTCACGCGTCGACGTTGTCTGCCCGGTTTCCGATGCACACCGGCATCGTGCGCAACAACGCTGGCGTGAACGATCGCGACCATCCGCTGATCGGCGGCGGCGGCGTGGGTGCTTCACCATTTCGATTCATTGGCAGCACCCTCACCGACTGGATCACTGCCGCTGACCCGCGATCACGCACGCTCTCTGTCAGTCGCAAAGATCGTGGCGCAATTCTGCCGGTGGGACGATCAAAGCAATCGGTGTTTTGGTATGTAAACGATGGACGCTTCACGACAAGCAATTGGTATGCCGATACGCTGCCAACATGGCTCACGCAATTCAATGCACGTCGCCTGCCGCATGCAATGACGGGCACTTCGTGGGCGCTGCTACGCAACACATCCGCGTATCGCGAACGTGACAGTGTGCCGGTCGAAAGCAACGGTAAAGGTTTCATGTTTCCGCATGTGTTGCCAAGTGATACCGTGCAAGCAATCAAGAACTTGCCGGACGATCCTCGCATGGATTGGCTCACGTTGCGAGCCGCGATGGCTGGCCTGACGGCGATGGAACTGGGTAAGGGACCGTCGACCGACGTGCTGGCTATTTCACTGTCGACGACTGACGCCGTCGGCCACAGATACGGGCCCGCATCACGCGAAATGCACGACCAAATTCTCCGACTCGACGCGTACCTCGGTGCGTTTCTCGATTCGTTGTATCGCGTGCGTGATTCCGCGTCAATCGTGATTGCATTAACGGCTGATCACGGTGTGCAACCGTTCCCTGAACTGCACTTCGCCGGACAAAACACTGCCCTGCGCATCAACACTGAACCGGTCTTGACGGCCACACTGCAAGCGTTAGCCGGTCGCGGTCTCGATACAGCGCTTGCGCTCGACTTTGAGTACGGAATGCTCTTCGCCGACTCGGCGGCCTTCACGCGCGCGAACGTGTCGTTGGACTCTGTACTCACTGTGATGACTCGTGCGTTCCGTGCCGTGCCAGGTGTCGCACGTGTTGATCGAGTGCGCGATCTGGCGCGTGCTGACACGGTGCGGGATCACGTAGCGCGACGTTGGATTCACGCGCTGCCGCCATCGCTTCCGGTGGTGTTGCTCGTGTCGCCAAAACCTTACGTGTATTGGCAAGGCGTGAACTACGCAACGCACGGCTCACCCAATGACGCCGATGCCCGAGTGCCTATTCTGTTTTATGGTCCCGGCTTCGCTCGTGGCGTCAAGCGCACGCGCGCGGTGCGTG
Organism: Gemmatimonadaceae bacterium; assembly: GCA_031408755.1. GTDB lineage: Bacteria > Gemmatimonadota > Gemmatimonadetes > Gemmatimonadales > Gemmatimonadaceae > JACMLX01. The sequence goes on along the minus strand of JANNWU010000540.1, from coordinate 23,282 downwards.
TGGTAGATATGGCACCAACGCTGGCTCGGCGGTTAGGCATCACGCCAACCGAACGTCTTGATGGAGTGGTCCTCACCGATGCCTTCTCGAGGTAAGACACCCGGCGACAACGTGATTCCAATTGAGCGCGCCTTCGACGAGCTCCGATTCGGTGCGTCAAAGACTCTGAATCTGCGCGACAATCTGCCGACGGTTGCGCAGGCCGAAGCGCGCGTCGAGGCGTGGCTCCGTCGCCAGCAGGCGGAAGGGAGTGGCGAAGTACTCGTCATTACCGGGCGCGGTTTGCGCAGCCTGGACGGCGTGGGCAAAGTTCGCGAGGCAGTACTCCGACGCTGCACGCAACTGAAACGACTGAACGTGGTCGCCGAGGTGCGCGAGCACGGTCCGGGTGCGCTTGTCGTGACGGTGGCATCACTACGTGCGCTGGTGAGTGCTCCGCGTCTGAGAACTGGACGAAAGACGCCCGCGCCACTCGCCGATCCGGTTGAACTTGCTGCGCTTCCTGAGGTGCTTCGCGCACTATTGCGAGAGCTGGCGCTGATCACAATTGATCGGCTGGGCGTGCTCAATCCCAGTGAGGTGATGGTGCAGGATGAAATGCGCGCGCAGTTCGCCGTTTTAGCACCAAGTGTGGCCTCAGCGCCAGACAAAGTCACCGCGTTACATAAGGTTGCGTCTGCACTGTTGCAGGAACTGCGCGAAGACTGACTTTGCAGTTTGCGTCGCGCGCGTCAGAGTAGCAGCACTACATCGTTCGTTTCCCTTCTCGGTGATTCGGTTCACATGCATCACATGATTCGCACCGCACTACTTTGCGCGGCGGGACCAGCCGTCCTCTTGGCTCAAGCGCCGCTCACCGGGTACACCGGCGCGGCCAGCGTCGTGCAACGCGACCTCGAACGACGTGCGATTGCGCTACCATCGGCCGACGCGTCGCGTCGCATTTCGCGCGTGCTTTCCAGCGAGCCACATATCGCCGGTACGCCGGCGCAAGAACGCACACGCGACTATGTAAACGCAGAACTGACAAAGCTTGGGCTTCGCGTGGAGACGCGCAGCTATCGTGTCTATCTGCCGCATGCAACTGGTGTGCAGGTGTGGCGCGTGTCGCCTGATCCAGTATCGCTACCGGTTGATGAGCCCGTGATCGCCGGCGATCCCGTCACAGGCATGACGCAGTACCCAACCGTCAACGGCTACAGCGCAGCGGGCGACGTCACCGGTGAAATAGTGTACGCCAACTACGGGTTGGTTGAAGACTATCTGCGGCTCGATTCAATCGGCGTGTCTGTGAAAGGCAAGATTGTGATTGCACGCTATGGTCGAAGCTTCCGCGGAATCAAGGCACGTGAGGCCGAGAAGCATGGCGCGAGCGCGTTGCTCATTTACAGTGATCCCGCTGACGATGGCTATGCGGTTGGTGATGTGTATCCCAAAGGCGCGATGCGGCCGCCTCGTGGTGTGCAGCGTGGCAGCGTTTTTAACGGTTATGGCGATCCAAGCACACCAGGCTATGCCGGTACCGAGACTGCACCGCGCCTGACGACCGAACAGATGGTGATTCCGCGAATTCCAGTGGTTCCAATTGCGTATGCCACCGCCCAATCACTGCTGGAGGGCGTGCGTGGTGCAACCATTCCGCAATCGTGGCAAGGTGGCTTACCGTTTCGCTATCACGTTGGCCCGGGCCCGGTGCAAGCGCGCGTCGCAGTGACGCTCGATAGTCAGCCGTACAAAATGATTCACAACACCACCGCAACGTTGCTAGGCAAAGCGGCGGCAGATGAATTGATTGTGATCGGTGGACACCGCGATGGTTGGGGTGCTGGCGCCGGTGACAACGTCAGCGGTATCACGAGCATTCTTGAATCCGCACGCGCCGTTGTCGGTGCGCTCAATGGTCAGGCACCCGCGCGCACGCTCATTTTCGCAACGTGGGACGCGGAAGAATGGGGAATGCTCGGTTCGACTGAGTTTGTGGAAGACGATTCACTGCGTTTGCAGCGTGGCGGTGTGGCGTATCTGAATCTTGATGTAAGTGCGACCGGTTTCGATTTCGGCGCGGGAGGTTCGCCATCGCTGCGTGGGTTGACGCGTGAACTGTCGCGCGAGATCCCCGATCCGCGTGGCGTTGGATCTGTTTACAGCGCATGGAAAAAGCGTGCGGCAGTTGCAGATAGTGCAGAGCCAGCGATGGGCGATCCCGGCGGCGGTTCTGATTTCGCAGGCTTCTACAACCACTTCGGTATTCCGCACGCCGACTGGGGTTTTGGTGGGCCCGGCGGCGTTTATCACTCGGCGTACGACTCGCAACGGTGGATGGAGCAGTTTGGCGACACCGGCTACGTGGCGCATGCTGCCGCGGCTAGGCTCGCAGCCGCAATGTTACTGCGTCTCGCAAACGCGGCGATTGTGCCGTACGATTACGTCGAGTTTGGACACACGATGCGCCGCTACATTGCGCGAACGAATACACAACTCGCATCAATCAATGCCGGGAACGCAAACGTACTCGACCAAGCGTGGAAAGGCTTTCTGGAATCAGCGGCCGTGTTCAATCGTACTCGCGATAGCGTGTTGGCTTCCGGCACGCTGACGGTGGTATCGCAGCGCGCAACCAATGCCGCGCTGCGTCAAGTCGAACGTCGTTTGTCGCGGCCGAGTGGACTACGATCACGCCCGTGGGTGCGCGGCGTGATTTACGCAGCAGATGTAGACAACGGCTACTCGACGATGATCTTTCCGACCATTGGCGAAGCGGTACGTGCAAAAGACGCGGTGTTAGCGCAAGCAGAACTCACCGACTTGGCTCAGCGTGTTGATTCTGCGGCGGCGGCGTTGCGCGAGGCGCAGTTCGCGTTGAACGGCATCGTACGCGCGCGCAAAAGATGAACGCGAGTGTCAGTCGCGATTGAACAGTTCGTCGCTGGCCGGCCGTCGGCGCGGCGCTGGCAAAGGGGGTTCGATGAAGCTGTCTGCGAGTGTCGGACGTGGTGCCTGCAGCGGAACTTCCCGTTCCATAGGCTGTGCGCGCAGTAGCGATGGAACGGGAAGTTGAATCATCTCCGTCCCTTCGTCGCTCATCGTGATCACCGTCGTCGAACGCCGCCGTGCCGTCCGCACGCCCAGCGCATACATGCGTCGCGTGTTCTCACTGTTGGCGTTCTGATCGACGATGTGCGCGGTCTGTGCGGCGACGTCGATCCTGGTTGCGTCCGCGAATGCAACCGGAGCGGTTTTCACCGCGCGTTCATCGTGTACCGCGATTGGGGTGGCGGTTTCTGTCGGTCGCAGATCGAGCCATGCCGGCGCGTCGAAGATGGCAGTGGTGGCGCGCGGTGGTTCGAGTTTTTCAATCGCAATGCGACCATCGGCAACGGTTCGTTCCGGACCAGCACCCGCGCAGGCGCAGTGGTAGGCACCGGCCGGATCGATCATTGTTACGCCGCCATCAAACAACGCATCAGCTACCGCGAGCAGCGGATTCATTCGATCGGTGAGTGCAACCGTATCGCGACGCAGCGCTGATTGCACGAACTCAGGCCGCGGTGCTCCACCAGGTAGCGACAGGTATCGTCGGCGATCGGGAGGGAGCCGATCGGTGAAGATGTCAGGCTGCTGGCTGAGTGTGATGCCCTTCTGCTGTAAGCCCCGGAGAAACGCTTCGGGTGAAACCTGCAGATCGATCGCTGGATCCTGCGCGCCCGGACAGGTGCCGATGTACGTGATGTGCGGCGCGTCCGTTCGATCCAGCCGGAGCGCCCGCGCGAGTGCTACCGCCGCCGGTGCTACGGCGATTGTCACGTCCGCCAGGTTGGCCTCTCGCTTGCATAGTTGAGTCAGAGAAAAGGGACAAGAACACTGGATGATCGGGCGTCGACCACGCAGTTGCGCAATTCGCAACGTTTCCGCGGCGACCAGCTCATCGCCCAAACTCGACGGCACAACGGCGTCGAAGCCGGCCGCTAACGCCGCGTGCATCAATTGCACGGGCAGCGCAGGCGTCGCCGCGATCCACGCGTCGTTACCGAGAATAGCGATCGAGAAGGGCGTAGCGCTCACACGAGGGCGTGCCGTGGGGAATTCAATTCACGTCTTATGGCAGAGAACGGTGGCAACATGCACGCCAACCAAACCCGACCATAAACCGCGACCACGTGCCTCGGGGCAAGCAGTATGTAACCCCTTGCTGCACATCAACTTGCATAACTGGAACTCCCTCGCACGCGGCGTCGCGTTGCAGTGGTCTAACGTCTAACGCAGCCCGACCTGTTGCGCTCGGGCAGCAGGGTGAGCGGAATCCCTGCCGCAAAGTTACAAGGATCTAACTTTCTTCGCACGATCAGTGCAGATCTTGAGTTAGACCATCTGCGGCGAATTGGTACGAGCAGCTGCACCGATCACCAAGCGCCTCGCCGGAGCGCGACCGTCATTGTCGCGCGTGTCTTTCGAAGCCAACTCACTATCGTTGTGCGCCTGCTCCTGTCTGACGCTCGCCATGCGCTTCTTCTCTCTGGCTGCTCTCTCCCTCACGCACGCTATGCTCGCCCAACTCACACCAATCGAAGTGCGTGACGCACTCCAGTCTCGCGATGACGTGCAACTCATCGACGTTCGCGAAGACGCTGAATTTGCGATCGCGCACATTCCGGGTGCCCGATTGATCCCATTGCGGACATTGCCGCAAGCGCTGCCTTCGCTGGCGCGCGATCATGAGATCATTTTGCTGTGTCATCACGGCGTGCGAAGCGAGATGGCTGGGCAGTTTCTTCTCGCGCAAGGCTTTTCGCGTGTCTCGCATGTCGTGGGCGGAATTGATCGCTGGAGCGATGACGTTGATGCGACCATAGCGAAGTACTGAGTTGTCGCTTTTCACCGTACTGACTGCTGGACTCGGCACTGTCGTACTAGTGCACGCAGTCGTCTACATCGCGCGAATGCAGCAAACTCGGCGCGAAGATGCGACGCGACGACCGCGCGATGCGGATGGCATTGTGATCGGCGCGCGCAGCATTGAACTGCGCGGCAGTGACACACACGCGGCGTTACTGCTCCACGGCTTTGGCGATACACCGCAAACGCTGTACGGTCTCGCACACGCGTTGCACGCCAGCGGCGGGTGGACTGTGCGCGCGCCGCTGCTACCCGGACATGGTCGTGCGTTGTCAGCATTCGATCGCACCACCTCTGATGAATGGCGCGCAATGGTGAAACGTGAGTACGAGGCGTTGCGCGCTAGTCACGAGAAGGTCGTACTGGTTGGACTTTCGATGGGTGGCGCGCTCGCGACGATTCAGGCTGCGCTCGATCCAGAGCTCCCGGCATTGGTGCTGCTCGCGCCGTATCTCACGCCGCCCGCTCGCGCGGAGCGGCTCGCGCCACTGGCCGGCGTGATTCGCTGCTTTACAGCGTACATGCGCGGCGGTGACCGGGTTGCATCGATCTTCGATCCCGCGGCGCGCGAATTGAGTTTGGGATACATCGCAGCGCCGCCCACCCGAATTCGCGATTTGGTAACTGTCGCACACGATGCGCGATTTGCCGCCGCGGATGTGCGTGCGCCAACGCTGCTCATTCATTCACGCACCGATTATCGCATTCCACTGCCGCAAGCGGAGCAGCATCGCGCATTCTTTACCGCGGCAGCGCCATGCGAGCAGCAATGGCTCGACGGGTGCGGACATGTGATCACGGTCGACTTCTGTCGCGAGCAGGTCTGGCGCAGCACGGCCGCGTGGCTGGAACGATTCGCTGGTGCTCCAAGAGGCTCGCGCCAACCACCAAACCTGCTCCAGCCACTAGAGTAAACGATGCGAATGCTTATCTCTGGCGCGACAGGATACGTAGGGCGGCACGTGGTGACGGAGGCGCGCCGTCGCGGTCACGAAGTGATTGCGCACATTCGCCCTAACTCCTCATCGGGCGACGTGCGAGCAGCGGCATTTGAAGCGCTGGGAGCCATCGTCGCGCGAACCGAGTGGACGCCCGACGCGTGGACCGCGCTAATGGCTGCTCAACGGCCAGATCGACTCTTTCTGCTGCTCGGCACAACCGCGTCGCGTGCGAAAGCTGCAAAGGCCTCTGGTGGGAGCGACGCGTCGCAAGGCGCTATCGATCTCGGACTTACCGTGCTGGCGATGACGGCGGTGCTAACGGCGTCACCTGACACCGGCATTCTCTATCTCTCGGCACTGGGCGCATCAGCCGCTGGGAACGAGTATCTCCAGGTGCGCGCTACCATCGAGGCCTCGCTCGCAAGTGGAGCGGCACCATATACCGTTGTGCGACCGAGTTTTATTACGGGCGACGATCGGGGCGAGTCGCGGCCGGAAGAGCGGTTGGGTGCGATGGCTGTTGACGCGTTCTGCTCCATTTTGCGAATGGTTGGTGCCAGACGACGGGCGGCGAAGTTAGCCTCGATTACGGGCGCTGAGCTCGCTGGACTGTTAGTAACCTTGGCTGAACAGCCCCTCGACCGGCGGGTTCACGGATTGGATGACTTGCGGCTCTAACGCGACGGGCGTGATGCGCTGCAATTTCTGTTGAACGGATACGCCGCCGTATCGTACCCACGGTGTTGTGTGCTTTTTGATGTGTGACGCTTTTTGATGTGCGACGCTTTTTGATGTGCGACGCTGTTTGATGTGTGACGCTGTTAGATGTGTGACGCGGTTTGATCTCTTTCGCCTGACTACATGCGTATTTCTGTTTTGAACGAGCGTGCTGAGGGTGAGCATCGCGTGGCGTTAGTTCCTGAGAACGTCGCCAAATTGGTGAAGGCTGGTGCGACAATTGTGGTGGAGCGAGGAGCCGGTGCGCGGGCGTTTCATCCCGACGCTGCGTATGTCGCGGCGGGAGCAACGATCGCCGACACGCCGACCGAAGCGATGGTCGGCGCAGATGTTGTTGCAAAGGTGCAGCGGCCGCTGGACGACGAAATCGCGCTGCTCCCCAGCGGCGTGACGTTGATCTGCGTGCTGCAAGCGCAATCTGCTGGCGATGCGATCCAACGTCTTGCTGATCAGCGCGTGAGCACGCTCGCGTTGGAGCGCGTGCCGCGGATTACGCGTGCGCAGAGTATGGACGTGCTCAGTTCGCAGGCAACTGTGGCTGGATACAAGGCTGTGTTGATGGGCGCCGCAGCGTTGCCACGTTTGCTCCCAATGATGACCACTGCGGCCGGTTCGCTGACACCGGGCAAGGCGTTCGTAATCGGCGCGGGCGTTGCTGGGTTGCAAGCGATTGCCACTGCGCGACGACTTGGCGCAATCGTGAGCGCATTCGATGTGCGACCGGCGGCGCGTGAGCAGGTCCAATCATTGGGCGCGACGTTTGTGCAATCCGACGTGGTGTCGGCGGCGGCTGAGGACAAGGGTGGATACGCAAAAGCGCAGTCTGACGATGAGCAGGTGCGCACGCTGGAGACGATTGGCAATCACATCGTGACGCAAGATCTGGTGATCACCACCGCGGCCATCCCGGGACGTGCGGCGCCGCGATTGATCACGGCCGACATGGTGCGGCGCATGAAACCTGGATCGGTGATTGTGGATCTCGCTGCGGAGACTGGCGGCAACTGTGAACTGACTGTGTTTGGTGAGACGGTGATCGAAAATGGTGTCACGATATTTGGACCGCGCAACTTGCCCGCGACGCAACCCATGCACGCATCGCAAATGTTTGGACGCAATGTGTTCACGCTGTTGCAACATCTGACATCAAAGGAAGGCAACACATTGGTTGTCGATCCTGCCGATGAGATTACGGGCGCCATGCTCGTGACACACGATGGCCAGATCCGACTGCGCTGACCACACTCCTGCCCAATTTGACATGACTGGCGACTATATCATTTCATTGTACGTGTTTGTGCTGGCGGGGTTCGTCGGCTATTTGCTGATCACGCGCGTGCCGCCGCTGCTGCATACGCCGCTGATGTCGGCGACCAATGCGATCTCCGGTATTTCACTGGTGGGATCGCTGGTTGCCGCCGGTGGGAAGTTCGGGACGGTCTCTACAATTCTTGGTTTCATCGCGGTGATTTGCGCGACGACCAACGTGGTTGGTGGCTTCATTATCACCGATCGTATGCTGAAGATGTTCAAGCGCACAGATAAGCCGACTGAAAAGCCGACGACGGGGTCGACGCATGCGTGAGTTGCTCATGCAGGGCTGCTATATCGCAGCGTCGGTGCTGTTCATTTTGGGGTTGCGCGGTCTGACGAAACCAGATCAGGCGCAGCGCGGAATGCAGCTGGCGGCGCTCGGCATGTTGCTGGCCATTGTTGGTACGCTGTGGCATCAAGACATCCTGACGTACCAGTGGATTATCGCTGGTCTGATTATCGGATCTATCATCGGATATCCGTTAGGAAAATTTGTGCCGATGACGGCGATGCCACAGCGCATTGCCTTTAGTCACATGTTCGGCGCGCTCGCGGCCACGCTCGTTGGCGTCGCGGAATTTTGGCACTCGCAGCACGAAGGCATTCCGATTGGCGCGGCGAAGATGGCGGCGATTGGTTTTGAGGTTTTGTTCGGTAGCCTCACAGTGACCGGCAGCTTCATGGCGTTTGGTAAGCTGCAAGAGTTTATCACCGGCAAACCAGTCACGTTCAAAGGGCAGAACTTCGTCAACTTGCTACTCTTTGCGGCGGCGGTCGGCTGCTTTGGGTATCTGATCTACGATTCCACGAACATGACGGTGTTCTTTGCGATGATCGCGCTCGCCTTTGTGATCGGCATCACGATGGTGTTGCCGATCGGCGGCGCAGATATGCCAGTGGTAGTGTCGCTGCTGAATTCGTACGCGGGTCTTGCGGCAGCGGCAACCGGTTTTGCGATCGGCAATAACGTGCTGATTATCTGTGGCGCGCTGGACGGCGCGTCAGGGTTCATCCTGTCGATCATCATGTCGAAGGCCATGAATCGGAGTTTTGCGAACGTGTTGTTCGGCGCTTTTGGTAGTGCAACAACGGCGGTTGGTGCAAAATCTGCCGCTGGCTTGACGGTGCGCAGCATTTCAGCAGAAGACGCGGCGGTGCAGTTGGGCTACGCGTCGAAGGTGATTGTGGTGCCGGGCTACGGCATGGCGGTGGCGCAGAGTCAGCACGCGGTGCGTGAGCTCGCGGAGCTGATCGAGAAGAAGGGCGGGGAAGTGAAGTACGCCATTCATCCGGTGGCTGGACGCATGCCTGGCCATATGAACGTGTTGCTCGCGGAAGCCAACGTGCCCTACGATCGCATGTACGACATGGACGAGATTAATGCCGAGTTTGCGAGTGCCGACGTGGCGCTGGTGATTGGCGCGAACGACGTGGTGAATCCGGCGGCGAAGAACGATCCAACGTCACCCATTTACGGGATGCCAATTCTCAACGTCTCCGATGCGAAGCACATCATCGTCATGAAGCGCGGAATGGCAGCCGGATTTGCCGGCATTGAGAATGAGCTCTTCTACGATGAAAAGACGAGCATGTTGTTCGGGGATGCAAAGGCCAGCCTGACGAAGCTCGTGGGTGAGGTGAAGACCCTGGAGTAACCAAGCGTTATGGCAGAGTTTGCTACCGCACTCCGCACGATGGTTTTGCAGATCGCCATGTCGCCTCGTTAGGCGAGGTTTTCAGCGGCGGTTGAGGGTTGTCGCCGACGTGCCAGCAAGAATCACTCGTAAGCTGTTGATTTAGAATAGCTTAGCGTGTTTAGGCTATCGCGTTTTGTTTACATGGGAAGCGTGTAGGCAAGCAAAGAGAACGACCGGACTGTCAATATATTTGACAGACCTGGTCGTTTTTTCCGTTGGCACGATACGCGATATGCATGGGAACGCTGAGACCCGGTCGAAGTTGCCGAGTCGCCGCAGTGTGCTGCACCGGGCGGTGTGTGTGCTGCGTCATCAATTCCGCCCAACCACGGACCTCAATGCGTATTGCTCGCCTCGCGGCTGTCGCCGCCACCCTCGCGGTTCCAATGCTTGCACATGGCCAGTCAGCCACGGTGCAGGCCACCGCGAATGTCGTTACCCCGCTGGTTGTGACCGGTACGGCCAACTTGGCGTTCGGGAACGTGTTTCAGGGCGTGAACAAAGTGGTGGCGTTTAGCGACGCGACCAGCGGCCGTTTTAGCGTCGCCGGTTTTGGCACCTCACAGGTCGCAATGACCTTTACGCTGCCGACCACGTTGGCGAGCGGCGCCAACACGTTGCCTATCGACACGTACGACATCCGCGCCAACGGGACCAACGTGACGGCCGGTGCTACGGCGCTAACCGTGACGAGCGGCGTACCGGTGAACTCGAATTTGGTAGCAGGAAATCTGTTTTTGTTCGTTGGTGGTCGTGTGGTTCCAGCAGCGGCGCAGGCAACGGGTGCGTACACGGGTTCAATCGTGTTGGCCGCTGCCTACACGGGGCTGTAAGGCATGAGTACATCACGCAAAATCGCCGGCGTGCTGGCGACGTTGGTTGCGGCGACTGTCGCACAGGCGCAGTCGGCCACCATCACCGCGACCGCGACGGTCGTCACGCCGCTGGCCGTGACGGGTACCGCGCCGTTGGCGTTTGGTAACGTCTTTCAGGGTGTCAACAAGACGATCGCCTTTGGTGATGCAACCAGCGGTCGTTTCTCGATCACCGGTTTTAACACATCACAGGTTGCCATGACGTTCACGTTGCCCGCGACACTCGCGAGCGGCGCGAACACCATGCCAATCAACACGTACGATGTGCGTGTGAACGGCACGAACGTGACCGCTGGTGCAACTGCCTTGGCAGTGACGACCGGCGTGCCGGTGAACTCGAACTTGGTGGCTGGTAACCTGTTTGTGTTCGTCGGTGGACGTGTGCAACCGGCAGCCGCACAGGCGCAGGGTGCATACACGGGCTCCATCGTGTTGGCAGCTGCCTACACTGGGCTCTGAACATCTCGATCGTGCACAACCTGTTCCGCGCATTTGCGTCGGCGCTCGCATTGACTGTCACAGTCAATGCGGCGCAGGCGCAATCCGCGAGCATGAATGCAACGGCATCGGTGATCACACCGCTCGTTGTGACCGGATTGGCGCCCTTGAATTTTGGCGTCGTGATTCAGGGTGTTGCGAAAACCATCGCCTGGAACAACGCAGCCAGTGGCCGACTCTCGATCGCGGGATTCGGCACCTCGCAACTGGCGTTGACCTTCACGTTACCAGCCACGCTCAGTAACGGCGCCACCACGATGCCAATCAACCGGTATCGCATTCGCGGGAATGGTACGAATACAACGGCAGGCGCGACACGAATTTTCCTGACCAGTGGCGTGCCGGTCAATCGCAATCTTGTTGGGGGAAATCTGTTTCTGTTCGTGGGCGGACGTGTGCAACCGACCGTCACGCAGCAGCCGGGCGTCTACACCGCTTCAGTTATGCTCTCAGCCGCATACACCGGGCTCTGATTCGTTATTGATCGCCTGATGCGCTGACGGGCGCTTGCGATCAATGTGTTGTGCTACATCGCTGACCACCATCTCGATGTCTCGATTCTGTGTATTTGCACGACTGACAGTGCTATTCAGTGCCATGTTTGTTGCGCGAAGCGCAGCGGGACAGGCACCGCTTGTCGTGCGCCCAATACAGAACTTGTCATTCGGTTTTCTGATTCCTGGCGTACCAACAACCATTGACGCGCTGCAACTCTCGCGCAGTGGGCAGATTGAAGTGCAAGCAACACTCGGCGCAATTTTTGAAATACGCTACACGTTGCCTACTGCGTTACTAAACGGTGGCACGGCATTGCCATTGGTGTTTGGGAGCAACGCTGGCGGCGCGTCGGCGTCTCGCACGCCGGTTGACGTTATTCGATTTAATCCCAACGTCCCAACGCGATTCCGTTATGCCACCACTGATCGCGCCACGTTTTTCCTTGGCGGTGAAGCGCGGCCGGGTGTCGGCCAGCGCACTGGCGCATACGCTGCGCCAATCATCGTCACTATCACTAACCTCGGAATCTGATGCTCTCCGCCCCGTCCATCCACGCGGCACACCGGCGCGCGCTCCGTGCGCTGTTCACAATGCTCGCGATCGCGGTGCCAACAGCTGCATCGGCACAGGCAATCCTGGTCGCGCCGCAAGGCGTTGTACTCAGCAATCGTGAGCGCACCGGCACCGTCGAGTTGTACAATCCGGGCACGCGTGCGGCAGAGATCACTATTCGCGCCGTGTACGGTCATCCAACGACAACAGCAGATGGCGATTTGACGCTGGCGATTGTTGAACAACCCGATTCAACCATGCCGTCGGCGGCAAAGTTCGTCGATGCGTTTCCGCGCCGATTGATCCTGCAGCCCAATCAACGGCAGACGGTACGATTGCTTGCGCGTCCACCAGTTGGTCTCGCCGACGGTGAGTATTGGGCACGGTTGATGATTTCGTCGCGTGATGCCGAAGCACCGGTCGCACAGGAGCGCGACAGCACAGGTGTCACGGTGGGACTGACGTTAGAAGTGCGCACAATTATCGCGGTGAACTATCGCAATGGCGCGCAGCAGACAGGCGTGCAACTGGGCGAACTGACGGCGAACGCGATTGGCGATTCGCTGGTGGTGCGTGCGCCAATGTTGCGCACTGGTACCGCTGCCTGGATCGGGACAACGACGATCACGCTGCTCAACGCAGGCGGCACGGTGGTAGCGACGCAAACCATGCAGACGGCGGTGTATCAGTCCATCTCACCGCGATTCGCTTTTGATCGTCGCGCGCTCGTGCCGGGTTCGTATCGGATCTCAGTGGATTTAAACACCGATCGTCCCGACGTCACACAAAGCACGTTGCTCAAGTCTCCGCCGCAGCATGCTGAGACCACCATCATCGTGCCATCCAGCGGCGGCTAAGCTGCAGCGCGTGCGCTGTCCTCGACTGGTGGTATTTGCGCTCACGATGTTGGTGAGCGCCGCCGCGGCGCAGGCGCAAGCGACAGTTGAAGCGACGTTGATGGATGTGCGACTTGGTCGTGTCGCCGCCCTCGCGCTCCGCGCGGATCGTGATGGTGAACGAGCGTGGTTGCCGGTGGCTGATTTGGCAGCGGCGCTTGAGCTGGAAATTGTCCGGCGCACAGATACTCGCGTTGAATTGCGGCGATGGCCCTCGCGTGATGTTTTGGTGTTCGACTTCGATTCGATGCTGGTGCGCAGCGGCAACAAGCCGCTTCGTATTACCGCGGGCGCGCTTCGCCTTGTTGATGGTGCGCTGGCGGCAGACATCGTCACGCTGCAGTCGGCATTTCGTACGGTGTTCGAAGTGAGTTGGGGCGATCTGGTGATCTCGCTGCCGCTCATCGATTCGTTGCCGCTAGGTCGGCGTATCGCGCGCGAAGAGGCGCGTGCGCGATTACTCGCACATGATGAGGATGCATCGTCGTCAGCGCGCGTTGCCCCACTTGCTCGGCCGTGGGCTGATGGCGCCGTCATCGACTATTCGGTGTCGGTTCCACTAACCGGTGCGAAGCGGGAACTTGGTTGGTCTAGCGCGCTTGGGCTCAACGTGTTGGGTGGATCATTGGAAGTGAGCTCGGGCGCTGTCACCGGCGGCACGCGGTTGCCCACGCTCGCATCGTGGACCGGAGTGTGGCGTGGCGGACGACATCTGACACAGATGCGGCTTGGTGATGGTTTGGGCAGTGGTCCATCACCGCGGCTTGGGCGCGGAGTGATGGTCACGAATTCGCCATATGTACGACCGGCATTATTCGGTCTACAAACATTGCGCGGCGATTTACCACCAGGATGGACCATCGAAGCGTATCGTAACGGAGAACTCGTCGCAGTTGATACGGTCGGTCGCGGAAGCGCGTATCAATTGCAGTTGCCCGTGTTGTACGGCGAGAATCCCGTTGATTTGTTGGCCGTTGGTCCATTTGGCCAGACGCGCGCGCTCTCGGAGAATCTGAGGATTCAGGCCGATCTGTTGCCGCGCGATAAGAGTGAGTACGGCGCGAGTTTCGCACAGTGTCGGTTGCGCCAGCAATGCCTCGCTGCTGGTACTGCTGACATTCGTATTGGACTCACCAGTCAGTGGACAATGCGCGTTGGTGTTGACGCGCTGGCGCGTGACACCGTGGGTTGGCGTGTTGCGCCATTTCTGTCATTTGTTGGCACACCGATGCCTGCGGTCGCCGTGCAGCTCGATGCAGCTGGGCAATCACAAACGCGACTGGCCGTCAACTACGAGCCGTCGCGACAGTTCCGCGTCTCGGCCGAACAACAGTGGTTTGGAGCTGATCCGATCGATCCGCTGATCAACGCGCGGCGAAGTGCTCAGAGCGGGGTGTTCGCGTCGTGGCGCTCTGTCAGCACACGACAAACCTCGGTCGAAGCGAGTGTCGACCGCAGCGGCTTTCTGGAAGGTGGAAATCTGCTGCGTGCACGCGTTGGCGTCGCGACGCAAGTTCGCGAGGTTCGCATGCAACCATACGTGCGCGCCGATCAGTCATCGCGAAGCAACTATTCGCAAACAATAGCAGGATTTGAAGCGATGTTGCTGCCCGACGCAAAGCGCGGTCGGTACTTTGGTGCTGCGCTGATGCGGCTGATTGGTGAAGTCGATTCACGTGGCCGTGCGATTCGTGAAGCCGTCACGCTCGCCATGCCGCTTCCAAGTTCGTTTCGGATGGACGCCGGCGTTGCGTTTCAGCGCGGGCAGCGCGGCCCACTGGCGACGTTGACTCTTTCGCGCGACCTGAATGCGTTGCGCAGCTATACGTCGGGAACGGCATCGCGCACGTCGTCAACGCTCATGCAGAGCGTGCAAGGTTCCGCAATTCTGTCGCACGGTGAGCGTCGGCCACGTTTCGTAACGGGACCGTCATTGCAACGCACCGGCGTCAGCGGCGTGGTGTTCTTAGACCGCAACGCGAATGGCGTGCGCGACTCAGGTGAACCGACGGTGCCAGGTGCCGTAGTGCAGATCGGAACGGGGTCTGCACGCAGCGACACTACCGGTCACTATCGCGTGTGGGATCTGGTGCCGTTTGTGCCGCTTTCCGTTGCAGTAGACTCCGTGTCGCTTCCGTCGCCGCTCTGGATTACGGCCCTCGTGCACACGAGCATTGAAGCGGGGCCGAACCGTTTCGAGACGCTGGATATTCCGATTGTCGCGGGTGGTGTGCTAGAGGGGCGCGTGATCTGGCATCGTGCTGGCGGTACGTCGTTGCCGCCTGTCCCGCTGATTGTCACTAACTCACGCGGCGTGATCGTCGCTCGTGCCGAGTCGTTTAGCGATGGCGAGTTTGTGATGTTCGGTGTGCGTCCGGGTGCGCTCACCGTTTCAGTTGACCCGGTGTGGCTTGCTGCGCAGGGTTTGCGATCGTCTGCCCAGTCGGCGACGCTTCAGAGCAGCGACGATGGCGCGACGGCACGGATTCCAGCGATCATTCTCGAGTCCGCGCGCTAGCGCGACGTGAGCGCGGTACGAATGGGCCAGTGATCCGCAGCTATCAACACTTGCGAGAATGCGCTGCTACCGAGGGCCGAGGGCTGCTCAAGCGTGATCAAAAACTCCACCGCCGCAGGGTGCTGCTCGCTTAGCTGGACTACTAGCGTACGCGCGCTGCAATTGGTGGTGGCGGCAATGGTCGTGTACGATGTCCGCCGCGTCGCACCGTTCCCCAGTCGGGCATCAACAGCCAGGGTGCCCTGGGCACAGCCGTCTACGTTCACTAGTAGTTGACGCGATACAGCGGATGTGGTGATCGCGCTCAGAGTCAGGGGCCGCGCCATCACGCTCGCAGAGACTCCAATTGATCCGAAGCTCGATACCAGTTGGGCGCGCAACGCGACCGGCGCGCACGTCGCCATCACCACACCCAGCATCGCGCGAGGAATACATGACATTGCACGAAGTCTCGGCAGCCCGATGAAGTTGCGCGAGGAGAGCGCCATCGCGCTCCAGCGGGCGTGCGGGCTGCAGCACGAAGTCTATTGCAGCGACAACTCTCGTCGCGAGAGCGCCGCGGTCTGTTCGATCCGCTACGGTGGGCGATCAGGCTCGTCGGCGTCAGCAACGGCGGCGTGGGGGGGGGGGGCGATACGCATTGGCGCTTGAATGAAGCATCTTTGCGCACCCGTTCGGCTCCCATATGCCGCCGGATACTCCTCTCTGCCGAGTTTGCCGTGTCTGATTTGACCTGTTCCCGCTGCAGCACCACGCGCGCTGGTTTTGACCGTCCACCGTTTCCGGGAGCGATTGGGCAGCGCGTGCTCGCTGAAATCTGCCAGAACTGCTGGGGCGACTGGTTGAAGCAGCAGACCATGCTGATCAACCATTACGGCTTGAATGTCATGGACCCGCAGTCTCGGCAGTTTTTAATGAAAAATATGAGTTCGTTCTTGTTTAAGGCTGGCGACGGTGCGGAGATCGACACGTCGAAGCAGGGAACCATCGAGCATTGACGGCGATGCATAATCACAGACCAGCGCGCTCGGCAGAATCGAGCTGATCGTTCTTTTGTCGAATTTTTTGCATTCGAAGTTGTTGCACAAGCGCAAAAATCATTAGGACTAGGAGTCCGATCATGCTTCTGTGTTGCGCCGACGCGTTTGCAGACGAGTTGCCGAAATGTGATCGTACCAGACAATTGTGCGCACTGCGTCTTTAATTCTGCCGTACGCCGTATCGCGTGTTGTTCTGTCTCTGGCTGAGTTTTTCGCTGGAGGTGACGAAAAGGAACCAACGGCGGTTCTCAGACATACAGACAATGAACGAGCTTGCAGTCGCGCAAATTTGGCGCGATGGAACAACAGTTGCGAGTATGCGTCGCAATCGGACAACGGTGGTGTTGCTGTTGAGCCTTTTTGGCTATATTTCGATCCTGATGTCGTTTGTATGAGATACGGCGACGACGCTGATCCTCTGCGAACGAAGGCCGTCGAACCGCGCTGACTGCCGATCCCCTGCTCACTCCGAGTAGATGCGATTCTCTAGCGCGTAGGATCAAGTGGGCATGCGGAATCTCTTCTCTCTGGATGTTGTGCTTCTCTCGCCGCGCGATGGCGAGTGGTATGTCTGCACTTCTGCCGGCGCAGCACGCACGCGTGGTGCTGCAAGGGTGTTGCCGTATGTTGGCGCGACGCGAGCGCCAAGCGACGCGTTGATGACAGTCGCGAAGGCGCTGGCAACGAAGACGGTCGGGTCATCGCCGCGTTGGATGTCGCAGATTGGTGCATTCGCTGATGGCGCGCATCCGACGGAGTCACCGATCTCGATCGCGTTCGTCGGCGTGTACGCTGATGGCACGGTGCGCGACGAAGATGGTTGGGTGAAGGCCAGCTCCGCGATGCTCCCGCCACGTCAGAAGGCGCTGTTGAAAGCCACTCTGAGCGGGCTGAAGCACACTGTCGAGTTCGAGCCGATCGCGTTCCACGCACTCCCGTCTGCATTTACTCTACGGGAGTTGCAGCAAGTGTACGAATTGCTACTTGAGCGTCCGCTGCATAAGGCGAGTTTTCGTCGCTCGCTCCAAGCTGCGCATTTAGTGGAAGCGACTAAAGCATGGCGCGCCGAAGGTCGCGGTCGCCCAGCTCAGCTTTATAAGTTCGCGCCGAAGAAGCGACGCGGGTCGGTGCGCGGCGTTCGTTTCGAATTGACGCGATAGCGCTTTCCGTTCTTCAGTGTTCTTGAACGCGCAACGGGCCGATGATCACTGATCATCGGCCCGTTTGTCATTCGTGCAATGCGCAGAGATCAGACCTTGGTAACAGCGTCGGCTTGTGGGCCTTTCTGTCCCTGAACGATCTCGAATTCGACCTTGTCGCCTTCAGCCAAGGACTTAAAGCCCTGTGTTTGAATCGCGCTGAAATGGACGAACACGTCCGGTCCACCTTCGTGTGCAATGAACCCAAAACCCTTTGCATCATTAAACCACTTCACCGTGCCCTGAATCCGTGCCATGATATTGCTCCTCGCGTCCCGCCGGTCGTGCATTAGTGCGCGAGCGACGTCCGTCCCTCGTGCAACGCGATGACACACCAGCGGTGAAGTGTCAGCGCGAAAGCTCGCACAGAAAGATGGTGCATGAAACGAGCCGCGGCGTCAGTAAAAAACCTGACGCCGCGGCGATTTGATCTCATTTTGGTCGTAAATCCCCACCTACTCAAGCGAAGTCAGGCAGCACCTGCGATATAGCGCGCCACTCGGCTACAAGCTTCGCAGCGCAGTGTCACATGACTGCGTGGCGGCGGTGGCATTAGAGCTGGTTCACGCACGAACTGCGCAGACGCGCAAGACGGGCAGACCAGAGGAATTCCTGTGCGATCGCTGGCAATCAAGTTCAGCGCTTGCGCAGGGTTGTACGACGCGGGCCGAGGCTTACGCATGTACCCCTCCAAATTGTGAACCCATCGGCTGCGAAGGTGCAGTGTGCCGGTGAGATATACCAGAACAGTAACCACCTAAGGAAGCCGAATAGAAGGGCTTTGAGTCGCGAGTTTGGTTCCAGTTGGCACGATATCTCGCTCGAGACGCTTTACATCGGTGCTGGAAGAGAACGGTACAAGTCGCTACGCATCACAGTATCCACTTCGTGTGCCGAATTTCAATTGTTGGGATAGTGGCTCGTAAATGTGGCGTTAGTGGCGGATGATACATGGAAAATAGCGGATTGTGAACGACGTTCAGTTGTCGTCCCAACGGAATGGACGCCGCCACAATCGACGATCAAGCTGCCAAGATTTCCGTGCCGATACCTGCTCGTCACCCACAAAAAGCTCTGAATCTGCAAGCGAGTCGACCATCGAATCGGCTTTGGCGCTCGACTCGTCTGCCCAGTGCAGCAGCTCTGCCTCGAGGGTCATTGGCTGCACCGGACTACCAAATTCAAGCGAACCGTGATGCGAGAGAATCATGTGCTGGAGCTCCAGGAGTTGCGCGTCGCTAAGCGAACAGGTGCCGGCAGCGCGCGCCGTTGCCACGCGCTCGGTGAACATCAGGCAGCCGAGAACGACGTGGCCAATCAGGTGATTTCGAGGATCGTAGCCCAAGCCTTTCGCGTCGACGGTGTACGCTTCGACTTTACCTACATCGTGCAACAGCGCCCCTGCAACGACCAGATCGACATTGGCTTTGCGCATCGTTTTGGCCATCTGCTGCCCAATGTTTGCGACCTCCCAGACGTGCAGCAATAAGCCGCCCAGTTTGGCATGATGACCGCGTACCGCACCAGGCGTGCGCTCGAATCGCGTGCGGAATTCATCGTCAGCAAAGAACAGGTTCACCGCTTCTGCCAAGCGAGGTGTTGTGATGCTGCCGCGCAACTTGTCCAATGCGTCCCAGAGTTTCTCCGTCGGATACTCAACGCGCGGAAGGAATTCGTCGATCCGCTCGCTGCCAATTGGAAGCACGCGAACAGGACCGGTCAGTTTCAATTGCCGCGCGCCACTCTTGGCGTACACTTCCACTTGGCCGAGCACCTGAACCACGCGACCTTTTTCCACGCCGTCGAGCCAACCCGCATTGTCTTTCCAAACCGGCGCGCATTGAATCGATCCACTTGAGTTGCCAAGTGAGAGCACCCAGAACGGATCACCCGCGCCGGTGGTTCGCTCGGTGCGATCGAGCACGAGAAGTTCTGCAGAGACTGCGGACCCGACCGTGAGCTGTGGAAGAATCAGAGGCGGCATCGACGATCAGTTATGGGTGCGGTTATGAGTGCTGTTGTAACTTCGCAGCGGTGCAGGTCGTGGAAAGATGTTGTGGCGAGCCGCTGTGTGTATAGCACTTTTGCTCAGCGCATCATCATTGGGCTGCATTGCGCCGTAGCGCGCTTGCCGAAATGGAAGAGCAACTTCGGCAGTTCGCCTCGCAACGCGCACAGAACAACCAAACCAAGGCAGCAAACATGAAGCGCTATCGCAACGTCATCATCACTATCCTGCTGCTCGCGGGACTCGGCACAATCTTTTGGACGAAGACGATGTCAGCCCAGCTTGCCGCGTGCGAAGTCTGTGTCGTTTTCAACGGGCAGCGGCAATGTTCCAAGGCGAGCGCGTCTTCCTCAGCAGAGGCTGCGCGAGTGGCGCATTCGACGTCGTGTGGGCCAATCTCGAATGGTATGAACGAGAAGATCGCGTGCGACAGTCGTCCTCCTGAAGTGCAGCGCTGCGACCCGCCGCTGAAATAGCTCACATCTTCCAACACCAGTCGCGGCCGACGCTACCGGCTGTGGACTCTCGGATTATCGAAGCGCGCACTGTCACCGCAACTGCCCACAAAATGCGCAGCCAGAGTGCACTGTCACCGATACAAAAATGCGCAGCCAGAGTGCACTGTCACCGATACCAAAATGCGCAGCCAGAGTGCACTATCACTGATACCCAGATTGCACTGTCACCGCAACAAGTACGCAACACGCGCCGCAGCTCAGTAACGAGTTGCGGCGCGTGTTGCGTTTGGAAAAACCAGAGCGCCCTGGACTTGGTGGCGCTTGGTCAGATCGGCAAATATTTAGACCAGACGGCGCTTGCGAGCGAGAACGACGAGGCCGAGGAGACCTGTACAGAGCAATACTGCCGATGCCGGCTCCGGTATAACTGCCGACGCGCCGGTCATAAACAAACCATCCGTACCACCATCGCCATTGAGCACGAACGTGATTGTCGTGGACTGACCAACTGTCAGTCCTGCGATCAAGAATGCCATAGTGCAGTTCGGGTAGCTCGAGCCAGGCAAGAAGCCGTCACCGTCACGGCAGAAGCCATACGAGCCCTGACCAGGATCGGGTGCGAATGCATCCATCACACGCGTTCCGCCAACGAGCTGACCGCTCCCGTCGATCGTTCCGCCCAAGAATGCGCCGAGGAACAAGTTGTCCCAGGCAAGACGACCAATGACACCGTTGGTCGTCGCGATGAACGTGGTCTGAAACAGATACTCAACGCGCGCATTCGGGTTGGAGCCGCCAGTGACTGACAACGAGCCGCTTGGAGTCGCGCTGATCCAGCGGGTGTTCGACAGGTTCGGATTCCAGACGCTAGGAATTCCGCTCATCGTTGCGGCATTCGCCACGAAACCAGGCGTGACCGTCGCTCCGTTAATGCCTCGGTAGCTGACTGACCAAACGGGGTCGGTTGGGGTCGCCGTAGAGCCGGTGTTGACCCATTGCGCGCTGGCCGTCGACAGAGCGACAACCGAAAGCGCGAGCGCTGCGAAGGCGCGTCGTACTGAGAAAGAGGGGTGCATGTGGGGCAGTTGGGAGACGGCAGACCCGTCGGCGGGGCTACCAGCGCCAGCGTACAGCTAGCGCCTCACATGCAGGACGAGCTCATCCGTTTATGGTCACCGATTCCAGTCAGCAATAAACAAATTCGTCTCGCCGGGCTTCGCATCGAAACGGTTCGACGCCCAGATCAACTTGCGCCCATCGGGACTGAACATCGGAAACCCATCGAACTCGGCATTCGTGGTCACCTGTTCCAGATTGCTCCCGTCGAGGTTCACGAGATATAAATCGAAGTTCCGGCTGCGCGGGTTCTTGTGGTTGCTGGCGAAGATGATGCGCTGGCCGTCAGGGGTCCACGACGGCCCAAAGTTGGCGCCTCCAAGCTGCGTGATCTGCCGATTATCGCTGCCGTCGGCGTTCATCACAAACAGTTCGACCTTGCTTGGACGAATGAAGCGTTGCGCCAATAACTCACGATACTGCCGCAACTCAAGCGAATCCTTGGGATGGTGCGCGCGATAAACGATTTTTGTGCCGTCTGGCGACCACCACGGTCCGCCGTCGTAACCTGGCGTTGTTGTCAGGCGCTTCACATCGCTGCCGTCAACATTCATGGTGTAGATGTCCAGGTCACCGTCTTTCAGTGACGTAAACACAATCCGGCGACCATCAGGCGACAGCACACCTTCTGCCGTGTACGCGTCGTACGATGTGAGGCGACGCATGTCGCTCCCATCGCGATTGACGGTGAAAATATCAAACTTGTCGAGCGGCCAGACATAGCCTTTGGATGGATCGGGCTTCGGTGGGCAGAGACTGTCGTGTAGATGGCTGGAGCCGAAGAACAAGCGATCGCCGCCAGGCAAAAACCATCCGCAGGTTGTCTTGCCATTCCCATTCGAGACGCGCCGCGTGCCGGTGCCATCGGTGCGCATCACATACTGCTGATCACAGGTGCGGCCGTCGCGTGACGATTGAAAGGTGACCCACTTTCCGTCGCTGCTGAAATACGACTCTGCGTTCTCACCGCCATCTGTGATCTGACGGATGTTGGTCAGATGTGGTTCACCCGTGTCACTTGGTCGCGCGATGTTAACAGCGGCGGTTGGTGTTGGTGATGTCGTCGCTTGCGGTGCTGAACAGGCGGTGACAAGTCCCATGCAAGCGACCGAGCGAACTATCGACGAAGTGCGAACGAGCATCGTGACAAACCGTTGGCTGTAGAAACAAAATGAGGGGCCGAGCACAACGCTCGACCCCTCACAAAGCTACAGCCCAAATCGCCTTTGGCGGTCCGTGAAACTACGGACGCTGCGCCGGTGGAATTACAGCCGGTCGAGCGGCGGTGGTGGTAACCGCGGGAACCATTGAGAAAAGATCACCCTGTTTCGTGCTGCGCCGCAGTAGCTGCAGTGCGCGTTGAATCTGCGTGTCATCAATAAACTGGCGCTTCGCGACAGTTGAGTCACCAAATGCAACTTTCGCGATGCGATTGCCCATCAATCGGTCGATGTATTCCGGTGCGGCGAAGAATGTTGCCGAGTCGACCGGTACTTTCGCGTCGGTAATCCGGCGGAAGAATTCGCGACGCCATGCTGGCAGCACAGTGAAGCTGGTAGACGTCACCTGAGGACGCAGCTCTTCCGCATACTGCGCGAGCGTCAGATACGCTTCTTGCACCTTGCCAGCAATCTGCTTGGCTGCTTTCTGCTCAACAGCGGTGAGCGTATCAGGGCGCACAGAAACATCGGGTGTAATTCCACCGCCGCCATAGATCACGCGACCAGCGTCGCTGCGGAATGCGGGCCGTGCGCGACGCGCGCTATCCGTCTCCATCGAGTCCGGTGCTTCTTCTTCAATGAACCGTCCATTCACAATCCGGCGCGGACGCTGAATAGAGCGGCCACTCGGAGTGAACCACTTTGCGGTAGTCATCTTGAGTGCATAGCCGCCATCCAGGCGGAACAACGACTGCACCAAGCCCTTCCCGAAGCTTGTACTGCCAACGATTAATGCGCGATCGTGATCCTGCAACGCGCCGGCGACGATCTCAGATGCTGACGCTGATCCGTCATCCACAAGCACGACCAACGGCATCGTG
>JANNWU010000539.1:0-11899 GCA_031408755.1 Gemmatimonadaceae bacterium | reverse complement strand
GGCGATTAAACGCAGATAGGTAGTCATCGCAGCGACCGCGTCCAACATGCCTTCGTCCATGTTGACATCGATCACCTGCGCACCGCTCTCCACCTGTTGCCGCGCGACTTCCAAAGCCGCTTCGAAATCTCCAGCTAAAATTAGCTTCGAGAATTTTGCCGAGCCGGTCACGTTGGTGCGCTCACCAACGTTGACAAAGTTGGTGGTCTGGTCAATTACGACAGGCTCAAGACCACTCAACCGAAGCGCCGGCGCGATCGTCGGAATTGCGCGTGGCGTCACATCTTTCACCGCCGCAGCAATGGCACGAATGTGTGCGGGTGTGCTGCCACAACATCCACCAACAATGTTCACGTATCCGGTGCGTGCCCACTCGCCAATGACGCGCGCCATATCGTCAGGCGATTCGTCGTAGCCACCAAAGGCATTTGGCAAACCGGCGTTCGGGTGCGCTGAGACGTGTACATCGGCCACGCGTGACAATTCCTGTACATATGCACGTAATTCCTTTGGCCCAAGCGCGCAGTTCAGACCAATGCTGAGCGGCTTGGAATGCATCACGCTCAACCAGAACGCTTCCGTCACCTGACCACTCAATGTGCGTCCACTGGCGTCTGTGATTGTGCCGCTGATCATGACTGGTACACGCTCATGCCCAGCAGCGAACACGGCCTCGATCGCGAATAGTGCAGCCTTCGCGTTAAGCGTGTCAAACACCGTCTCGACCAAGAGAATATCAGCACCACCGTCAAGCAGCCCACGCGCGGCTTCGCTATACGCCACAACGAGTTCTTCGTATGTCACGTTACGCGCAGCGGGGTCATTCACTTCCGGCGACAGCGACGCGGTGCGATTGGTTGGGCCGAGTACTCCGGCCACGTAGCGCGGGCGCGTCGGTTCGCGCTGTTCAAATAGATCAGAGACGTTGCGTGCGAGTCTCGCACCTTCAACGTTCAACTCATACGCCAACGATTCCATGCCGTAATCGGCCATGGCGATCGAGGTGGAATTGAACGTGTTGGTTTCGAGGATATCCGAACCAGCGTGCAAATACGCCGCGTGAATGGCACCAATCAACTCTGGACGCGTGATTGCGAGCAGATCGTTGTTGCCACGCAAATCACGCTCCCAATTCGCAAAGCGCGCGCCTCGATACGCCGCTTCGTCAAGACGTTCGCGCTGAATCATGGTACCCATAGCACCATCGAGTAGCAGAATTCTCTGCGGAAGAATCTCATTCAGTAATGCGTTGCGTTCCGCTCGCGACCGGATTGGTACCGCCGCGCGCGCAACATCGAGCGAGAACGGCGGCAACGGCTCGAGCGCCCATTCGGCGTCTTGATCGTGATGATGGTCGTGCGACGAAGCTTTCATGATGCAACCGGTGCGGCTACGCGCGCGGCGCGGAGACCGAGAATATGACAGATCGCGTACGCCAGATCTGCGCGATTGAGCGTGTAGAAGTGAAAGTCATTCACGCCTTGATCAGCAAGCTTGGTGCACTGCTCGGCCGCCAGCGTTGCGGCCACCAGCTTGCGCGTCTCCGCATCGTCTTCAAGCCCGTCAAAATGGCGAGCCATTGAATCGGGGACGGAGGTACCGCACATCGCGGAGAACTTTTTTGTTTGTGCGAAGTTGGTGACCGGCATGATTCCGGGAACAATTGGTACGGTGATTCCAGCGGCACGCGCACGCTCGAGATAGCGCAAAAACACTGTGTTATCAAAGAAAAACTGCGAGATGGCGCGCGTCGCTCCAGCATCGACTTTACGCTTCAGATTATCAATCTCAGCGTCCATTGATCCAGCTTGCGGATGTCCCTCGGGATACGCCGAGACACTGAGCTCAAAGTCAAACTCGCGACGTAATCCCGCAACAAGATCAGAGGCGTACGCAAACCCACCCGGATGCGGTTCGTAGGCGCTACCTGCGCCCGACGGCGGATCGCCACGCAGCGCCACTAGATGTCGCACACCGCTGTTCCAGTACTCGCGCGCGACGTCGAGAATTTCTTCACGCGTGGCAGATACGCACGTCAAATGCGCGGCGGGTTGCAGCGTCGTTTCACCAATCAATCGGCGCACCGTGGCATGCGTGCGCTCGCGCGTGGTTCCACCGGCGCCGTACGTGACCGAGACAAAACTCGGCGCCAGTGGTGCCAAGCGTTCGACGGAGCGCCAGAGCTGCGCTTCCATTTCGTCAGTCTTCGGCGGAAAGAACTCGAAGGAAACGCCGAAACGCGACGTGGTGGGCCGGTTAAGAATCGAGGGGCTCATACGTGTGACGCCAGAGAAGGAAGAGTGCAATCCCAGATAACCACAGTCAGCGGATCTCCATGGAGACGATCAGCTTCGCGCGCGCGCAATCCCGCAGCCGCGCACCAATGCGCAACGTCCTCGGTCGCAAAACCGAGCCGTCGGTGCGCGTGCTGTTCACGCAGCGTTTCCTCTGCATGTGGTGCAAAATCCACGAGGAGCAGTCGCCCACCCGGTTTCAGCACGCGCGCAACTTCCCGCAGCACTGCGACCGGATCATCGGCGAAATGCAGCACTTGGTGCAGGACGACCAGGTCGAGGCTGCGACCGGGGAGTGCCAAGTGGTACATGTCGCCGTGCCGCAGTTGCACGTGCCGGTAGTCGGCCGACGAGAGCGCGGCCCGAGCTAATGCGAGCATCTCGTGCGACCGATCGATCCCAATCGCGCGGCTTGCGCGTGGAGAGAGCAGTGCGAGCATTCGTCCAGTACCGGTCCCGATATCAAGCAGGTCACCAATCCGGTCATCTCGCACCAACGCCTGTAGGGCGCGCTCGACCTCTTCTTCAGCGACGTGTAGCGAACGGATATCGTTCCATTCGTGAGCGTGCGCCTCGAAGTACGAGTCAGCCATCGCTTGGCGCGTTCGCTGCACAGCTTCCAGGCGATCTCGATCATCGGCGAGCGAAGAATCGTGCGAGCCGAGTAGCGCCACGAACGTGCGCGCGAGTTCGTTGTCGGCGAGCCTATAGAACACCCAACTCCCTTCAGGCACTCGATCAAGCAGGCCGGCGTCGCAGAGCAAACGCAGGTGCCTCGACACGCGCGGCTGGCTTTGACCGAGCACCTGGGTGATTTCGGTGACGGTCAGCTCGCACTGCGACAGAATGCTCAGGAGGCGGAGACGCGTTGGCTCTGCCGCGGCGCGCAGGGCGTCTAAGAGCGGCCGGTAAGTGTAGCCCGCCCCCGGCGAGAAGAGCTGAGCGTCGGTGGGGTGAAGAGTCGGTGCGGCCATAGTGGATTAAGGATATAAACTTATCCTTATATTGTCACCTCCCCCGTTGGACAGCTGAATGCTGGCGTGGACTGGGTTCGCTAGGGCTTGGGGGGGATCGTGGCCTTCTTGTGCGGTCGCGATCGGAGCGTGGGTCCGAAGGGGAGATGGTTTCCGGCATTTGGCGGCATGCGGGCTCAACAGCAGCGATCGGTGGACCGGTGTGCGATCTTTCAGCGCTCCCGCATTCTCTTGATATGCGCACCGCTGACGTCGCGCTGCGCACCGAATCTCCCACTTTCGCTCCATGTCAGAGACGACCGCCTCCGCCACCCGCCCCGCGTTGACCCAGCTGTCGGAAGACGAGCAGATGTTTCGCGATGCTGTCGCTGCCTTCGCTGCGGAAGACATTCTGCCGCGCGTGCGAGAGATGGAAGCGGCGGGCAAGATCGACGCGAGCATTATTGCGAAGTATTTCGAAATGGGGCTGATGGGAATTGAATTGCCTGAGTCGGTTGGTGGCTCAGGTGGCACGTCGATGATGATCGCGTTGGCCGTGGAGGAGATCAGCAAGGTTGATCCTGCTGCCGCCATCATGGTGGACGTACAAAACACTTTGGTGAACTATCCGATCTACGCCTACGGTAACGCTGACCAACATGCGCGGTATCTGACGCGACTCACGACGGATACCGTTGGTGCATACGCGTTGTCTGAACCGAGCAGCGGTTCAGATGCATTCGCGTTGCAATGTAAGGCCGAGCGGACTGCGACTGGTTGGAAGCTTTCCGGCCACAAGCTCTGGATTACCAATGGCGCCGAAGCGGAAATTTTCGTGGTGTTCGCGAACACCGATCTCGCGAAAGGATACCGTGGAATTACGGCGTTCATTGTCGAAAAATCCTTCGCTGGATTCTCTGTTGGTAAGAAGGAAGACAAGCTCGGCATACGCGCATCGAGCACCTGCGAGTTGATCCTTGACGGTGTTGAAGTGCCGGATGCGAACGTGCTCGGTCCGGTGGGTCAGGGATACAAAATTGCGATTGATACGCTGAATCTTGGTCGCATTGGCATTGGTGCGCAGATGATTGGCACTGCCACTGGTGCGCTGAACGCCGCCTGTGACTACCTGAAACAGCGTACGCAGTTTGGTAAAGCGTTGACAGAGTTTCAGGGTATTCAGTTTCAAGTGGCGCAGGCTGCGACTGAACTAGAAGCAGCGCGACTGATGGTGTATAACGCCGCGCGATTGAAGGATGCCGGTCACGATATTCAACGCGAAGGCGCGATGGCGAAGTTGTTCAGCAGCCAGGTTGCTGAACGCGTGACGAGTGTGTCGTTGGAGTTATTTGGCGGTTACGGTTACGTGAAAGACTATCCGGCAGAGAAGTTTTATCGCGATGCAAAGATCGGCGCGATCTACGAGGGAACGTCCAACATGCAGTTGCAAACCATTGCAAAACTTGTCCTCAAATAGCGGAGCGTTGTATGCGTACGTTGTTCAGAATTGCTGTCA
Organism: Gemmatimonadaceae bacterium; assembly: GCA_031408755.1. Lineage (GTDB taxonomy): Bacteria > Gemmatimonadota > Gemmatimonadetes > Gemmatimonadales > Gemmatimonadaceae > JACMLX01. Next base: position 7,136 of record JANNWU010000539.1, on the reverse strand, counting down.
TGTGCACGTCGGCGGCCACGGCTATGAATGCGCAAGCGCCAACCACAGCGCCTGTACCACCCGGCCGCATAATCTGTGACATGTCGATGCGGGTGGTGTCGATGCGCGTTGTGGACGCTGCTGGTGCACCGGTGAACGACGCCACGGTATCGGTACGGCGCGTGCGCACGCGCATTATGCTTTCAAGCGCCGAAGCAATGGGGAGTCAGGGCGATTACAAGATCGCTGAAGACGGCTCGATTCCCGACCTGCGCAAAGGTGGCGAGCCATTTGATGTGACCTTTACCAAGGCGGGTCGCTCGCGCCGGGTGCGCGTGATCATTGGAATGGACTCGGCTGGTTGTCACACCGAACTGAAGTCCAGCGCGCGACCAGTCACGCTCTAGTACTAAGTCTCAGTCTGGCTGGGAGATCTCTGTCTGACGTGACTCAGGCACAGCTGAACGCTGATCGCGGCGCGCACGAAAGAATCAGACACTCAACGCGCGTTGTCGGTTGCGGTCCGCAAAACGCGGCTATAAAAAACGAGGCAGGCCAGTTGATCCGAAGATCCGCTGGCCTGCCTCGTGTCCGCGGGAGGATGGTCCCGCTATTCGCACCACATCATTGCGGGCGGATGGTCCCGCGAGTCGCACCACATCATTGCGGGCGGCACTTCGCCGCGCACGATGCAGCGCACGCGATTAGCTGCGTGCGTTACGACGGCGTGCAAATCCAACCAAGCCAACAAGGCCCGTTGCCATCAACGCATACGTGCTTGGCTCAGGAACAACGTTGCTCGGCGGAATGAGCTGTGCGTTCACGAAGTTGTAGTTCGCCAAGCAAGCGGCGTTTGCTGCGTAGTTCGCGACGCAGGCATAACCGAAGTCCGTGCCGTACTGGCTCAGATTTCCGCCCGAACCACTACCCCACGATGCGACGCCGAGCACTTCCCACGTGTTGGTCAGCGCAGCGCTACCAGAATCGCCACGGCCGATTCCAACTTCGTTCAAACCAAAACCATTCCCACAGAAGCCGAGGCCGTCGCAGGTGAAGGAGTCACCAGAGCCGTCGATGTCATCAAAATCGGAGATCAAGATGCCGCCGTACGTGCTTGGATTTGGGTTCGCCGACGTGGCGAATGACTCGTCGTCACGGCCGGTGCTTTCGAACACGTTCTTACCAGCGCGAAGCACGTTCACTGCACCAAACTGATTGTTGGCGGTGTTGTTGTCGCCAGTCAGGCCGGTGCCCGTGCGGCCGTAGCCAGCAGCGGTGTACTGGACGTTCAGCGGGCTACCCGCAAACAACGAATAACCGCGGGCTCCAGCCGGTGCTGGTGCTGACAATGTCAGCACAGCCACGTCTTGCTCTTCAAGCACGTTGCCGCTGTAGTTGGCCTGTACGGCAAAGCCGGTTCCGTTCACTTCCGTGAACGTGCCGTCTGCACGACGGAAGCGAGCAGTGAAAGCGCCCCACACTACAGTCGTCGAGTTGTCTGACACGCAATGTCCAGCGGTCAAAATCTTCAGACCACCGCTGTTGTTCAGCAGGGAGCCGGTGCAAGCACCACGAACCGGTCCACCCGGAACATCACGGAACCAAAGATTGACGATGCCGGAATAATTCACGTCGGTTGCGGGCGGCAAATACAACGGATTGTTGATGCCACCACCGACGCCTGCATCAGGAACAACGACGGTGCTCTGTGCATCGCCGTTGTACTGCGCGAACGTCGCCTGTGCGGAGAGTGCAGGCGCGAGCGCCAAGCCCGCGATTGCGAGCGCGGTGAAACGATTGCTCATGGATCGACCTCTTGGGTGAACGATGATGGTGCGCGAACTCGGCAATTCCTTCCGAGTTGACCCTAGTCAGGGCAACTAACAGACCAGCTTATTAGCCGAGTTCGATGCTCGGACTTAAGGTTCAGTTCGGCAGCGCCGCGTCCAAATTGCCGACAGCACTTTTCCTCTGTCCAGCAGGGCTTACGCGGCCCAATACAAAGCGGCGACCAGATCTAATGATCTGATCGCCGCCATCTTACGTATTGATCAACGCCCGCGCGCTGTGATGCGCGGGCACCACACTTTCATATCACGCGCGACGACGGCGCGCGATTCCAACCAAGCCGAGCAATCCAGTCGCCATCAGTGCGTACGTAGACGGCTCAGGCACGACGTTTGTCGGTCCGAGCTGGGCTTGCACGAAATTGTAGTTCTGCTGACAGACGGCGTTAGCCGAGTAATTGGCGACGCAGGCGTACCCGAAGTAGCTGCCAAATTGACTTAGTACGCCGCCGCTGCCAGAACCCCATGATGCGACACCGAGCACCTGCCACGTGTCTGTGAACGCCGCGCTGCCTGAGTCACCGCGACCGATCGCGGTTTCGCGCGCGATACCAGGATCGCAGAAACCGAGCGTGGTGCAGATGAAGCCTGGCGTGCTCTGACCTTCGCGGTCGAAGTCCGAGGCCAGCACGCCGCCGTACGTCGACGGACTCGTATTGGCGAACGTGGCAAAGGTGCGGTCATCGCGACCAGTTGTCTGGAAGCGATTGCGGCCGGCGCGGAGAACATTCACAGCACCAAACTGGTTGTTTGCCGTGTTGCCGTCGCCGGTCAGGCCGGTGCCAGTGCGGCCGTAGCCTGCCATTGTGTAATCAACCAGCGGATTGCCCGCGAACAGGGCGTAGGTACGGGCGGTAGCTGGGGCCGGCGCGCTAAGCGTCAAAACAGCAACGTCCTGCTCTTCGATCACGGCGCCACTGTAATTGGCTTGGACTGCGAAGCCTGTGCCGTTCACTTCACTGAAGGTGCCGTCTGCGTTCCGGAAGCGCGCGGTGAAGCTGCTCCATGAAATCGCGTTTGTGCCGGTGGAGACGCAGTGACCGGCCGTCAAGATCTTCGTGGAATTCAGCAGCGTGCCTGTGCATGCGCTGGCAACGGCGCCATTGGCTCCGCGGAACCAGATGTTGACGACACCGGTGTAGTTGCCGTCGGTTGCAGGAGGGAGGTAAATCGGGTTGTTAATACCAACGTTCGGGCCGACGAGCGTATCGCCTGTGACTACGGCACTGTAATGCTCGCCATCGGCACGGGCGAACGTTGCCTGCGCGTTGACGTTGGACGCGGCGACTGCGCCGAGCGCCAGCACTTTGACCAATCCCTTCATTCGGATTCTCCTCCTGGTGAGACGCCGCTGCCGCAGAGGCAGCCGCGACGCGTGGCCTGATCCACGAGAGCGCATTGCGTCAGCCGCGATCTGAGCAAATCACGTTCCGGGTTTCAATTTGATGAGTTCGGTCTCACGAAGCCGAAAAACGGTACCGAATCGCTTTAGGCGCACTTCTATACCAGGTGAATACAAGACGTTACGGAGTATGCCTTTCTGCACGGTACTCCGAGCAAACTGGCTCAGCCGCAGCGATACACTCTCCAGCTTAGCAAGCCCATGCATTCGAGTGCGTATCGTGGTTTTGTCGCAACACTTTCGATGCAGCAAGCTCTGCCATTCAAGCTGTCTTGCGGCGACTGAACGAGCTCGGCATTGATGACCTGCTAAACTGCGCCAAGTTGCATTCACAGATTTTTGCGACTCCTCCAGCCCATCTGTCCGTGCCCGTTCCGGCGCTCCCACCCCTCGCTCCACGGTCCGCCACAGAGATTATCGACGGCGCAATCCAACTGATTCGCCCGCAGTTCGGATATTTCCTGCGCATCGCTGCTATCGGTGCCATTCCATCGCTAGTACAAGCGGTCGTGACACTCTTGATCTTCCCGAAGCCGTCCACGGATCCGGCGGTCATGTTGCAGCAACAGCTTTCTCTGTTGCCGTTCACACTGCTCGCGTATGTGTTCGCCACCATGCAATCCGGCGCCATCATGACCGGCGCGTTAGCTCTGCTCTGCGGTAATCCGCTGCCGTCAGTCTGGCAAGCGTTTACAAGCGCATTTAAGCGAGTGTTTTCACTCATTGGTGCGAACATTCTGTTGGGTTTGATCATGATGATCTCTATAGTTCCTGCCGTTGCGGGCCTCGTGTTCGTTGGTGTCGCAATCGGCGGATCATCATTCGCGGCAATCGGATCCACCAGTACTGCCGGCGCGATCGTGATGGTGATCGTCTCCATTATCTGTTTACTCATCCTGCTGCTTGCCGCCATCAGCGTGTTCGCACGCTCGGCAATCATGACATCGCTCGTAATTGCCGAAGGCGTTGGACCGATTGCTGCGCTGACGCGATCGAATGCCCTCTCGAAAGGCAATTATTTGCTGTTGGCGAAAACGTACGGATTGGTGATGCTGATTGTGCTCGTCGTGTACGGTGTATTCGCCTCGACGCTCTACAGTTTTCGAACGCAGCGCGGCATTGAAGCGCTTGCCACGGTGCTGCTGATTCCGGTTGTGCCGATCATCGGGAGTATCATGCTGCTGACATACGCCGATCTCCGCGTGAGGCGCGAAGGCGCAGATCTTGATGCGGCGTTGAACGCGCTTCCGTCTGCGCCCTCGTTAACAGCCTGAGTTCGTGCTATTGCAAACACCTATTGCTCCTGAGGCGGTACGCGACACGATCGCGCGCATCGTCATAGAGAGCGGGTACCGAAGCGATGCTGGCCCCACGTTGCTTTCACGAGCGTGGGAGTGGTTTTGGCGGTATTTACGTGAGTTTTTTCGGAGCGCGACTCAAAGCCGCGGTACGTACATAATCGCGCTCGCGATCATCGCGTTGGTGATAACCACCGTGATTATCCGTGCCATTATTGTCGCGCGAGCGCGGCGTTTGGCAGCAGCCCACCGCGACGCGTCTGTGTCAGCGAGCGATTTGTATGCGCAGTCACAGAGCTTGGCCACTCAAGGTGCGTTCGCAAACGCGGCGCATCTGCTCTATGCCGCGGTTGTCAGCTCGCTGGTTGAAAAACGCAAAGTCCGCCATCACCCATCGAAGACAATTGGTGACTATGGCCGCGAGCTGCGCGCGCAACACGATGCGGATTTTGACCGCTACCAGCGCTTCGCGAATGCGTACGAAGTGGTGGCGTATGGCGACGGATTGTGTGATGCTGAGCGTTATACACGCTTGGAACAACTGGCGCTGCCGATGCTTCCTCGCTTCACTGCGCTTGATACGGCGCTTGATACGGCGCGGGCCGCGTGACGGCGCCGAACGCACCGCAAGCGTCCGCTCTCGCACCGGTTGATCCAGCGATCGCGCGCCGGAATTCGAGGCGCGGAACCATCGCTGTGTCCACGGTTCTTGCGGCGCTCATCGCGTTGGTGGTGTTACTGTCACCTGCCAGCGACGATAGCTTCGAAACGCATCTCACCACAACGAAGTACGGCTCTGGGAATGCGCGGCTTTTTTCAGACCTGTCGCGACGACTTGGATGGCGAACCTCAACGAGCGGCACGCCAATTCGCGCGCCGCTCGATTCGACGCAGATCTACGCCGTTTTTGCCGGACCGACGCGAATGACTGTCACGGAGCGCGTGCTGCTCCTTGACGCAGTTCGTCGCGGTGCAGGATTGCTGGTGGCCGGCGGAAGTGGCGCTGAGTTTCCGCTACTCGATTCACTTGGACTGCTCATCGGCCCGGCTGGAAAACTGATCAAGCAGCCTTTCTTGAATTGTCCGGCCCAAACTGATCCGCTGGCGCCACTGTCAGTGCGGCCAATGATGACAACGTTTCTGACGCCGCGCGATACCGTTCGCTTTCGTGATGCGAAGCTGTATCCAGCAGCGGTGACAACTCTGCTCTCGAGTGCGGTCACGATACGCGATGATTCCGCCGACAGTACGAGTGAAACGGACGATGATGACGTTGATTCCGCTGAGATCGATCCAACGACGATTGTTGTGGGTGACAGCGTTTCCATGCGCGACAGCGCTGCGCGCGCACTTCCGGCCAAGGATTCGGCAGTGCGCCGCGACACGAACAGCATGCGCGAGGCGGCGCAGGATACTGCTTCACAAAGCGACAGCACCCGTGCGACTGCAACGGCTCGAAAAACAGAATTGCGCCCCACGATGATCGCGTTCGCGCTCGGCAAGGGACGCGTGGTCGCGATTGCGGACCCGGATATTCTGCGCACCGATCAGTTGCGGAGTTGTGAGTCGGGACCGGCATTGCAAGTTGTGCGCGGACTGGAGTATCTGTCAGTTGGTCGCCAGCGCGCACTACAATTCAACGAGTCGTATCAGGTCGCGAGTGAAGACGGACCTGGCGTGGTGGTGCGTGAATGGCTTCGCGAATCGAAATTTGGACGTGCGTTGCTGACATTGATCGCCGCGACTGTGCTGCTGCTGCTCGCACGTGGCCGTCGCACGTTGGCGCCTGTGACGCGCCTGCGCGATGAACGACGTTCTGCGCTTGAACATGTAGACGCACTCGCAACGGCGTGGCGCACCGTTCGCGGCACGCGCACCGTCGCGCGGTACTTGGCACGTGGCATACGCCGGCGACACGCGGCAGGGCGTTGGCGATCGCTGGATGATGCGGCGTTTTTGTCAGCGCTCGCCATTCGGCATCCGGCAATTGCCACTGAGGCCGCGACGATTGCCACTGCGATGCGCGAACCCACTGCTCCAACTACGCTCCCTGCGCTGCGAATGGCCGCTGCACAGATTGATGCGGAGTGCTTGACTCCGTGACAGACCATTGAGACATCCATGACGACGCCTGAACACACCGATTCGCACGCAGCCACGCACGCCGATGCACACGCCGGCTCGCACGCCGCAGTGATTGATGCACTTCGCACCGCAATTCGACGTCGAATTGTCGGCCAAGATTTGGCGATTGACGAACTGCTTGCTGCGCTGTTGGCACGCGGTCACGTGCTGCTGGAAGGTGTGCCCGGTGTTGCCAAAACACTATTGGTGCGCGTGGTAGCCGCCGCCGCCGGCGTGCGCTTTGGACGTATCCAGTTCACGCCAGATTTAATGCCGGCTGATATCACTGGCACGTCTGTGCTCCGCGGCAACGATGGTCATTTTGAGTTCCGGCCTGGGCCGGTGTTCACCGACGTGCTGCTCGCCGACGAGATCAATCGCGCTCCGGCAAAGACGCAAGCCGCGCTGCTTGAAGCGATGCAGGAACGGCAGGTCACCGTTGATGGTACGCGCCACGATCTGGGTGCGCGCTTTACAGTTGTTGCG
>JANNWU010000538.1:0-1777 GCA_031408755.1 Gemmatimonadaceae bacterium | reverse complement strand
CGGAAACGAGAACTCCCCGAGGCATCGCTCGCGCTTTTGCTGTCGCTGTGTTCCTATTCGCTGTATCAGCTTCTGCGGTTGCTCTCAATGCGCAGTCGACAGCTGAGCAGCAGAGCGAACAACAGCTCAATGACGGCCGTAAGTGCGATTGCAATTATGACAATTGCGTACCACTCGGTTATTGCTGTGAAGGATCAGGTAGCAGTCAGGTGTGCGGCTGTTCGTTTTTCACACCGAATTGTGATTTGAACGACACGTGATCAGTCACGAGACGAGCGTCCGTCGCCAGCTGGGAGCGGCACATGCTTCCAGCTGGTTCGTGCGAGGTCTGCTTGGTGCAGCCGCACTTGTTGTTGTTTTCGCTTCTGTCGCGATTGCCCTGCGAGCCGACGAAGCCAAGTCTCGTTCCGTTGCTCGGGCGTTGCACGCTGATTCGAGTGTGCTGCGCCTTCGTGGTAGGCTCGCGGTGCCACTCGCGGGAGACACGCTCTCGCAGCGAATGCTGCTGTTTAAAAACGCCGAACAGGTCGACTCCACGGCTTTTGTCTCCCCGAGAGGAATTGTTGTCTACGTCGCATCGCTGACATGCCCGATGTGTCAGCTTCTTGATCGCCACCTAGATTCCTCGCACGCACGACTTCCGCTGATAAAGATTGTTGCTGGAGAGCGAAGTCGTATTCATGAACGCGATGGTGTAGTTCGACTTGGGCCACCGCCATCACCATTCCTACCAGCCGTCTACGCCGTTCCGACCGTTTTTGTTCTTGATTCGGCAGGCGTAATTGTTTCAGTTGCTAACGGAGATGTGTCCCGTAGCGCATTCCTGTTGGGACGGAATGCGTCACTCGACTTCGACCGTGTTCGTGCCGAAATTTCGAAACTCCGCGACTCGACCATTTCGGCGCGCAAAACCGTCGTGGCACATTAGCGAGCGAATAGGGGATCAATTATCAAAAATCCGCGCCTGCGTTCGGCTATCGTCACGGTTGGCTTGGCCTGTGGAGCTAGCGCTTGCAGTAAGCCTGTATTTGTTGAACGAGTTATTCCAGTTGAGATCCCGGCCATTGTATGTGAAGGCCCACTGGCGCGGTTACGCTCCGTCGCATTGGACACAGCGCGCATAGAGGCGCCGATTCGCCGCATTTCCGGATTAGTTGACAGCACGCATGTGCTCGTCGAGGCGGACGGCGGAGTGTATGTCTCAGAGATCGGGAGCACGGAAGGGTCGCGGTTACTTGGCCAGTGGTCTAAGGAAAAAGGGGGATTTCTTTCCGTATCATCGGCTTCGATGGATTCAGGCAGCGCTGTCGTCATTGCGGATTATAAGTCGATGCGTGTGTCCTATTTTGATCGGGATCGCGCGCTAACTCGCGTCATGCTCCTGCGTCCCAATCGCCTCACGGATAGTGTCGCAGTCAGCTCGGGAATGAGCGCGTATATCGAATCCGCGCCGGGTATTAGTCAGTACAGTGGCGCTGTAGGATCGCTCCGTGCAGTGTCGTCGTCTGGCGCGAGTGGCTCTGAAATTGCCCGGTTTGCCACAGTTGCCCGCCGCGTCGCGAACGCCGCTGATCTCGTAGGGGTTGCCCGGTACGCCGAATTCCAACCGATGCTGACGCGTTCGAATGCAGGGAAGTGGATCATCGCTACGAGCGATTCATTTGATGTTCGTTTCGTGTCACCGCCATCGACAACCATCGCGCGGTTTGTTGGCGCTTCTCGTCGCCAAGAGTTTCCGAAGAGTGAGCGCGATTCGGTGGTGGTTCAGTCCTTAAAA
>JANNWU010000537.1:0-13009 GCA_031408755.1 Gemmatimonadaceae bacterium | reverse complement strand
AAATCGTAGAAGGAGTCATCTAATGTGAATGATTCCGGATGGTATCCTATGCTGAACAACTTTCGCGCGCGGTCGTAGAGAAACGAGAAGTCCATCGCCATCACCATCTCATACGCGCGATTCGCGAGCGCGTGCAAGCGTGGCTGTTCGGCTGTTTCAGATTCACCGATATGAAAGCACGCTTGGCGAAACGCAATCAGATGGCCGGCCATATTGCCGCTGTCAACGGTGCTGATGTACTGCGGTTCCAGCACTGCGAGATTGGTCAGGTCGTACCAGTTATAGAAATGCCCCCGATACTTTCGCAGCGTTTCGAGCGTCGCGAACGTACGTTCCAGTCGGTGCGTGAGATCTGTAACCGCAATCAGACCCAGGTCGTATGCACTGACAGTTGCCAACAGTTGCAGCCCCATGTTCGTTGGCGAGGTGCGCATCGCCACAACCGGCTCCGGATCTGACTGAAAGTTGTCAGGCGCCAGCCAGCGTGTACCCTCAGTGACAAAGCGGTCAAAGAACTGCCAGTGTGCAAGGGCGTAGCGTGTCGCAAGCTGAGTCTCTGCGATGGTGAGCCGCCGACGCTGATACACAGTTGGGCGACTGAGCAGGTACATGATCTGCGGTGCGGCCACCCAGATCGCGATCACGATGCCGACAATCACGAGGCTTAATGTGATTAAACTGATCGCAAGAATCGCGACGCTTTGCCGATTGAATAGCGAATAGGCAAGAGCAACGCTTCCGAGCAGAACGAGCAGCACGCTGCTGCGCATTGACGCATGCGTGAGAGCCCGCAGTGGCTTTGCCGCACGTTCAACCAGCGACGCGGAGTGCCACTCAAGCAACATCTTCCGGGAGTACGCCAAGCGATACAGTGTCTTCACAATCGCGTCAAGCGAGTTGAACGCTTGGTGTGGCAGCGTGATAATCGCAATTGCAGCTTGTTGCGTACTCACGGCAGCATCTTGCGCGACGGCACCGTAATAGGCACGCCACGATTTGTCCAACGGGGGCCGCAGTGCAGCGATGACCAGCGCGGTCACCCACGGTGCGACAATCGCGCCGAGTCCCAGCAGAGTCCATCGCAACATCGAACCGGGCAGAAGCGCCCATCCGACAACCAGAAAAGTCAGTTGCGATAGTTCGACCGTACTCCGTCGCAAGTTGTCGAGAATCTTCCACTGTGATACGAATGACAGCCTGTTCTGCTCGACGCCATCTGGTCCGGGAACTTCTCGGCGCAGCCACGGAAGAAGCTGCCAATCTCCGCGAATCCAGCGATGCTTGCGACGGCAGTACGCGACGTACGTCGTTGGGTAGTCGTCGTACACGATAATGTCACTCGCGAGCCCCGCACGAGCGTAGTTACCCTCGATGAGATCGTGCGAGAGGAGCGTGTTTTCCGGAAAGCGCCCATGCGTTGCCGTTTCGAACGTATCAACATCGTAGATACCCTTGCCGGTAAACGTGCCTTCACCAAACAGATCTTGGTAGACGTCTGACACCGCGGTTGAGTAGGGGTCTACCCCCGGATGCCCTGATGCAACCGCAGCGAACACTGAGCGATGCGCACTTGGCAACGACACGCCTACGCGCGGCTGAAGAATGCCGTACCCGCGAATAATACGACGTGAGACCGAATCGAAGACCGCGCGGTTCAGCGGATGCGCCATTGCGCCAATCAACGCTGGTGCCGCGTCGGGGGGGAGTACCGTATCTGCATCAAGCGTGATCACGTACTTCACACCAATCAACGAACTGTGATCGCCAGAGGTGACGGTAAACGCCCCGTCAGATTGGCCGCGAACAAGCTGATTAAATGCCGACAGCTTACCACGCTTGCGCTCCCATCCCATCCACACACCTTGTGCACCGTTCCATAGCCGAGGACGATGTAGCAGGAAGAATGTGTCTGGCGCTGCAGTCGCATACCGCTCACGTAGCGTGCGCATCCCCGTCAACGCGGCATCGAGAATTGCGGCGTCGCTTGCGAGGCTCTCAGTGTTTGCATCAGTGAAATCACTAAGTAGAACGAAATGCAGGTTCAGTTCACGATTCGCCAGAAACTGAACTTCCAGAGTCTCTATAGCATCGCGCACGTCAACCGCATCGCGAAAGAGTGTCGGAATTACAATCGCTGTGCGAAACTCAGCTGGCACTCCGTTCAATTGTAAATCCAACCGCGCGAGGCCGCGCGGTGGCAAGAGTGCCGTGACGAGTTGGTTCAGCACTGTAACGGCGATATCGAATGCGGGGATGATCGCCAACGCGATCACCAGCCAATACGCGTCGCGTGTGTCAGCTTCGACAAGACCCAGCACCGCGACGGCTGCGACAAGCGCGAGCAGCGCGAGCCCACCGCCAAACACAAGGTTTGAGTGTGTATGAATCGCACGTTCAACGCGCTCACCAAACGTTGGCGTGTAGTTCGCCATCCGCTCCAGCTCCCGAACACCCTCGTCGATGAGATAGTATCCGACATGCGTTCGAACCGCCGCATCAAGCTCTGGCGAATCGCGCGCCGGGCGCTTTGCCAACTCAATGGCCCACTGCGCTACGGATGTTTCGCGATGGCCGGAGCGTTTCGCAATGCGCTCAATAACGTGGCGGTACCGATCGCGGGTGGCGAAGGTCATCCGCGCGTAGAACGACGATGGGTCGAGGCGCAAAATGGCCTCCATCGCACTCTGCGTCTCGACGAATGCGCTCCAATCTCGCCGCCCAATTTCGCGCAGACTGATGATGCTGTTGGCCATGACCAGCTGCGTCACTGTTACGCGGTGGGTGGACTGTGCGAGCGACGTCTCTGGGCTCACACCAGCGTCACGCAGCCAGTGCTCGAGCCACGCCAATGGCGGCGACGCGCCTTCCGTCTGTCGCAAAAGTTGCAGGAACTTGGAAACGAAATGCGGCGTGAGTTCGTGTTCCGATGCGGCGAATTCACGCAATGATTCCCGCAGCTCAGTGCCACCCTTCGCGCTCGCTTGCAGCACGCGGGCCGACCAGAATCCGGCGAGCTCAATTTCATCCAGGCGTTGCAGCGTGCGAAGCGTCATGCGCCGCACACTCTCGATTAAGCCTAAGCGCAGCATCGCCGGCATCGCCCACAGCTCACCAATCGCGAGAGGGGTAACGCTCTGAAATGCCTCGATGTACAAATTCACATTGTCGGGATCGACACGCGCTTCGGTGTGCGAAATCAACGAGATCGCGATCACATATACGCGCGGATAGCCGGTCATCGGACCGCTCGCGAGCTCCGGCAATTCGCGGTAATAGCCGCCGGGTAAGCTCGCGCGCACCTCTTCAAGATGCTCTTGCACAACGTGATAGTTGTCCAACAACCACTCGGCTGCTGGTCCGGCATCAATCTCTTCTTTATCGGCGCTGAGCAGTCGCGAATGCGCGTCGGCCAGAATGCGACGCGTCTCCGCTAATCGTGCGAGCAGACGGGCCGGACGCAGCGGCGCGCGGCTTGTCGTCATGCGCTGCGCGCGCGCAACGTCGCGTGCGCGCGCAGCGAGATGCTCCGTGCCTAGTAGCTGTCCACCAATTGGGCCAATGAGAAGATCGTCGGTTGCTTCCGCGCGCGACCGGCCCGCACGGGTGATCATGAACTCATCCGATCGCCCCTCTTATGAACGCGATTCATCTTCATCGTTGGCTTCAATGCGCGGTCCCTTCGATTTTGCCGCATTGTTCACATCTTCCTCGGCAATAGCGGTCAAAAGTTGATCTGCCGCTTTCTCTTCGCCGAGCGTCAGTGCGAGCAATTGTGAGATATCGCTGTGACCCATCAACGTCGCGAAAGCCAACGTGCTGCCGTATGCCGCAATTTCGTAGTGCTCCACTCGCTGCGCGGACGCAATAATGCCCGCGTCGCGTACCGCGTCGTCACCAGGTTCATTGAGCATGTCTTCCCCTTCTGCCAACAAGCCTTCCATGCCTTTGCATCGCTCAATTCCTGCAGGCGATCCGAGGATGGTAAAGATCTGTTCAAGTCTACGCACATGCTCACGCGTTTGCGTGAGATGATCATCAAACGCTTTGCCTAAGCGCGGCGTCGCGGAACCGGAGGCAAGTTTAGGCAGCGCCTCAAGCAATTGCGTCTCAGCGCTATAGAGGTCGTTCAGTTCGGCGATCATTAAATCGTGCATCGTAGCTAGTGCCATAAATCGCCTCGATGGTACGTGAAGAGGAGAAGGATTTGTGCGACGGAGCTAATCCGCCGGCGCATTACGGTCGCAAGACAGGCGCAAGACAGGCGCAAGACACAATTTTGCGACTTTTGCGGACACGGAAACACAAAAGGCGCGTTGCGATGCCATTGGCATCGTACGCGCCTTCGACTCACGAGCCCAAAGCTCGAGCGACAAGGATTGAGCCCAGCGGAGCTGAGCTCAGACTGCATGTTTCACTCAAATCAGGCGCAAATCTTACGCCACCGGAGTTGACTGCTTACGTCTTACAACACCAATACTAACCACCCACGCGGCGTTGTGCACGAGCTCATGTGTAAGACGGCCTGAACTGCAGAGCAATTGAGAGACGGCGGTGCCAACCGCAAACGCTCATGAGCACGGTCGCGGAATTGGACCGTCGTGCGTTGCTAGTTGATTGTGAGTATGTCAGAACGCGGTTGCAGCCACGGTGGTACCGCAGGCGGACACTCGCTCACGTGAATTGGCAGAGTGTATCGCGCCACTCGTGCCGCAGGTTCTCGGTCGTAGCGTAGATCGCCGACAAGAATCGAGTCTGCGCCTACTTGCATCCAAAACGGCGCACGCACAAAGCGAAGCCACGCTGCAACGTGGCAGTTGTTGCGTTGCAGCGTACTCAGTTCAGCGCGTTGCGCACTCCACGTCCAACCCCATGCAATCGCATCCGAACTGCGATGGTTAGATGCACGGTTCATACGAAGATGCGCTGCGCCTCGCGACAGCGTATCGGCGCCAACCGCACGCGCGCACCAGCCTGCGCTCACCACGCTTGGCATTGCGGACGCCCAAGCAGTTGTAAGGCGATAGTGCGTCTTATTCAAGTCGACGCTGATCACTCGCGCGCAGACTGGGTTGGCGGGCGTCGGGCTTACGATGACATCAACCGTACGAAATGCGCTATCGCTCTGCGTCGTGACTGGCGGCTGCGATGCAGACGCGTGGCGAACGTTTCTGCTTACTGCGCGGCTGCCGAGTGCAAAGGTGCAAGTGACGGCAACCCAAAGTGCGATGCCAAACGTAGACGCCGTATGCGTTGAAATGCGGCGCCATACAACGAGTGCGCTTATCGCGCCAATCGTTGCGATAATCGCAGGCAGATGCGATACGATCGGCACCACCCAGCAGAGTGCAATCCCAATCGCGAGAATGGTTGCCAGTGCAGCTTGCGCTGCGCGACTGGTGACACTCCTGATCAGCGCCGGAACAGCAGCGATCCATAGCCACGGCTCGATGATGAAAACGCTATCGCCGTAGAACCACATATTCGAGAACGGCGACAACGGATGCACGCCGTAGTCATTCGTAAAATCGAGCAGCAAATGGCTCAGTATTGCGATCGTCGCAATTATCAAGAGCACACCAGGTACGCCAGCGATCGTCGTCGCCGTTGCTGTACGGCGTTGCATTTGGCGTCGTAGAATCCACTGCGCGGCGAGCCACAACAACGGCACAGCCATCATCGCGGCAAGAAGCGTATGTGTGTAGCCGCGATGATGAAGAAGCGTCAATATCTCGTCGTACACGCCGACACGCTGGAGTAGCATACCCCATGGCACGTCAATGTCCGGCAGATTCGCACCGACAACGCCGATGATTGCCGCGGTGCGCGAGAGCGGTAACCAATGCTGCGCGTCGGTCGCGGCAACGTTTCTGCGTTGGTGTCGCCGCACTATGGCTTCGGCCAGTAAAAGACCGGCGAGGCTATGGGTAATGTTGTCCAAGAAGGGCAGTGCGTTGAATGAGAAGCTGGGCTGGTGCGCGTCGATTCGCCGATTGCCGCATTCTACTCCAGCCGTCAACGCAGGGCTGGGCGACGGTACTGACCGATCTGGCCGCTCGCGCTGATCTTGGCCCATTTCGCGTACGGTGTTGGTGCGGATGCCGAGACGGTAACTTTGGGATCCGGAACGTGGTGTTTAGTGTGTTCTGGCAGGCTTTGTGCACATGTTTTGGCGTCTCAGCGTTCGCCCTCCCACGTAAGCATATGACCGAGCCGAAGCGGCCCCAGTCCCGGATTGCCGGTATTCTTGGACGCGCGCGTGTGACCACCAAAGCTCTTGATCAGCAGCAGGGCGTCGCCGCAACACGCTTGTGCGCCAACTGCCAAGCGGCGCGTCCCGCAGACGCTGACATCCGTGTGTGCGACTACTGCGGATTTCGCTTCATGAGCGAGGATGTTGGTTCCGGATGACCGCGCGCATCTACGCCGCTCCTCCACACATCAGCGCGTTGCAGCGACGGTGGGATGATTTTCTCACCAAGATTGAAACACGCTTTCACGAGACGCTCGATGAAGCTGAGCCGGCGCTCGTTGATATGCTCACCGATGATAACAACAGTATTGTCGCGATTCAGCATGCGTGGTCCGGGATTAGAACGCAGTTGCAGCAGTTAGTTTCGCGCATTGATGACACGTGGTCCGACTCGTTGCGTCGGCAGATGATGGAGTATTTGCCAGGCGACGCAAACGGCGACTGGCTGATTGAGCAAGAGCGAGGGAGCACGCTCGAGACGCGCTTGCACGACCAGCTCGACCTACGTGAAATTGTTATTATGGGTCGCGTCGGTGAGCGCCTGCGGACTGAAGCGATGGCAAGCGAAACACTGACGTTTGCGTGTAAACAGTGCCGCGCGCCGTTGCATGTCACCACTGATTTGTTCACTGCACACTACGAGACGTGTCAGTATTGTAGCACGATCACGACGTACGAACCGTCGACGCGAATACGGAGCGTTGAATGGTTTGCGACTGATGCGTTGGCGCGATGGCGTACACTGGACGCGTGGCACGCGCTGCGTCAAGCGAGTGAAGCGGTCCGTGCCGCGCGCGGTCCCGCCACTGAGTCATTACTTCTCGCGCGCGAGCATGCGCATAAGGCGTACTACCGCAGTTTTCTTGAGGCGCGGATTGCAGTAAATTCGGCACATGCCGCCACCTTCGACGCTGATCTCGCTCGCTATGAGCGCGAATTGATCGCCTTACCGGGACGCTGACATATGGGACTACTCACCGATCTGAAGAATCAGTTTCGCGGCGTGATCCACTGGGACAATCCATCGGCAGGATTGCTCTTCTACAAGTTTACCGCGCATGGCGACGAGGTGAAGAATCTCTCGAAGCTGATTATCGGCCCCGGTCAGGGCGCTGTGCTAGTGTACGAGGGTCAAGTTGAATCGATCATGGACGAGGAAGGCAGCTACGATCTGAAGACAGGCAACTCTCCGTTCATCACCACACTGTCGAAGATCCTGCAGCGCTTTGAGAGCGAACACAAGACGGGCATTTGGTTCTACCGTCGTGCAGACGTGATGAATTGTCGATGGGGCACCGTGTCGCCGATTAAGTATCTGGATCCGGCGTATGGTTTTCCGGTTTCGCTGAGTGCGTTTGGCAACTATTCCATGCGGATCAGCAACGCCGAGTACTTCTTCCGCAATATCGTCGCGGGCGAGTCGCACTA
Source organism: Gemmatimonadaceae bacterium (assembly GCA_031408755.1). Taxonomy (GTDB): domain Bacteria; phylum Gemmatimonadota; class Gemmatimonadetes; order Gemmatimonadales; family Gemmatimonadaceae; genus JACMLX01. The sequence continues at coordinate 5,331 of JANNWU010000537.1, read as the reverse complement.
TTCTGTCGACGAGCTTCGGTCCGTGCTGCTCTCCCGCATTGGGCAGCCGATGTCCGACTATCTCGCCAATGCAAAGTTTTCGTACGCGGAGATCGACTCAAATCGAAATGCGATTGCGGCGGCATGCCTGACCGCGACGCACGACATTTTTAGCGGGTTGGGCTTTGACGTGATCGACTTCCGTTTGGAGGGCACCGGCTTCGATAACGACACGCTGACGCGGATTGGTTCAATTGCCGATATGACGGCAGCGAATCGTGCGGCGCGTGAAGTTGGCTTGTCGTATGTGGAGAAGGAACAGTTAAGTGCACTGCGCGACGCGGCGCGGAATGAAGGTGGTTTAACTGGTGCCGGCGTGCAGCTTGGTGCTGGTGCAGTAATTGGCGCCGCATTTGGAACTGGTGCAACTGCGCAGCCGACGGATATTGATGCAAAGCTCACAAAGCTGAAGGCGTTGTTTGACAAAGGCTTGATTGATGAAGCTGAGTATAAGGCGAAGAAATGCACTCTACTTGATGAGCTCTGATCAACATGGCTGATACGATCCACGGTATTACGTTTATCGATTATTGCGCAACGAATGCCTTTCTTGTGCAGGGGAAGCAGCTTGCTGATCTGCTGCCGGTGTTGGGTATTGAAAGTCCGCAATGGGACGAGGCCTGCAAGCATTTTGAGCGCGCCATGGCGAACGATCACGAGTTCGTGTTAGTCACGCAACTTGGCGAAGTGTATCAGAATCCAGCGCAGGGAAAGTACGCTGGAGCAGCGACGCAAACGTCGAATGATGCGGTGCTGAAGATTATTAGCATGGAGCAGTTTATCGACGTGCAGAATCTCTTCAGCGCGGCGAGTCAGTTTGGTATTGATCCCACCAGCGCATTGACAGAGCGCGGTCTGACGCTGATGGACTACAGCCAAGCTGGTATGCACTACATGGCCGAGATGAATGGCGCGCATACCAGTAATTCTGATCTGCTGCGGAAGATTGGCGCGTGGCATGAGCAGTACAGGGAGGTTCACGAAGCGCGGTTCGAGGCGGAGGCGGGTGGAAGGATTGGGGATGATATTGAGTTTTGAGAACGTGATAGTTCATCGTCGTCGGACGTCAATATCTGCAGTAGACAGTCGGACGCGCAGAGTCGTGCGCATCACGCGACGCTTCTTGGGTGCGGTCTTGCTCGCGCTCCTCTCCGCCTGCCAACTCGCGCCGCCGCGATCGCCCGCAACCGTGCTCACACCGCGCGTCGCGTCCACCGCCTACACCGAACCACATCGCCCCAGCTACCACTTTACGCCACCAGCGAAGTGGATGAACGACCCCAACGGCATGGTGTTCTTCGACGGCGAATACCATCTGTTCTATCAGCATTATCCCGATAGTACCGTCTGGGGACCAATGCACTGGGGGCATGCAGTCAGCACCGATCTTGTGCACTGGGAGCATCTGCCAATCGCGCTCGCACCTGACTCACTCGGCCTGATTTTTTCCGGCAGCGCCGTTGTCGATTGGAAGAACACGAGTGGCTTCGGTGTTGATGGAAAGCCGCCACTTGTCGCCATGTTCACGTACCACGACATGGTGAAAGAGAAGGCGGGGGCTACGGTGTTCCAGTCGCAAGGCGTCGCGTACAGCAACGATCGCGGTCGGACTTGGACAAAATTTGCGGGCAATCCCGTGGTGCCCAATCCGGGCATTCGCGATATGCGCGATCCAAAAGTGATTTGGCACGAAGAGTCGCAGCGTTGGATCATGGTGCTCGCCGCAGGCAATCAGATTCAGTTCCTCGCCTCGTACAATTTGCGCGAGTGGGAACGCGTGAGTGACTTTGGACAGACACTCGGCGCGCACGGCGGTGTGTGGGAATGCCCTGATTTATTCGCAATCAAGATTGAAGGGACGAACGAGAAACGATGGGTGCTGATGGTGAGCATGAATCCAGGTGGACCAAACGGCGGATCAGCGACGCAATATTTCGTCGGCACATTTGATGGATCTACGTTCGCACTCGACACGACGTTTGCGGCTGATGTGATTGCGACTGCCGCCGACTCGTCGCGCGGCGTGTGGCTTGATCACGGGCGAGACAATTACGCTGGTGTTACGTGGTCCGATCTTCCAGCCGAAGACGGTCGTCGATTGTTCATTGGTTGGATGAGCAATTGGGATTACGCGACGGTTGTACCTACCGACGCGTGGCGCAGCGCGATGACTGTCCCACGTTCACTCTCGCTGCAGCGAACACCAAAAGGGCTGCGAATTTTCTCAGCGCCAGTTAGAGAGCTGAGGCTTTTGCGCGGCGAAACCAATACTCTACCCGCGCAAAGGCTCAGCGGCACACAGGTGATCCGCATTCCGCGCGGTACAACAGCGGCAACTACAGAGCTCGATTTTGAAGTGCTGATCGGTGACGACAAACGTTCTGACATTGCAGTCGAACTCTCGAACAGTGCAGGCGAAGTCTACCGCGTTGGGTACGATGCGGTCACCAGTCGATTCTACAGTGATCGAACTGCGCTTCCGCAGAAATTCTCGCCGAAGTTCGGAACGCGCGTTCACTATGCGCCTCGTGTCATGACCGACTCCCTTGTCCGCATGCATTTATACATCGACAAAGCGTCCATTGAACTCTTTGACGACGGCGGCGCGACGGCCGTCACAGACATCCTCTTCCCGTCGACAGATTTTACCGAAATGCGATTTGTCGTGCGCGGTCCAGCGGTGAAACTGCAATACGCGACGGTCTCCGGCATGCGTTCAATGTGGCGATAGGTAACGCAGACGTTCGCGCCGGTTTACCGATTTATCAGCTCGCCGATTCACTGCCTGACTGATTTACTCATTCACCGATTCACCGATTCACCGATTCACTGATTCACTGAGTCACCTATTTACTGAGTCACCGATTCACTGATTCACCTATTTACTGAGTCACCGATTCACCGATTCACCGATTCACCGATTTACTGATTCACTGACTTAGCAAAAACACGCCGCGCCCGCAAAATGCGGACGCGGCGTGTTTACGAATAGCGCTGGCGATGTTCCCATCGCCGACAACTACACCTTACTTCGCGCTGACGCGCGCCGACGTACGACGGTTCTTCGCACGACCTTCTTCTGTCGTATTCGGAGCAATCGCCACGGTGTCGCCGTAGCCTTCTGCTTCCAAACGATCGGCTGCCACGCCCATCGTCACCAACTCGGCCTTCGCCGCAGTGGCGCGATCAGCCGATAACTTCATGTTCGCTGCTGCCCGACCAACGTTGTCCGTGTAACCGCCGACCTTCAGCTTCACATTCGGGAACGCCTTCATGATTGCGGCGATATTCGTCAACTGCGCCATTGAAGAGGCCTGCAACTTTGATGAGCCGGTTTCGAACAACAGGCGATCAAAGTCGAACCACGTCGTCTTGTCGACCGGCTTGGTCGCATCTTGAATGAATGCCACCAACTGCGATTCGATCCCAGTTGTTGACGCCTGAATCTCAGTGCCGTCAGGCAACTTGATCATCTGCATCCCAGCCGGCATGACAACTGCTGCGGGTGCCTCGATGGTCGGAGCGGCCGGCACTGCAACGTCAGCAGCTTTGTTGCGACCCATAAACCACCATGCGCCGAGTGCAACCGCAGCCAAACCAAGCAACGGAATCAGCGGGCTGCGGCTCGGAGTGACTTGCGCCGCGGCTCCACGCGCCGCGCCCATCGCAGCACCGGCGGCAGCACCGGTCGCGGCCTTCGCAGCACCAGCCATCTCGCCCGCGCCCATCAGCGCAGCGATCGGACCCGGCACGGCCTTCATCAACGAATCCTTCTCGCCCATCAACGTGTTGGCTAGCGAACCCACATTCAGTCCGCCCGAGCGAACGCGGTTGCCGATCATGCTGATTGCAAGCGCGCCTACGGTGCCCATGATGCCTGAACCAGCTCCGCCAACGCCCGCCATTCGGCCAATCGCGCTCGCGATGCCGTCGCCTGAGCCGCCAAAGAGGCCGCCGACAAGCTTCTTACCCATGTCCATCATCGGTGAGCTGCCGCCGCCAGCGACTGTCGACAACAGATCCATTGCCGATGCGCCAGGTGCTGCTGAGTTCGATGAGCTGGTTGCCATCTCAAAGAGCTTGCCCATGAAGCCCGAGTCGCCTGCTTTCCCAGCGACAGCGCCAAGAATGGTCGGCATCGCTGCGCTCATTGCCTTCTGAATGCCGTCGGCTGGAACACCGAAGGCCGATGCTGCTTTCCCGAGGAGTTCCGGGCTGAGGAGGCTCGTGGCCTCGTCGAGGAATGACGCCATATTTGCAACTCCGATAAATGGACCGACGGGTAGATAGAGAACGCACCGCCGTCGGCGCGCTGCGCATGCTCGCGCTCGGCGGGCCCATGCGCAAGTGTTGGGCAGCAATTGTCATGCGAGATGTCACAGCGAACTGACCAGCACGGTGGAACGAAAACGTCTGAAATACCTCCGTCTTTGCAACGAAGTCCGATGGAGGCTTCTTTCCGATAATGAGAAACACGAAGGGCTGCCACTGCTCAGGTCGGTGGGCGCTGCGCCGCAAGCTCTACCCTTTGACGCGCTAATGAACACGCTCTTACTCGTCTTTCAGATCGCGGTCCTCGGCATCTCTGTTGTGAGTGCAATTCGCTACCTCACCCGCCGAAGCACCAGCAAAGCTTTGCTGAACGAGTTCCGTGATGGAGCAACACCAATCCGGACGCTGACTGCTGGAGAACGAGAGCTGCTATCGCCGCTACTCGTAAATCCATTCCGACCATCGATTCGCGTCCCAATTGATCGCGAAGGTGTGTTTGCATTGCGTGGAAAGTTTCACCGCCACGGAATCGCTGTGTCGAATGGTGCCGAGCAGCTGCACGACACGATCGCGGGTGTGGAAGTTGTGTTGCCGTACGATGCTGAAGCGTTTTTGCAGGAGCAGAACAGCGCGCAGGTAGTGCTGACAAAAAAGTTTGCGCTGGTAATCGCGCTGAATGATTCGTTTGATATTGCCGGAGGCGCTGAGCGCACGCGGGCACGCGCAGAAAGTAAGGCGCAGTGGGAGGCTGGTGCCGCGATGCCGGTGCGTGACGCGTCGACAACTACTCAGGCAGCCGCGGCTACGAACGCATCTGAGGCTAAGATTGATGCGCCGGGTTCAGTTGACACGGTTCACGTAATCACGCAGCGCGATGAATCACCCAACGAAGTGCTGCAGCGTCGCGGAATGGGCTACGGCATTCTGCCTTCACTGGCGTTGCTTTGCGGAGTGCCGCTGCTTGTTGTTGCCTCGGGCGTTGATGGCGTTGCGCTAATTGTGCTGTCTGCAATTGCTGGT
>JANNWU010000536.1:0-7583 GCA_031408755.1 Gemmatimonadaceae bacterium | reverse complement strand
GTCCGATCGGCCTAAGTCGCTCGTAGCGAGGGGATGGCCCGAGGCGAGAGGTGAAACGTTTTCGGGTACTGTCGTTTAGTGTAACAACAGCTTTCGAGTCGTCACTCGGCACTCCCCTCCGATCCACCGAACAATGGCTTGGCTGAGATTCTTCGTTGCCGCGACGGCATTCGTGCTGTCTGCTTGCGGCGGAGACAGCAAGGACCCCGATCCGCAGCCGCGTCCGCAGCCAGTGGCCAATGTGCGAGTGAGCCCCAACGCCGGTACGCTGGCGCCCGGCAGCACGCTACAACTTGCGGCCGCAGTCACCGACGCGGCCGGTCTGCCACTAGTCGGGAAGCAGCCTGTCTGGGCGTCACTGCAACCCAACTTCGCGACGGTGGATGCGAATGGGCTTGTGACGGGTGTCGCGACCGGAACTGCGAATGTGACGGCGACGGTTGACGGCAGGAGCGGCACCGCAACGCTCGCCGTCGCGCCGCCGGTGTCGCAACGCTGTGACGCGGTCACGCCAATCGCCGTTGGGCAATTGGTGGTTGGCGATATCTCGTTGCTCGACTGTCAACTTGTCGACACGAGTTACGCTGACAAGTTCGTCCTGACATTGACAGAGACAACTCCGATTCGCATCAGTCTCTCGAGTGGTTCGTTTGACGCGTATCTAATTTTGCAGAACGGGACGACGTCTGCCGTTATCACCACGAATGACGATGGCAACGGTGGGCAGAATGCGCGCATTGAGCAGGTGCTGAGCGCAGGGCGGTACGTGATCGTTGCGAATACTTTTGACCCCGGACAGACCGGCGGATATCAGCTCTCCGTTGTACGCGGATCCGGTGTGTGCATTGGCGCAACACCTGCCGTGATTCCGGCAACGATCAACGGTACGCTGACCGCCGCAGCGTGCGTACTTGGTGATTCTACGTACGCGGACCGGTATGCGTTAACGGTCGCGACAACGACCGTACTCACGGCATCAATGCGCAGTACGATTGTTGATGCGTTCATTTTTCTTGAGAGCACGAGTGGTGAACTGATTGCGCGCGACAACAACAGCTTGCCCGGCGGCAATGCACGCATTGTGACCTCGCTCGCGCCCGGTCGCTACGTATTAAGCGCCAACGCAGTCACCGCACGCGACACAGGTGCATACACGCTCACACTCGCCGGCACCATCGATCCTTGCGGCGCGGATCGCGTGTTGACAGCTGGAACGCCAGCGATTGACACACTGTCAGCCAGTTCGTGCGCTTTGAACGACGGAAGTTTTGCGAAACGTTTTCGCTTCAACGTTGCAACCGCTGGCCCGGTCCGACTCGATATGAGCAGCACCGCGCTAGACCCATACCTGATTGTACAACGTGTAGGTGAAAGCGCGACGCTGTTTGAAGATGATGACAGTGGTCCCGGGCTCGACGCACAGATCCTGCAGACTTTTCAGCCAGGCGACTACATCGTCACGGCAAACACCGCGTCCTCCGGCCAAACCGGCATCTTCCAACTCACGGCCAGCGGTACGGCGCCTGCCGGTATTGCAATCACGGTTACGCCGACCACCGTAGCGCTGGCACCGGGCGCAACGCAGCAGCTTACGGCGACTGTGACGGGTAGTGCGAACACTTCGGTCCTGTGGCGCAGCGGCGCACCCACCATCGCGACCGTCAGTTCGACAGGATTGGTTCGCGCAATCACTGCTGGCGATGCGGTGATCACAGCAACGGCTTCGGCGGACGCCTCAAAAACGGCGCAATCGGCAATCAGCGTCGGTGCACTTGGGTTGCTCAACCTTGATGTTCCACTGGTCTACCTCACGCAGTCGGTGCAGACACAGGACAGTCGCGTTCCACTCGTTGCGAATCGTGCGACGCTCGCGCGCGTCTTCGTCCGCGGCAGCACCAGCGGTATTGGTATCACCACGGTTCGCCTGCGCATCTACAGCGGTGGAGCAGTCATCGGTACGCTCACCGGCACGGCTACCGCTGCGACAGCCACCGACGAATCGTGCTGCGCTGCAAACATCACGATCCCACAAGGTATGCTGCGCGATGGAATCAGCATTGTCGCCGATGTCGATCCCGCCAACGCGATCGCTGAATCAAACGAAGGTGATAATGCATGGCCGCTAACCGGCGAATCGAAAGCGATTCGTCTCGTAAGTGTGCCAACGGTCACCGTGCAATTGGTTCCGATCCAGCACCGAACCGGTGGACTCACTGGTCCGCGAAACACTGATATCGCAGCACTTCTGCCGCGCATGTTTCCCGTGGCACAGTTCAATCCGGTGGTGCACGCCGACTACGTCACAGACCTTTCGCCGCTCACTGACGCGACGTCGTGGATTGGAATGTTGCGCGAAATGGAGACACTGCGCGCGTTGGAAGGAAGTACGGCGTACTACTACGGTGTCTTGAATCAACGCGCAGCGCCGGGCATTGTCGGTATCGCGACAATCAGCGGCTTTGCCGGCGTTGGCGTGAGTGCTCCAGACAACAAAGCAACGGAAACATTCACGCACGAGTTTGGGCATAGTTTCGGTCGACGCCACGCACCGTCACCAACGTGCGGCGCACCCGCTGGCGTCGATCAGAACTATCCGCAGGCTGATGGTAAGCTCGGCGCGTTTGGGTTTGACATTTTGCGCAACGTGATGATTCCAGCCAGCACGGGTGACATCATGGGCTACTGCGATGACACGTGGACCAGCCCATACACGTACCTCGGCGTGCTCTCGTATTTGCGAAGCGGTGCGATCACAACCACGCAAACTGTGGCAAGCCAACCAATGCCCGTGCTACTGATCAATGGCTCATTGCTGGATGGTGAGGTTGCGGTTGATCCGATCTTTGCTGACAAGTCGCGTACAACGCTCGCAGTATCAAATGGACGATTCGTCGCAGAAGGACTCGGGAGCGACGGACGCGTTCTTTTTAGCCATCGCTTCAACGGGCGCGATGTTGCCGACGGGAACGTGATCGCGCAAACCTTCTCAATTGCAGTCCCGTATGACGCGACCGTGTCTGGACCCGTCGCACGCGTGACGGTTCGTGAAGCCTTTGGCGGAACGCGAGCTGCAGTCCGCGTGCGCACTGGCACGTACGTTGGTGCGCCGAACGGCGTCAATCTTCGGGTTGATGCAGATCCACAGCTCAGCGCGAATGCTGTGGGCGCTGGCCGCTTGAGCGTAACGTGGAACGCGTCGCGATACCCTTCCATAATTGTGCGTCACAAGCAGACGCATCGCGTTCTGGGCATTGGGCGCAAAGGTGAACTGACGGTCACCACGAGCTCGCCTGGAGAGTTGGAAGCACTGCTCTCCGATGGTGTCAGCAGTTCTACGCGCGCGTTGACGTTAGGCGGTGCGCCTTGAACACGAGGCTACTCATCGGAGCAGCGTTGACGCTTCTCAGTTGCGCATCGCCGCGAACGCAATCAGATACTGCTGCGCTTCTCGTCGCCAACGATACACTTCCGGCGATTGAATTGTCGCGCGGTGCGTGCCTCGGCGGCTGCCCAATTTACCAAGTGTCGCTGTATTCCGATGGGCGTGTTATGTACACCGGAACGCAGTTCGTGCATCGCCTTGGTGTGCATTTCGGACGCGTGCCGGCGACGGCCGTTTCTGCGCTCTACACGCAATTTGTTGATTCCGGTTTTGCGAAGATCCCGGCCGACATTACACTGGGCTCGAAAGCCTGTGGAGCCGACGCGACGGACATGCCAACGATGATGCTTGCCACGCGATCCGCAACAACCTCGCACCGCGTGCGCGTCTACCTTGGCTGTCTTGATCATCCGCGCGTACTCGGCAAACTCGCAGTGCTGGTGGATTCTGTCGCCAATACCATGCAGTGGACGGTGCGTGATTCCGCGCGCCGCAGCGATTCGACATCCGGAGCCGCACAATGAAATCTGATACCTGTTTCATGGTCGTTCGCGTCGCGGCTTTGTCGCTGTTCTCGCTTGGCTTGGTGAGCACCGCGCAATCGCAACAGACTCAAACTGGCGTGGTGACTAGCGCACCGTCACGTAACGCAGCGACCCAACGCGAAAGTGATTCGCTCACAGTGCATTTCATTCGAGCACCGAAGGCGAAGCAGAACAGCGCTGTCAGGGCCTCCGGGGCTACTGCAGCGAAGGGGGCTCCCACTGCAGCACTGCAAGGCGCGGCTGCGGTTGCCGATAGCGCAGGGATCATTCAGACACCAATTCCCAGCAAGCGCGGCAAGCCGATCCGGTAAGGCTCAGGAGTGTTGCCTACCTAACGCATGTCGGCGGCAAGCCGGATCCGGTAACGCCGCTTAGACCGCGGAGCCTGCGAAGCGCGCTTGGGCGCTCTGTAAGCGCCTTTCCAGCGGTGCGATTTACATCCATTGGGGGTGGGGGCGTCCGCGAGGCGCGCGACGTACCCTTCCAATCGTGACCCAGACCGGGGTGAGCCGTCATTGCGTTAATGACAGCTCCCACCTACCGGCGGGCTCCAACCCCCATCTCGTCAACGAGCATCACCGCACAGCCGGGGGATGCTCTCTTGCTCACGTTCATCAACCGATTGAATGTGGCGCTGAGCCGTCGCCGCACCTATGGCGGTCTGCACCCAATGGTGCTCAAGACGGAGCATGAGGCGATTGATGCGTTGGATGGGGTGTTTGCGACGCGTTCATCATTCACGATCGGTGTCGCGAAACACGAACTCCTGCTAAATGGTCAGCCGTTTCCCGCGGCCGCCAATATCACGAAAGAGGTGGCGGGTCGCCTCCACCGTCGCGGCGTTGGTGCGCTCACCTTTCATGCCGGTGTGGATCTCGCAAAGCTCCAAGAGCTCGGCCAATGGCTTTCCGTAGATCCTGAGAAAGAACGTGAGCAAGACCCGACGCTCGCGACAACACCGTCCATCAGCGGCATCATTATTGGCCGACTCGCCTACGATGCGCTGATGTTGGGCGCTGCCGATGCCGCAGCTGACGCATCAGTGAGCGCGCTGTGGATGGCGCTGGCCCAGATCGCAGCTGATGGTACGGGTCGTCAGTATGGGTTTGGCACCGCACGCAATGCCGATGTTTCTGCGGCTGCGGGTAACGAAGATGCAGCGTTCGACGTGATGCTTCGTGAGGAAGCGCAGGTCAATGACATCGCGGATTCGCTGCAGCAACTCGTCGCACAACCTGAGTTTGCACGACGTACGGCTGTCGCACTGATGCACCTGGCCGCGCAGGGTGCACAAGCGCCACCAGAGTTGCGCGCGCGCATTGGCGAACGCCTTCACGCAGTGATCGAGCGGTTGGGCGATTCGTCGTTCGCACCAATCATTCGCGGACTTGGGCAGCGCGCGGAGCAGAAGGACTTTGTGCTCCAAGTGGTCGATGTGTTGCCCGTGCTCGCGGTCAGCAACTGGCTGCAGGTTGCCGCGCGTGCCACGGAGCAAGAGCTGTCGCATCATCTGCTACGGTTGATGACAAAGCTGTCACAGCACGCGGTGAATAAGCGCGAAGGTTTGACTGACGCGTCATTTCGCGGAGCGGCGAAGGAGTTGGTAGAGGGATGGGTGCTGAGCGACCCAAATCCCGACGAGCACATCAAGTTGCTGGACCGCATTGCGCTCGTACACGAGGCGACAGCCGCAGCGCTTGGCGAGTCGCCGGAGCGCGATGCAGCGGGGCTCACGGAATCGTCGCGCATTGTGCAGATGGCGCTGGAGATTGATGTCATTGGTGAGGACGCTCTAGCCGCGGCCGAAGCGGTAACAGCGAACGGCGGATTGTCGGATCTCTTGTCATGGATTGAGGCGTCGGGCGACAGTGAAAGTGCGCAGGCATTACGTGCGCGTGTGATGGCGCCGGATGCAATTAAACGCGTCCTCTTGGCGAATCCAGTCAATCCGGTGGCTGCGCGTAGCTTGCTGCAAACCACTGACGATACAATGATCGACACACTCCTCGACGCGTTGTCTGCAGCCGAGTGCCGCGAGTCGAGAGAGTTAATTATGGTGCGCCTGCGCGAGCACGGTGAGTCACTACGACCCATCCTGATTGCGAGATTAGACGGCGCGAGTTGGTTCTTCGCGCGCAATCTTCTCGGCATGTTGCGTGACCTGATTATCGTGCAAGAAGGCAACAGCGACATCGGTGCAATGATGCGCTTTGTTGACCATGAAAATCCACAGGTTCGCGTGGAAGCGATTCGAATGCTGCTGAATGTCGACGCAGTGCGCGACGCAGCGATCCGCCGTGGATTGCTGGACGCAGACGAGCGCGTGGCCGAGGTTGTGCTGCACTATCTAAATCACTACTTGCACGCACCACATGCGGGCAAGAAGCATGCTCTGTCGACGGGTGCTGCCGGCTACCTGATGCGCTACGTGGATGAAGCCTCGCACAAAGATGCACTTCGCGTCATCGCGATCAGAGCCGTCGCTGCCACAAAGTTCAACACAGTGCGCGATTGGCTACTGGACATCGTGATCACCCGCACGCGTTTCCTTCGACGCGCTGTGCTCGTGAAGCCGAGTGTGCTGACCGCCACTGCGCTCAATTCACTGCAGGCGCACTACGCTGAGGACCCGGTGGTGGCTGATGCTTTGGCGCTTGGGCGCACCGTGAAGGGTGACGCAAATTGGCGCGTCCCCACTCCGTACATGGGCACGCCGGTGATTCGATGAACAGCGTGATCAAGTTCCTCAACACACTTGGCCAAGCCCTTGCCACGATGTCGCTATATGGCGACGAGCACCCCATCCGGGATACGGTACTCGCGCGCACGCACGAGTCGATGCTGCAGATGCTCAACGATCAAGGCGACCTGAAGATGTCGCTTGTTGACGGAGACATTGTCATCGGGACGCGCGTCATGACTGAACTTCGTGCCTGGGATTGGAGTTCACGACTGGCGGCGGTAGGAATTCAGCGTCTGGAAATTGATGCGGCGCAAGCGCCAAACGGCGCTGATTTGCAAAGCCTGCTTGCCGCGTTACGCGTCCGGCTGACGATGGGCGGTAACATGCAGCCGTCGTGGTCGTGTCAGGGCATTCGCATTGGTGGCCTCACGGTGGCCAGTGCGGAGTCTGACGTGCAAGAGACACTCGCGTCTGTCGTGGAATCACTCACGCTGACCACGCTGGTTGAGGAAACCGACGCGATTGGCTTCGTCCACGAAGAAGTATCTGCTGGGCGCGCCGTACCAATGGCCGAAGTGGAAGCGATTGTGCATGGACTTGCGGTCACCATTCATCGTGAGCAGCATCTGGTGCTGCCGTTGCTTGAACTGAAGACGTTTGATCAGTACACCACAACGCATTCATGCAACGTGGCAATGCTATCAATTGGACTAAGCGAAGAGCTGGGCTTAGATGGCGCGCAGGTCCGTGCAATTGGTACGGCCGCGCTGCTGCACGACATTGGCAAAGTGAAAGTCCCGTTGGATATTCTGGTGAAACCCGGGAAGTTGACCGACGAGGAATTTGGTTTCATGAAGTCGCATCCAACGGAAGGCGCGAAGATTCTCAGCCAGCGCGGTAGTGGAAATGCTCTCGCGTCGACAGTCGCGTACGAGCATCACATCTGGTTCAACGGCGCTGGTGGCTACCCGAG